>JAJZLV010000119.1 GCA_021803215.1 Actinomycetes bacterium | reverse complement strand
TCCGAGCCGCCGAGCCGGTTGAGGGAGGGCTGGTCGCCGCCGCTGTAGGGGGTGATGGCATCGATCTGGTCGGATGGGATGTAGAGCCTGTCGCCGCCCCGGTACTCGAGGAGCAGGTAGTCCCGCTCCGTCCCGCCGATGGCGCGCTTGACGAGCCCGCCGTAGCGGGCCACCCCGTGCACGTGGTGGACGACGAAGGCCCCGGGCGCCAGGTCGTCGAAAAAGCCCTCGGTGGCTCGCTGACGGGGCCGCGCCACCCGGTGGGGGCGGCGCCTACCGGTGATGTCCGGCTCGGCCAGCACGGCGAGCTTCGAGGCCGGGAAGACGGCCCCCCGGTCTATCTGGGCGACGGTTACGTGGACGCCGGGCCGGCGGAGGAGCTGGTCCCTCCCGGCCAGCTCCTCCCCGCCGGCCAGCTCCTCCCCGCCGACCAGCTCGTCCCCGCCGGCCAGCTCGTCCCCGACGAGGTCGCTCTTCACGCCGTGCTCGTCGAGCACCGAGGCGAGCCGGCGGGCCGAGCCGGCGCCGTCGGCCGCCACCACGACCCGGTAACCCTGCCGGGCAAGCTCGCCGAGGCGGTTGGCGAGCCCCTGAGCATCGCCGAGGACGGGTGGCCAGCCGTTCGCCTGCACGCTTGTCACCTCGGGCGAGTCGGCCACCGCCAGGAGAGAGGAGAGCTTCGCCGGCGAGCGGGACAGGAGCCGGTCGAAGTCGAGATGGAGCCGGGGGGCCGAGACAGGCTCCTCCCCCTCGCCGGCTCCCCAGGTGGAAGCGAGCGTCTCGGCGAGCGAGCGCTCCTCTTCGATGAACTCGCTCGCCCGGTCCCGCAACCGCCGGGGCTCGACGAGCACCACGCGGGAGTCCTCGGACAAAAGGTCGGTGAAGAGCCGTTCCTCTTCGGTGAGGAAGGGGAGCCAAGACTCCATCCCGTCGAAGACGGCGCCGTTCGCCAGGCGCTCGAAGACGTCGCGGGCGACCGGAGCGCTCCTGGCGAGGACGGCCGCCCTCTCTCTCACCTCTCTCGTGAGGATGAGCTCCCGGCAGCCGAAGATCTCGGCGCACTCGATGTCGCCGGTCGAGCGCTGGTCGGAGAGGTCGAAGCAGGTGAGGCGGTCCACCTGATCGCCCCACAGGTCGATCCGGATCCCCTCTCCCCCCGTCGAGGGGAAGACGTCGAGGATCCCGCCTCGCACCGCCACCTCACCCCGGTGCTCCACCTGGTACTCACGCCGGTAGCCGAGAGCGACCAGGCGGGCGAGGAGCTCCCCGGAGTCGACCTCCTCGCCTGCTCGCACCGTCACCGGGACGGCCTGGTCGAGGCCGGGGCCGAGGCGCTGCAGCAGGGAGCGCAAGGGGGCGACCACGAGACGGCTCTCCGACCTGGCGCCCGCCCCGCCGGCCGGCGGCTGGCCCTCCCGCAGGTGCCAGATGGCCCTGAGGCGACGGCCCATCGTCTCGACCGCCGGCGAGACCCGCTCGAATGGAAGCGTCTCCCAGGCCGGCAGGAGCTCGACCGATCCGGGCGGGGCGTAGGCCTGCAGGTCGTGGGTCAGGCTCTCGGCCTCGCGCATGGTGGCTGTCGCCACCAGCACGACGGGGGCCTGCCCGAGGCTGGCGAGCGCCGCCAGCAGGGCCGGGCGGCCCGGCTCTGCGACGGCGACGACGCTGTCGTCCCGCCCGAGCAGCTCGGCAAGGCCGGCCTCGCCGGCCAAGAGGCCGGGTAGCGCCGAGAGGGTCACGAACGTGTATTGAAGCGGTTCATGGCAGCGGCCGGGCCGTTCGCCCAGATCTCCTCGACGGCGTCGGCCGCCTCCTCGACGGCCACCTCGATGAGCTGTCGCTCCTTCGCAGAGGGCCGCCGCAGCACATGGTCGACCCCCTGGGCCCGCCCGGGCGGCTTGCCGATCCCCACCCGCACCCGCAGGAAGTCACGGCTGTGGAGGTGCTGGGCTATCGAGCGCAGGCCATTGTGGCCGGCTATGCCGCCACCCTCTTTCACCCGCACGACACCCGGCTCCAGGTCGAGCTCGTCGTGGACGACCACGACGCGGGAGAGCTCGCCCGCCCCGTAGCGGCGGGCGAGGGACCGCACCGCCAAGCCGGAGTCGTTCATGTAGGTCTGCGGGACGGCGAGGACCATCGAGCGCTCCCCACGGCGCACGAGGGCGGTCGAGGCGTTCGTCCCCCTCTCCGGGCGGAGCCCGGTGCCGCAGCGCTCCGCCAGCCGCCGCACGGCCTCGGCTCCGAGGTTGTGCCTCGTGCCGGCGTACTCGGGGCCCGGGTTCCCGAGGCCGACCACGACCAGGTCGACGCTGGCGTCGCCCGCTTGGTCGTGCCCGGCGCGCCGGGGGAGCTTCAGCTTCAGCTGGCGCCCTCCTGGTCGGGCTCGGGCTCGCCACCACCGGCCGCCGGGGTGGCGCCGGCCTCACCCTCGGCCTCCTCGGCGGCCTCGGGCTCGGGCATGACGACCTGGGGCGGCTGGCCGACGACGACGGGATGCTCGGGGTCGACGTCGGTCTCGACCCCCGTTGGCAGGATCATGTCGGCCACCCGAATGGTGGAACCGATCTCGAGCTCGGAGACGTCCACCTCGAGGTGGGGAGGCATGTCGGCTGGCCGGGCCTTCACCGAGAGGCTGAGCAGCTCCTGGGCAACTGCGCCGTCTCCCCGGTGGACGGCGACCGCCTCGCCTACGAGCAGGATCGGGATGTCGCCCGAGATGATCTCGTCCCGGCTCACGACCTGGAAGTCGATGTGGGTGACGAGGTGGCGCACCGGGTGGCGCTGCAGGTGGCGGGCGACCACCAGATGGCGGTCCGAGCCCACCCGCAGGTCGAGAAGGGCGCGGGTGCCCGCCTCGCCGTTGAGCGCCACCCGAAGCTCCCTGGCGTCGACCGAGACGGCGATCGGGTCGATGCCATGTCCGTACACGACGGCCGGGATGCGGCCGGAGCTGCGAAGCCTCCGAGCGGCGCGGCTGCCCTCCGGGCGACCGGGCTCGGCAACGAGCTGGACTTCTGCCATGAGACGCGCTCCTGCGATGGTGTCGTCGGGGGCCAGGGGCAGCCCCGCCTGCGGCACGACTGCGGCCGGTAAGTCTAGGTCATCGGAGCCAGGCGGCCGGCCCGAGCGCTTGCGGGGTCCTCAAAGGAGGTTCTGACCCCCGAAGATCTCAGAGACCGAGGTGTCCTCGAAGACGGCGTCGATCGCATCGGCGATGAGCTTCGCCACCGAGATCACCTCGAGCTTGTCGATGCGCCGCTCCTCGGGGACCGGGAGGGTGTTCGTGACGACCACCTTAGAGATGGGCGCAGACTTCAGGCGGTCGAGCGCCGGGCCGGCCAAGATGGCGTGGGTCGCCATCGCCCATATCTCCGTGGCGCCCTCCTCGACGAGGCGCTCGGCGGCGGCACAGATCGTGCCGGCCGTGCCGATCTGGTCGTCGATGATCACGCAGCGGCGCCCCTTCACGTTGCCGACCACTTCGAGAGCTTCCACCTCGTCGACCGAGCCCCGCGGGCGACGCTTGTGGACGATCGCGAGGTCGGCCCCGATCTGCTGGGAGAAGCGCTCCGAGACCTTCACCCGTCCGGCGTCGGGCGAGATCACGACCATGTCTCCGTCGCCATGGCGCCTCAGGTAGTCGACCAGCACCGGGGCGGCCACGAGATGGTCGAAGGGCCCGTTGAAGAAACCCTGTATCTGGCCTGAGTGCAGGTCGACCGAGACGATCCTGTCCGCCCCGGCCGCCGAGAGGAGGTCGGCGACGAGCTTGGCGGTTATCGGCTCCCGGCCGGTCGACTTCCGGTCCTGACGGGAGTAGCCGTAGTAGGGACAGACCGCCGTGATCCGCTTGGCCGAGGCCCGCTTGGCGGCGTCGATCATGACGAGCATCTCCATGATCGAGTCGTTCACCGGGGCGGCATGGGTCTGGACGATGAACAGGTCGACGCCCCTGATCGAGCTGCCGTAGCGGCAGTGCAGCTCGGAGTCGGCGAACTCCTGCAGGTTGGTCTCTCCGAGCGGCACGCCGAGGTACTGGGAGATCTCTTCGGCCAGAGCTGGGTGGGCCCGGCCCGTCACGAGCTCCAGGCGCCGCGTCGGGGTCATCTCCATGGTTGCGTCCTCCGTCTTCCCCTGGTCGGGCCCCTCCCCACTAGGGTCTCCCGAAGAATGGCCCGACTCGCTCGCCCCGCGCCAGCCTGGCGCCTGGCTCGAGGAAGCTGAAGGCCTCGACGACGGCCCCATCGCCGAGCTCGGCCCGTTCGGCGATCGAGTACTCGATCCGGGCCCCCTTTCCTACCTCGCAGTCGACCAGGCGGGTCGAGGGCCCGATGACGGATCCCTCCCCCACCGAGGTCTTGCCCTCGAGGATCGCGCCGGGCAGCAAGACGACGTCTCGAGCAAGCGTCACGCTCCACTCGACGTAGGTGGCCTCCGGGTCGAGCATCGTGACGCCCCGGCGCATCCAGCGCTCGTTGATACGGGCCTGCAGCTCGGCACCGGCCGCCGCCAGCTGGGCGCGGTCGTTGACGCCGGCGGCCTCGATCGGGTCGTAGGTCGGGCTCGAGGTGACGGGGTAGCCGGCGTCGTGCAGCACCTTCAAGGCGGCGGTGAGGAAGACCTCGCCGGTCTCCGGGTCCGGATCGAGGCGCCGCAGCACCGGGGCGAGGACGTTGTGGCGAAAGCAGTAGATCTGGGTGGCGACCTCGGTCAGCTCGAGCTCGTCGGGCGAGCACTCGTGGTCGTCGGCCAGGCGGGCGACCCCGCCGTCTTTGTCCCGGATGACCCGGGAGTGCCCGAAGGGCTCGTCGATGACGGCGGTGAGCACCGTGGCGGCTGCCTTCTCCTGCCGGTGGTGCCGGACGAGGGCGGCGATGGTGGCCGGCCGCACGAGCGGCGTGTCACCCGGCAGGACGACGAGGTCGGCCTCCTCGAGATCGGCGTAGGCGTCGGGGAAGCCAGTGAGCGCGACGGCCAGGGCGTCGCCGGTGCCACGCTGCTCGGGCTGCTCGACGAACTCGAGGGCGAGGCCGGCGGGCGCCTCTGCCTGCAGAACCTTGGTCACCTCGTTGGCACCGTGGCCGACCACCACGACGACCCTCTCGAGGTTGAGCTCGGCCAGGGCGTCGAGCACGTGGAGGACGATCGGCCGGCCGCAGAGGCGGTGGAGCGGCTTGGGAATGCTCGAGCGCATGCGGGTCCCCTCGCCAGCGGCGAGGACCACCGCGGACAGAGGACGCGGGTGCCGGCCAATCACCATCGAGCCACCTCTTCATCTGCTCGGGTCCTCACCCGACCCTAGCGGGCGGGCGCTTCGTCAGGTGGGGCGGCTTCGCCCCGGCCTATTCTCGCCGCGATGGACTTTCGCCCGAGCCCCGAACAAGAGATGCTCCGACAGGCGGTCCGAAAGATCGCCACGAGCTTCGGCCACTCCTACTTCCAGCACAAGGCGCGTGAGGGAGGAAAGCAGCAAGAGCTCTGGCAGGCCCTCGGCGAGGGCGGCTTCCTCGGCGTCCACCTGCCGGAGGCCTACGGCGGCGGCGGAATGGGCATCGCCGAGCTGACGATCGTCTGTGAGGAGGTGGCGGCGGCCGGCTGCCCGCTCCTGCTCCTCCTCGTGTCGCCTGCCATCTGCGCGACCCTCATCGCCAAGTTCGGCACCGAGGAGCAAAAAAAGCGCTTCCTTGCCCCGCTGGCAGGCGGGGGAGCCAAGATGGCCTTCGCGATCACCGAGCCGGACGCCGGGTCGAACTCCCATCAGATCTCCACCAGGGCGAGCAGAGACGGCGAGGAGTGGAGCCTCTCGGGGACGAAGTACTACATCTCGGGGGTCGACGAGGCCGAGCAGGTCCTCGTGGTCGCCCGGACCGGCACCGACGAGGCGACCGGCCGGGGGAGGCTCAGCCTGTTCATAGTCGACACGGACGCCGCCGGGTTGGCGGCGACCCACATACCGGTCGAGATCGCCGCTCCGGAGAAGCAGTTCACCCTTTATTTCGACTCGGTCCGCCTGCCCGCCGACCGCTTGCTCGGCACGGAGGGAGAGGGGCTGCGGCAGGTCTTCGCCGGGCTCAACCCCGAGCGGCTCATGGGCGCGGCGGTCGGCTGCGGCATCGGCCGCTACGCCCTCGAAAAGGCGGCCTCCTACGCGAGGGAGCGCTCGGTCTGGGGACAGCCGATCGGCACCCACCAGGGGCTCTCGCACCCTCTCGCCATCGCAAAGGTCAACCTGGAGATGGCCCGCCTCATGCTGGCCAAGGCGGCCTGGTGCTACGACAACGACGAGGACGCCGGCGAAGCTGCCAACATGGCGAAGTACGCGGCGGCCGAAGCGGCCCTCGACTCGCTCGACCAGGCGATGCAGACCCACGGCGGCAACGGGCTCGCGAGCGAGTACGGCCTGGCCGACCTGTGGGGAACGGCCCGGCTCCTTCGCACGGCCCCGGTCAGCCGGGAGATGATCCTCAACTTCGTCGCCCAGCACTCGCTTGGCCTTCCTAAGTCCTACTGAGATGCCTTCCCAACTCCGAGTGAGATGACAGGCCACTTGAGATGACCCTCGCCCACCTGGAACCGGTCGCTCCGACCACGAAGAGGCCGGAGCGCCCGCCCGAGGCCTACCTGCCAATGCAGCGGCTGACTCGCCAGATCGCCTTCGAGCCCGACGCCTGGGGACCCGAGCGCAAGGCGGAGGTGACCGCTCTTTTCGACGGCCTGGCGCCCGAGTGGCACACCAGAGGAGGCCCGGACCGCCTGAAGCCGACAGCCGACGCCCTTGTCAGAGGCGCAGTTCCCGCCCGAGGAAGGGCGATCGAGATCGGCTCTGGCACCGGCATCCACACCGGCGTGCTCGTCGAGCACTTCGACTCGGTCGTCTCTGTCGACCTGTCGACCGAGATGCTCGGCCTGGCGCCCCGCCTGGAGGGCAACTTCTTGCTGCGGGCAGACGCCTCGAGGCTCGCGGTCCGAGACTCGAGCGTGCAGGCCGTGGTCTGCGTGAACGCCTACCTCTTCCCGGCCGAGTACTCGAGGGTGCTGGTTGCGGGGGGACGGGTCGTCTTCGTCTCGACGAGCGGCGAGCGCACCCCGATATACCTCCCCCCAGAAGAGGTGCTGGAGGCATTGGAGCAGGTGACCGAGATCGAGAGCGCCGCCACCTCGAGGTGCGGCTGGGGCATCTGGACGGTCGTGGCGCTGGCCGGGTGAAAGAGGGCAGACTGCTCCCGCCATGAACACGACCGCCCAAGTCCCCCGACCGGAGCTCTCAGCTTGGAGTGAGGAGTACTGGGAACAACAAGCCCTGCCGGCGCTCTACGAGTACACCCGCGTCCCGTGCCTCTCGCCCGAGTACGACGAGGCGTGGGTCGAGCACGGTCACATCCGCCGGGCCGCCGAGCAGCTGTCCAAGTGGGCCTCCGATCGCCCGATCGAGGGGCTGAGCCTCGAGCTTCGCGAGCTGCCGGGGCTGACACCGGTGATCCTCGCCCAGGTACCCGCGAGCGGCGAGCACGGCGAGGCCGAGGCGCCGGTCCTCCTCTACGGCCACTTCGACAAGCAGCCGCCGCTCGGCTCCTGGCGAGAGGGGCTCGGGCCCTTCGAGCCGGTGCGAGAGGGAGATCGCCTCTACGGCCGGGGGACCGCCGACGACGGCTACTCGATCTTCGCCGCCCTCGGGGCGATCGAGCTTGCCCAGCGAAGCGGCCGGGGACACCCTCGCTGCATCGCCATCATCGAGGGGAGCGAGGAGAGCGGCAGCCCGCACCTGCCGGCCTACCTCGAGGCGCTCGGTGAGCGCCTCGGCGAGGCCGGGCCGAGCCTCGTGGTCTGCCTCGACTCGGGAGCGGCCAGCTACGACCGCCTCTGGACCACCACCTCGCTGCGGGGCCTCCTCGGCGCCACGATCACGGTGAAGGTGCTCGAGGAAGGCATCCACAGCGGCTCGGGCGGCGGCCTCGTGCCGGACTCGTTCCGCCTCTTGCGACAGCTCTTCTCCCGCATAGAGGACGAGAAGACCGGAGAGGTGCTCCTCCCGGCCTGCCGGGTCGAGGTGCCGGCCGGCCGCGTGCGCGAGGCCGCCGAGCTGGCGGCGCTGGTCGACGACGCTGACCGCTTCCCTGTCGTCGAGGGCCTCCGGCTCGGCAACGGCGCCGGTGCCGCCGAGCGCCTCCTCGCCCGCAGCTGGCAGGCCTCGCTCGCCTACGTCGGCATCGAGGGCCTGCCGCCGATCGAAGAGGCCGGCAACGTCCTTCGCCCCTACACCAAGGCCAAGATCGCCATGCGCATCCCGCCCTCGTCCGACTCGAAGAAGGCGGCCGAGGAGCTGGTGGAGGCCCTCACCTCCGACCCGCCCGAGGGAGCCGAGGTGCGGGTGGAAGACCTCGTGCCGGCCGACGGCTTCGACGCTCCCGAGACGGCGCCCTGGCTGGCGGCGGCGGCCCGGGCGGCCTCGGAGGCCTACTTCGGGGCTCCGAGCGGGGCGATGGGAGAGGGCGGCACCATCCCGTTCCTGAGCGCTCTCCTCAGCTCCTATCCGAGCGCCCAGTTCCTCGTCACCGGGGTCCTCGGTCCCGAGTCGAACGCCCACGGGCCGAACGAGATGCTCCACCTACCGACCGCCAAGGCCCTCACGGCCTGCGTGGCCCACGTGCTCTCACAGGTCCCCTAGGCCTTCGAGCGCCCCTGCGGCCTCGTGACCGAGGCCGCAGGGGCGCTTATGCTCGCCGGAGCACGGCCGGCCATCACCGGCTCGGTGAGCGAGGAGGGGATAGTGACACGTACCTTGTTCCACGGTGGTGCGGTCTTCGACGCCGCCTCTCGCAAGGCCGAGAAGGCCGACGTCGTGATCGAGGGCAGCGAGATCCTCGAGGTCGGCCCGGGCCTCGACGGCGACGAGGCGGTGGACACGACAGGAAAGACGCTGCTGCCGGGCCTGTTCGACTGCCATGTCCATTTCACCTTCAGCGGCGACCTCGATCTCGTCAACCAGGTCCTGCGGCCCTTCTCGATGAGGTACTTCGAGGCGGCCTCCAACATGGAGGCGACGCTTCGCACCGGCATCACCTCGGTGAGAGAGGCGGGCGGCTCTGACCTCGGCGTGAAGACGGCGGTCGAGAGCGGGCTCGTGCGGGGCCCCCGTATGCAGATCTCGATCATCATGCTCTCCCAGACAGGCGGCCACGGCGACGACCACCTCCCCTCCGGCGCCTGCTTCACCTCCTATGGCCCCTACCCGGGCAACCCACCCGCGCTGGTCGACGGTCCCGAGGAGATGCGCCGCCGCGTCCGCGAGCTCATAAGAGAGGGGGCCGACGTCATAAAGGTGGCCACCTCGGGTGGGGTGCTGTCTCCTCGAGACGACCCCCGCCACGGCCACTTCCGCGACGACGAGCTCGCCGTCCTCGTCGGCGAGGCGACGGCCGCCGGTCTTTTCGTCATGGCGCACGCCCAGGCCACAGCGGGCATCAAGGCAGCCGTGAGAAGCGGCATCCGCTCGATCGAGCACGGCATCTACTTGGACGACGAGGCCATCTCGATGATGCTCGAGAAGGGGACCTGGCTCGTGCCGACCCTCTCGGCGCCTCGGGCCGTGGTCGCCGCCGCCGACAACGGCGCCAGGATCGGAGAGACCATCCTCGCCAAGGCCCACCAGGTGATGGGGGTGCACTCGGACTCCTTCCGCCGGGCCGTCGAGGCCGGGGTGAAGGTGGCCATGGGGACCGACAGCGGCGTCGGGCCCCATGGGCACAACCTCGAAGAGCTGAGCCTCATGGCCGAGTTCAGCTCCATGTCGCCCGAAGACGCCTGGTTCGCAACCACGTCGAGCGCGGCGGCCCTCTGCGGGGTCGAGGACCGGCTCGGATCGATCGAGGCGGGCAAGCTGGCCGACCTCACCCTGCTCGACGGGGAGCTGACCGATCTCACCAAGCTGGCCGAGCGGGTCTCGGGGGTCTGGAAGGACGGGAGGCGGCTCGTCTGAGCCCGTCGGCAGCCGGGGACAGGAGGCGACAGGTGAGTTTGCGGGCGGAGGCCACCGCGGGCTAGTCACGGCGGAGTGGCCAGCGACCGCCTCGACCTAGAAGCCATGGCTGACGCCCTGGCAGAGTGGGTAGCAACCGGCTCAGCGGTGACAGAAGAGGACAAGGAGCGCGCCCACGAGGCGCTCGATGCCATCGGGGTGCCCGAGCTCCTCGAGTCTCTCGCCATGGCGGAGCGGATCATCCGCTTCGGCAACTCCTTCCACTACGTTCCGGCGTTCTTCGCCGACTGGAGCCCTGAGCAGAAGTACCTGCTCTGGCTTACCGATCCCGAGCGGGCGGGCTGAGCCGCACCTCGGCTGCGGGAGGCGGGCGCACTGGCCGCCGGTCGGTCTCGGCCCATCGAGCCATGGGCCTTTTGAGGGCGGGGCCCGCCGCCGACGGACCCTAAGCGCCGGGCGAGCCCTCGGGCGGGAGCCCCGCCACCCGCCCCGGTCGGTGTGACCAGGCGGGTCGACTGGAGCATCTCTCGGACCCGGTCCACCTCCGAGCGCCGCCCGACGAAAGAGCCGAGCTGGGCGGGCAGGTTGTTGGACAGGGCGGGATCGTCGAGCGACTTGAGCGGCGGGAGCTCCCTTCCCAGCCCGTCGTCCACCGCCTGGTAGATCCTCTCCGGCTACGACGGTCATCGACGCAGGCGGGCGCCCGCTGCCCGCTGTGCGATGGCGAAGGCTGGGCAGTCACAGGATCTTCCGCCAACCCTGATCGGTCGAGGACGAAAGCTCCGGGGACGATCGGTGGTGACCAAGCATTAGCTCGGCATTAGCCCCCCGCCGCCGCTCCCGCTCGCCCTACGGCGTGGGGCCCGGTTCGTGCAAGCCGGCTTTGTGGGCCGCCCGGGTCTCGAACCCGGCACCTTGGGATTAAAAGTCCCCTGCTCTACCCGATGAGCTAGCGGCCCAGTCCTGCTCGCCTCCAACCCTACGCAGCGGGAGCGCCGCCTACGGCACCTCTTCGGCTCGGGCCGGGAGCCGACGCGAGGCGGTAGCTTCACTCTCGCCACTTGAGTCGACGCGACTCTGGCCGTCTACGCCGGGAGGACCGATGAGCGACGCAAACGACTGGAACCGCCAGATAATCGAGGAGTTCCGTGCCAACGAAGGAAAGCTGGGCGGCCAGTTCCAAGGCGCCCCCGTCCTCCTTCTTCACACCAAGGGAGCCAAGACGGGAAAGGAGCGGGTCACCCCGGTGATGTACCTCGAGCTCGATGGAAGGACCTTCGTGTTCGCCTCGAAGGCCGGCGCACCGACGAACCCCGACTGGTACCACAACCTCCTCGCAAACCCCGAGGTGAGCGCCGAGATCGGCACTGGGACCATCACTGCCCGCGCCGTCGTTGTCGAGGGAACCGAGCGGGATCAGGTCTACGCCGAGCAGGCGAGGCGCTACCCGGGCTTTCAGGAGTACCAGCAGAAGACGGACCGGGTGATCCCGGTGGTCGAGCTGGTCCCCTGAGGCACGCCAGGAGCCACCAGGGGCTTCTGCTCCTAGGCTGACGGACGAGGAGGAAGCATGCCGATCACTCGACTGAACCATGCCGTTCTCTACGTACGCGACGTGAAGCGCAGCGTCGCCTTCTACACCGAAGTGCTCGGCTTCAGGCAGCTCGACTTCGGCCAAGTGATGGGAGGAGCTGCCTTCTTGCAGGCGCCCGGCTCCACCAACGACCACGACATAGGTCTGTTCGAGATCGGTGAGGGCGCTGGTCCGACAAGGGCTGGGCGAGAGGAGGTCGGGCTCTACCACCTCGCCTGGGAGGTCGACACCCTGGGGGAGCTCGAGCGCCTTGCAGCGGCGTTGGCGGAGACGGGGAGCCTCGTCGGGGCCTCTGACCACTCGACCACCAAATCCCTTTACGCCAAGGACCCCGATGGCCTCGAGTTCGAAGTTGCCTGGGTCGTGCCAGCCCACCTCTTGGAAAAAGAGGACCGCTCGGGCCGGGCCCGCGTCAGGCCGCTCGATCTCGAGGCGGCCAAGGCCCGCTACGGGGCCGCCACCAGGGGCGGCGCCGGCATCAGCCAGCCCGCCTGAGGCTCAGGCGCCGGCCGCCCCGGCATCGTCGGCCACCGTCCGGTGCGGCATGAACTTCGCCGGGATAGTGCCGAGCCGGCCAGCCTGGTAGTCCTCGACCGCCTGGATGATCTCGGCCCGGGTGTTCATGACGAAGGGCCCGTAGCGAGCGACCGGCTCGTTGATCGGCTGACCGCCGAGGACTAGGACCTCCCAGTTGCCGGTCCCCCGGGCGTCCTGCAGCTTGTCGGCACTGAATGAGATGGCGTCGCCCTCTCCGAAGACGGCCATGGTGCCCTCTGGAACCGGAGCGAGCTCCTCCCCCGCGTAACCGTTCCCGGCGAGCGAGTAGACGAGAGCGTTGAAACCCCGCTGCCAGGGAAGCGACACCTTGGCCCCGGGCGCGACCGAGACGTGGGCCAGCGTTATCGGGGTCCAGGTCTCGCCCGGTCCTTTCGTCCCGTCGAGCTCTCCGGCGATTATCCGGACCAGTGCGCCGCCGTCGGAGCTCGACAGGAGTGCGACGTCATGAGCTTCGATCGGCTGGTAGCGAGGCGGCGTCCACTTGAGCCTGGCAGGCAGGTTCACCCAGAGCTGGATGCCGTGGAAGAGCCCTCCTTCCATGATGAGCTGCTCCGGCGGCATCTCGTCGTGGAGTATGCCGGCACCGGCCGTCATCCACTGGGTGGCGCCGTCGGTGATGAGGCCCCCGCCACCGGTCGTGTCCTTGTGCTCGAAGGCGCCGTCGACGATGTAGGTGACCGTCTCAAAGCCGCGGTGAGGGTGCCACGGGGCGCCCTTGGCCTCGCCCGGGGCGTACTCGACCGCACCCAGGTGGTCGAGGAGCAGGAACGGATCTGCCAGGGCGAGCTCGGTGCTCGGGAAGGGACGCCGGACAGGAAAGCCCTCGCCCTCGAACGTCCGCACCGTCGCGACCACCCGCCTGACCGGACGCCAGGCCGTCGTCGAGGGCGGCAGCTCGGCGACGGGCTTTAGGGTGAGGGTGTCTGCTGTGATGGCTGGCATCGGCGGCCTCTCCTTGCTCCAAGTCTCGTGCCCGGTCGCCCGGCTACGGCATGCAGGCGCCTGCGCACTGCATATTGGAACAGTAGTTGACTACGCAAATATTCCCCAGCCAACCGACCGGCTCAGGCCCAGCCGTCCTCCTCGGCGTCGTAGAAGCCGTGCTTGGCGGGCGGGCTCGGCAGGGTCTCGGGCTCGAACGTCGTCACCGGCACCTCGGCAGCCGAAGGCTCGGGAACGGGCTCGTAGCCGCCGAAACCCAGCTCGACCGCCTCCATCGGGCCGGTCGGGATGTCCTCCGGCGAGAGCTGCTCGCCTCGGTCGTCCTCGACCACGGGCTGCTCGAAAAGACTCGAGGGGTTCTTGGCCGGCTCTCCGACGAGCGTCTCGTCCAAAGGCGCCGCGACGAGGGTCTCATCGAGGTAGCTCGCCGCGGCCACATCAGGGGTGACCTCTTCTTCCAGCGGGGCGACGTCGAAGCTCACAGGCTCCTCGGGCTGGTCGGCCGAGGCGTCGAGCTCCTGTTCGACCTCCTCGACGGCTGCGGGGGGCGCCGGCTCGGCGCCGACGATCTCAGCGGCTACCTTGGCGAGCGGGCTGTGCACCATCTCCTCGACGCTGGCACGGAGGGTGGACTGAAGGCGAGCTAGCTCTCCGAGCGCCAGCTCGCGCTGGTCATAGAGGTAGGAGATCTCTGCGACGGCCTTCTGGCGGTCCTGCTCCACCCGCTCGAGGTAGGCCTGGCGCCTCCTCTCCATCTCGTCGCGGAGCGCCAGGGCCCGGCGGGTCGCCTCGTCGACGAGCTCGGCCGCCTCCCGGCTCGCCACCTGGTGCAGCTCCTCGACGTCGGCCTCGGCCTTCAATCTCTTCGCCTCGAGATCGGCCTCGGCCTGCTGACGAAGATCAGCCACCTCGCGCTCTGCCTCCTGGCGGAGGTTGTAGGCGCCCTCCCAGGCCTCCTGCAGTATCCGCTGGACCCGCTCACCGAGGGTGTCGAGGGCGGGCGGCTGGGCGCTCCTGGCCTCGCTCTCGTAGACGGCCACTCGTCGGTGGAGCTCGCGGAGCTGACCGACGGCGGCCGCCAGCTTCCGCTCGGCCTCCGAAGCCCGATAGGTGGCCTCGTCCAGCCTGCGCTGCTGGTCGGCGACGTAGCGGTCGACCTGCTCGGGGTCATAACCCCTGCGGTAGACGTTGAAGATCGGGGTGGCTCCTCCGACCTGTTCGATCTGGGCCTGCTCGGCCGCTGGCCTCTCGTCCATGCTCGCCTCCCCGGCGTCTGAGCCTCTCCGGATGGTACTGAGCCGGAGGGCAAAACTGGTGGATTTAGAAGGAGATCGGCCAGCCGCCGGACCTGGGTCGATCAGGCACGAGTACCATGTGGCCCCTGCCGGCCGGCGGGCGGCGGGCCATTCCTCCGGAGCTAGGAGCCGAGATGACGCTTACCGAGAGCAGGCTGGTCGAGCCAGAGGTGCTCGAGCGGGTCCTCGCTGGTGCTCTGAGAAACGGCGGAGACTTCGCCGAGGTGTACGCCGAGGACCGGGCGATGACGGCTGTCTCCCTGGACGACCGCCGGGTCGAAGAGCTCTCCTCCGGCCACTCGCGTGGGGCCGGCATCCGTGTCATCTGCGGCGACACGACAGGTTTCGCGCACACGGACGACCTGAGCGAGACGGGCCTGCTGGCCGCCGCGGCGGCAGCGTCGGCCGTGGCTCGCCAGGGCGGAGGCGGCGTCCGCCGGATCGCCCTCAGCGAGACACGCGCGCCGGCGCCCAACACTGTCGCGACCTACCCGGCCGACGTCCCGAAGGCCACCAAGGTCGAGCTCTTGCGCCGGGCGGACGAGATGGCCCGCTCGAAGAGCGACTCGGTGGTGCAGGTGAGCGCCAGCTACGCCGACAACCGCAAGTGCTTCATCGTCGCCAACTCCGACGGGCTCTTCACCGGCGACGACCAGGTCCGGACCCGCTTCGCCGTCCGCTGCGTCTCCTCGGGCGACACCGGCCTCCAGACCGGGTTCGAGTCCGAAGGCTTCACCGTCGGCTTTGAATTCTTCGACGGCGACGCCGTCGAGCGGCTGGCGAGCGAAGCCGCTCGACGGGCGCTCGCCAAGCTGAGGGCCCGACCGGCGCCGGCCGGGGTGCTGCCGGTGGTGATCAAGAGCGGAAGCGGCGGAATCCTCTTCCACGAGGCCTGCGGCCACGGCCTCGAGGCCGACCACATCGTGAAAGACAGCTCGGTCTACGCCCACCGTCTCGGCGAGCAGGTAGCCAGCCCCCTCGTCACCCTCGTCGACGACGGGACCGCCGGCCCCAACTGGGGGAGCTACGCCGTCGACGACGAGGGAAGGCCGGCGAGGCGGAACGTCCTCATAGAAAACGGCATCCTCGTCGACTACATGTGGGACGCCACGAGCGCCCGAAAGGCCGGAAGAGCCTCTTCCGCAAACGGCCGGAGAGAGAGCTACCAGCACCTGCCGATGGTCCGCATGACCAACACCTTCCTCCTGCAGGGAAGCGAGGACCCGGACGAGATCGTCGCCCAGACCCCCTACGGGGTCTATGTAGCCGCCCTTGGCGGCGGCCAGGTCAACACAGCCACCGGTGATTTCGTCTTCGGCATGACAGAGGCCTACATGATCGAGAACGGCCAGATAACAGAGCCGATCCGAGATGTCAACCTCATAGGCAACGGCCCGGATGTGCTGGCCAAGGTCGATGCCGTCGCCAGCGACTTCGGCATGAGCCCTGGCACCTGCGGCAAGGACGGCCAGTCGGTCCCCGTCGGCTGCGGGCAGCCCACCCTCCGGGTGACCGGCGTGACAATCGGGGGAACGGCCGGTGCCTGAGCTCATCGAGATCGCCAAGGCGATCGCCGCCCGTGCCGGCGAGGGAGAGCAGATAGAGGCCTACCTGGCGGCCGGGAGAGAGACAGAGGTGCGCTCTTTCGAGCAGTCGGTCGAGAACCTCTCCCAAGCGGAGTCATCCGGCGTCGGCGTCCGGGTCGTGCGGGACAGCCGGCAGGGCTTCGCGTGGGTCGGCTCCCTCGACGCGGAGGCGGCCGGAGAGGCGCTCGCCGAGGCCCGCGACAACGCCACCTATGCCACCGAGGACGAGCATGCCGGCCTTCCCGTCTCGGACGGCTGGCCGGCCGCCGATCTCGACCTTTGGAGCGATGAGCTGGCCGGCTATGGCACCAGCGACAAGGTGGCCTTGGCGATCGAGCTCGAACGGGAGCTACGGGCCGACAGGCGCATCCGCCAGGTGGTGCGCGCCGGGTACACCGACGCCTCGCTCGAATGGGCCGTCGCCAACTCGCTCGGGCTCTCGGCCGCGAGCCGACGGTCGAGCTGTCACCTCTTCGCCTACGCCATAGCCGGTGAAGGCGACGACACGGCGACTGGGTTCGGGTACTCGGTCGGCCGCTCACCGTCCGAGCTCGATCTGAGCAGCTGTGCTGGCGACACCATCGAACGGGCCACCCGGATGGTCGGCGCCGAGAAGCCGAAGAGTGCCCAGCTGACCGTGGTGCTGGACCGGCGGGTCACCGCCACGCTCCTGTCGATAGTCGCCGGCATTCTCTCGGGCGAGGAGGTGTCGAAGGGCAGGAGCCTCTTTGCCAACCGAGTGGGCGAAGCTGTCGCGGCGCCAAGTCTCACACTGCTCGAGAACCCGACCGACCCCGAAGCCATGGGGGCCTCACCCTTCGACTCTGAAGGGCTCGCTACCAGGCGGGTCGAGCTGATAGAGGGTGGCAAACTCATGGGCTACCTCTACGACAGCCGGGCAGCCCGAGTGGCGGGGTCGGTCTCGACCGGGTCGGCGATCCGGGACGGGTACCGCTCGACGCCGGGAGTCGGGGCGAGGGCCGTCTCGCTCCTGCCGGGCGAGCTCGGCCAGCAGGAGATCCTCTCTGCAGTCGGCGAAGGGCTCTTCGTGCAGTCGATCGCCGGCGTCCACTCGGGCGTCAACGCGGTGAGCGGTGACTTCTCGGTCGGAGCCGAGGGTCTGATGATCCGGGGCGGGGAGCTCGCCGAGCCGGTAAGAGAGATGACGATCGCCTCGACGATCCAGCGCATGCTGCAGCACGTCGTCCACATCGGATCCGACCTCGAGTGGCTCCCGGGCAGGGCGGCCGGTCTGACGCTGGCCATCGAGGACGTCTCTCTCGGAGGAGGCTGATACTGAGACCTCCGAGCGCCGCAGCTCTTGCCCGGCATCCTCATCTCGCAGAGGAACGGGCGCCGGGCAGCTGGCGGGTCGACTGCCATCTGCACACCATGTGGTCAGGCGACTCCACGACGACGCCAGCCGAGCTCGCAAAGGCCATCGAGGAGACGGCCATGGATGTCGTCTGCATCACCGACCACTCGAGAATAGAAGGGGCCTTGCGACTCTCCGGAGAGCTGCCCTGCCGGGTCGTGGTGGGTGAAGAGCAGCGCACTCCTGAAGGAGAGCTCATCGGGCTCTTCTTGGAGGAGCCGATCCGCCCCGGCTGCCGAACGGCGAGGGAGGCCGCCGTCGCCATCCGCCGGCAGGGCGGAGTCGTCTACGTGCCGCACCCATTCGACCCGATGCGCCGCCACATCCGCCCGTCGGTCCTCTCCGAGCTCGCAGGCGATGGGCTCCTAGACGTGATCGAGGGCATCAACGCGAAGACTTCGCTCAGCTCGCTCAACGAAAAAGCCCGTCAGGCGGCCGCCGAGCATTCACTGGCGTGCGGGGCGGGCAGCGACGCCCACCTGGCCGAGGCGATCGGGGCAGCCTATGTCGAGATGGCTCCCTTCGAGGGACCGGCCGACTTCCTTGCCGCCCTCCAGATCGGCCGTCTCGTCGGGCACCACTTCGACCCCCCGCGGGCCTGGCAGCCCCGGGTGGTGCCGTCTACGGCCGGGCCCCGCTAGGAAGCTGCCGCGGCCGGTTTGGCCTCCGAGCTCGACGATGGCTTCGACTCACCCTTCGACTCGGTGCTGGCGGTCGAAGCGCTGACGGCCTCGCTCTTCGTCTCGGTCTTGGAACTCGAGGAGGCCGCCTTGTTGCTGGAGCGGCTGTCCGTCTTGTAGAAGCCGCTCCCCTTGAAGACGATCCCGACATTGCCGAAGACCTTCCTCAGCTCACCTCCACACCTCGGGCAGACGGTGAGCGGGTCCTCGCTGAAGGACTGGAAGACCTCAAGGTGCTCGCCGCACTCTTTGCAGGTGTACTCGTATGTGGGCATCGTCTACGCAACTCCCCGCTGACGCCAGCCGGTTAGCACTCTCATCGGTCGAGTGCTAAGTATACCCTCCGAGCCCAGGAGCACAGATGCCACCGAGCGACCAGAACGACACTGACGAGGGTCACGGCCACGCGGCCGAAGAGCTCCTCCCCCTCCGCCAGGTGCAGGACATGGTGCTCAGCCGCACCTCGCACCTCGAGACCGTGGAGGTGCCGATCGAGGAGGCCCTCGGCTGCTTCCTCGCCGAGCCGGTGACCGCCCCGGCCGATATCCCCCCCTTCGCCAACAGCGCCATGGACGGCTATGCCGTCCGATCATCCGACACCGGTGAAGGCGGCACCGAGCTGTCGGTGCGCGGAGTTCTGCCAGCAGGCTCGCCGCCGCCCGACGAACCGATCGGCCCTGGGGAGGCGATCCAGATAATGACCGGTGCGGTCATGCCACCCGGGGCAGATGCCGTCGCGATCGTCGAGCGGACAGAGAGGCTCGGCGCCGGCCGGGTACGGATCCTCGGAGCGGTCTCGCCCGGCGCCAACGTCCGCTCACCGGGGTCTGACTTCAAGGCGGGCGAGCGGGGGCTCTCCGAAGGTGACCGAATAGGCCCGGGCCAGGTGGCAGTTCTCGCCAGCTTCGGGCTCGCGACGGCAGCCGTCGTGCGCCGGCCCCGAGTCGGCGTCTTCTCCACCGGGGACGAGCTGGTCGGCCCGGGTGCACCGCTGAAGCCTGGCCAGATAAGGGACTCCAATCGCCAGATGCTGCTTGCCGCCCTCAGCCGTGACGGCTTCGACCCGGTCGACTTGGGCACGGCGCCCGACACCGAAGAGGCGGTCGAGTCCGTCCTCGGGGAGGCAACGAAGCGTTGCGACGCCGTCCTCTCCTCGGGCGGGGTGTCGAGGGGAGAGTTCGATCTCGTAAAGGTGGTCCTCTCCCGCCTGGCGGCCGAGAAGAATGGTGAGGCCTTCGAGATCGGCGTCTCGATCAGACCGGCCAAGCCGCTCATGCTGGCCTTCCTCCCCCGCTCAGGGGGAGGCCCGGCGGTTGCCTGTTTCGGGCTGCCGGGAAACCCTGTCTCTTCCCTCGTGAGCTACAACGTCGTCGCCCTTCCGGGACTGGCCAAGATGGCCGGCAACCCGAAGCGGCTGCCGCGCTCGCTGGCCGCGATCACGAGCGAGGACCTCCGCCCGAGCCGCGACGGGCGGCTCAACCTCGTCCGGGTCGAGGGGGCCTTCGGCGCCGACGGCCGGCTGCTCGTGCGCCCGGCCGGCGGCCAGCAGTCCCACCAGCTCTCGGGCACCCTCTCGGCGAACTGCCTGGCCATGGTGCCTCCGGGAGAGCCCATCAGGGCGGGCTCTCCGGTCGAGGTCATCCCGATCGGCCCTCTCCTCTAGCGAATCGGCGCTGACCAGCCGGCCGTAGGCTGAACGCCATGCCCGCGTCCTCGCCAACCGAACCGGCGCACGGCGCGCTGGTGGACGGCTTCGGGCGCATAGCCCGCGACCTGCGCATCTCGATCACCGACCGCTGCAACTTCCGCTGCACATACTGCATGCCAAAAGAGGGCATGGAGTTCGTCCCGAGGAGCGAGCTGCTCAGCTACGAAGAGATAGTCCGGCTGGCTCGCCTCTTCGTCGAGGGTCTCGGCATCGAGTCGGTTCGCCTCACCGGCGGTGAGCCGACCGTGCGCCGCGACTTCCACCGCCTCATCTCGATGCTGGCAGAGTTGAGGACGCCCGAAGAGATGCCGGTCGAGGTCTCTCTCACCACTAACGGCTCGTCGCTCGCCCGCCATGCCGAGCTGCTCGTGCAGGCGGGGCTGAAGCGGGTGAACGTCTCACTCGACTCCCTCAAGCCCGAGCGCTTCGCGGCCATCACCCGGAGGGACGCCCTCTCGGCAGTGCTCGCCGGTATCGACGCTGCGGTGGCGGCCGGGCTCGACCCGGTGAAGGTGAACACCGTCGTCGTGCGGGGCCAGAATGAAGACGAGATCCTCGACTTCGCCGAGTTCGGGCGTCGTCGTCGCGTCCAGATCCGATTCATCGAGTTCATGCCGCTCGATGCCTCGGGCGGCTGGAGCCTCGACAAGGTTATGCCGGCCGACGAGATCGTCTCGCGAATCGCGGCAGCCCACCCCCTGGAGCCGGTCGCCCACGGGGCAGAGCCTGCCTCCCGCTACCGCTACCTGGACGGGCAAGGGGAGATCGGGGTGATCCCGTCGGTGACCAAGCCGTTCTGCGGCAACTGCGACCGGGTGCGCCTCACAGCCGAGGGACAGTTCCTCACCTGCCTGTTCGCCGTCGAGGACCTCGACCTGCGCGAGCCCTTGCGCCAAGGGGCAAGCGACGCCTTCCTGGCCGAGCTGATCAAGCAGGCGGTCGGCAGCAAGTGGGCCGGCCATCGCATCGGGCGAGTTGACTTCGTGCGCCCAAGGCGTTCCATGAGCCAGATCGGCGGCTGAGAGCCGGATGGCCGCAAAGGCCCAGCTAGGAGGGTGACCACTTCCCAGCTCCTTCCGGCCGCGTAGACTGCCTTCCCGATGTCCGAGCGCGGCCTGACTCATCTCGACCCATTGGGGAGGGCGAGGATGGTCGACGTCACCCCGAAAGAGACGACTCACCGGCGGGCGCGCGCCCGTTGCAAGGTGAGCATGCTGCCGGAGACGACTGTTGCGATCGCCTCCAACGCCGTCAACAAGGGAGATGTCCTGGGGGCGGCCCGCATCGCGGGCATCCAAGCGGCCAAAAGAACTGCAGAGCTGATACCTCTGTGCCATCCCCTGCTCGTAGGGGCGGTGCTGGTGAACTTCACCATCGGGGACGACTACGTAGAGGTTGAAGTTCAGGTGGAGGCGGTCGACCGCACGGGAGTCGAGATGGAAGCGCTGACGGCGTGTGCTGTCGCTGCGCTGACGATTTATGACATGTGCAAGTCGGCTGATCGGTCTATGTCGATCGGTGATCTTTGTCTTTGGGAGAAGACGGGGGGACGTTCCGGTAGTTGGCGCCGCTCGGAAATCCACTAATCGCAAGAGGCTCTCTTGTAGGGTCTCCTGAGAAGCAAGGACGGTACGAGGAGCGTGCATATGTGGGTCTTGGTGCTCCTGGCAATCGTATGGGTGATGGCTCTCGCCCCTATGGTCTCGCGCAAGCTGCGAGAACGAGAAGATCTCTGGTCGGTCATGTCTTTTCATCGTCATCTCTCCAGGCTCTCCATGGGCGCCCCGCGCGATAGCAGCTCGGTGCCTGGAGCCGCCATCGGTTTCTCGGCTGCAGCGCGGCGTCTAGCTGGTCCGTCCGACCTAGGCGCCATCACGGTCGGTCAGTCCCAGATGCGTCAGGAGATCGGCCCTCTGGTCTCCCGTGCCACCACCATCCGGCGGCGACGTGTTGTCGCATCACTGATCCTCGGGACAATCCTCAGCCTCTTGTTCGGGCTGGCCTCTTCTGTCTTCTTCTACCTGGCGGTGGTGTTCGTGCTGAGCGCTCTCGCCTATTTCGGCCTCCTGGCCTACTTCCACCAGATCGCCGTCGAGCAGGCTCAGAAGGTCGTCGCCCTCGAGACCCGGCGCGGGGCAGCTCGTGCACTCGATGCGGCCCGCTCTCACCGCGGAGTCATCCCCGGCACCGCCAAGCCGGGGATGGGCGGCGCCTCGTGGTCGATCAAGGAGTCGGAAGAGCAACTCGCCTCGGCCGGCCGCTGATCTCGGAGCAGAGGCAACCGCCCAGTACCATGGGAGCTACCTGAGCACCAGCCCGTCTGGTGCCCTGGGGGTGTAGCTCAGCTGGTAGAGCGCCACGTTCGCAACGTGGAAGTCGGCGGTTCGAGTCCGCTCACCTCCACTCGATATTTTCCCTGGTAGACGGCTTGCTGGGAGGTTTATCCACAGCGCCCTTCGTCCCTCCATCCCGCGGTTATCCCGCGGAGCATCGCTCATCCCGCGGCATCCCGCAGTCTCAGAGACGACGACAGGGCGGGCGTGGCTGTCTGGACTCGTCTCGGAGTCCTTGGCCGCATCGACTCGTGGCGGTGGCTCCCCTGAGGCGCCCGGCACGGGCCGCCAGCCTGCCGACACTGCGCGCGTCACTGGTCTGCCGAGCGCTCCAGCCTCCAGGCCGACATCTCCTCTGTCGTCATCAGCAGATCGATCCTCGTGCCCAACTTGACGCTGGAGCGCTACCTTCCTTTGGGCTGCTGCAACCCCGCAACGTCCGACAACTGACAGCGGTGCCACCCCAAACCGTGCGACCCGACGAATTCTTTCTTGACGACGAGATCCCAGCTCCGTATGGAGCCTCGGGACGACATGTCAACGTCGACCTGCTCACGCGCGTCCGGACGGGACAGCTGGAGGGTTGCGAGGACATCGAGGTCGCCGTCCCGCTGGCAATTTTGATCCACGATGAGTTGGAGAAGTACGGGACGAGCGGTGGCCAGGAGATGTCTGAGCAGGAGATGCGTCTGGCGATCCTTGCCCTTCGTGCAGTGACCGAGCGGCGGG
>JAJZLV010000096.1 GCA_021803215.1 Actinomycetes bacterium | reverse complement strand
TTCGTCGTCCTGAACGTCGTCGTCATCGTCGGCTTCCTCGTCTTCGTCGTCTACTCCAAGCACCTCCACATCTTCATGGCGCCGATCAACGTCGCCTTCTCCCGCCAGCCCCGGGCTCTCGGAGCCCTCTACAAGACGCCCGACATGGACATCGAGAACCTCGACGAGGACACCGTCTTCGGGGCCGGGATGATCGAGCACTTCAGCTGGAAGCAGCTGCTCGACACGCTCACCTGCACCGAGTGCGGCCGCTGCCAGAGCCAGTGCCCGGCCTGGGCGACGGGAAAGCCCCTCTCCCCCAAGCTAGTCATCATGGATCTTCGCGAGGAGCTCTTCGCGAGCTCCAAGCGCCTGCTCGGGGCCGGGGCGAAGGCGGGCCAGCTCTCGAGCCCGACCAACGGTGTCGCCGAGGAGCCTAAGACCCTCGTCCCGAACGTCATCGAGGACGACGTGCTGTGGTCCTGCACCACCTGCGGGGCCTGCGTAGAGCAGTGCCCGGTCGACATCGAGCACGTCGACGCCATCTTGGACATGCGCCGCTACGAGGTCCTGGTCGAGTCCCGCTTCCCGAGCGAGGCCGGCCTCATGCTGCGCAACATCGAGAACCGGGGCGATCCCTGGGGACTCGGGGCAGGCAAGCGCCTCGAGTGGACCGAGAGCCTCGAGTTCGAGATCCCGGTCGTGAAAGACGAGATCCCCGACGAGATCGAGTACCTCTACTGGGTCGGCTGCGCCGGGGCCCTCGACGAGCGGGCCCGCAAGTCCACCCAGTCCCTCGCTCGGCTCCTGCACCGGGCCGGGGTCTGCTTCGCCATCCTCGGGCCGAAGGAGTCCTGCACCGGCGACCCCGCCCGGCGCCTCGGCAACGAGTACCTCTTCCAGACCCAGGCCGTGCAGAACGTCGAGACCCTCTCGTCGGCCAAGGTGAAGAAGGTCATCGCCTCCTGCCCGCACTGCTTCAACTCTCTCTCGAACGAGTACCCAGCTCTCGGCGGGAACTTCGAGGTGATCCACCACTCCCAGCTGCTGAGCCACCTCGTGGCCGAGGGGAGGCTCGCCCCGGAGCGCTTCGACGCCAAGGTGACCTATCACGACCCCTGCTACCTCGGGCGCCACAACCGGGTCTACGACCCGCCCCGCAAGGTGATCGAGTCGGTCCCCGGTATCGAGTCGGTCGAGATGCACCGCTGCAAGGAGCGCGGCTTTTGCTGCGGGGCGGGCGGAGCCCGCATGTGGCTCGAGGAGAGGATCGGGAAGCGGATCAACCTCGAGAGGACCGACGAGGCGCTCGGCACCGGTGCGGGCGTCGTCTCGACTGCCTGCCCGTTCTGCCTCATCATGCTCGACGACGCCGTGAAGGAGCGCCAGCGGGACGAGGAGGTGTCGGTGCTCGACATCTCCCAGATCCTCGAGCGCTCGATGGGCGGCCCAGCCGCCGTCGGCAGCTCGGGAGCCGGCGAGCCGGAGGAGACGACCTCCTAGCTAGTGGACGGCCGCCTTGAGCGCCTTGGCGTCGGCCTGACGCAAGCGGGCGGCCGTTGCGACGAGCAGCTTGCGGACGATCGAGGGGGAGTCCTTCAACAGCTTGTTGAAGGTCCTCTGGTCGAGCGCCAGCAGCTCCATGTCGGTGGCCGCCTTGACGGTCGCCGAGCGGGGGAGGCGGTCCAACAGGGCGAGCTCCCCGAAGTAGCCGCCCGGTCCGATCTCGGCCGTCTTGCGGCCGTTCTGGTGGACCGTCGCCTTGCCCGAGACGACGAAGTAGAAGGTCTGTCCGACCTCGCCCTCGTCACAGACGACGGTGCCGGCCCGGACGAGGAGAGGACGGACCTTGCGCCCTATCGTGCGCAGCTCGGAGCGCGAGCACTCGCTGAAGAGCCAGACACGACTCGGGTCGAACTGGGCGCCTGCCACGGCGAAAGAGTAGCCGGCTCGCAGAGCTTGCTCCTTTCCAGCTGGGTCCCCTTTCCAGCTGGGTCGGCTGTCATTGCCCGCTCCCGGCGCACAGTGAGCACGTCAGGCAGTCTCGCCTCCGCCGGCGCGGCGACTCTCCTCCCGGCTCCCCGGTGAGCTCTCAGCCTTGCCGTTTGACCGGGCGCTCCGGCTCAAAGCCGGCGCCGACCTCGGTGACGACCGACTTCGCGGCGCGCGACCCCCGCCCGCTCGCCCGCATGCTCAGCCGGCCCGCCCGTGGCGCTGCTCGTCGCGCGGCCGTATGGGCTCACCCGGCAGGCAGCTCCGGCCGGCGGGCTGGCTTGCCGCGTCGAGCTCGGACCACAGCCGTGCCCGGCGCCGGCCGGCGGCCCGTCGCGGACCGCGGTTTCGCAGCCGGTGACAGCCGGTCTCGGGGTGCACGCCCTCCGGCCCGCTCCAGGCAGCTCAGGCCGAGTGGTGCTCGCTCAGGGCCTGGGGCGGCGGCAAGCTCTCGTCACCTCTGCTGGCGACCCGGCTAGGAGACCTGGCGGGCAGCTGCAGGCACGAGGACCGGCTCCCTCGACTCTTCATCCTCGGGGTGCGGCTCGGTCTCGGGGGGGGCCACCTGCTCGTGGTGGATGACCGCGTCGCCCCCTTCGAGCTCGACAGCCGAGAAGCAAAGGGGCACCTTCAACACCTTGTCTATGAACTTCAAGAGCCCGTAGGTGACAAGGGCGTCCCAGCAGATGACGGTGAGGGCCGCTCCGGCCTGCACGAGGAGCTGGCGGGGGTTGCCGTAGAGGAGGCCGGCTGCCCCGGTTGCCGGCAGCAGGCCTTTACCCGCCCGCGAGACGGGGTACTCGATCATCCTCGGGTCGGCGAAGACGCCGACCAGCAGCCCGCCCAAGAGACCGGCCACGCCGTGGGTGTGCACCACCCCGAGGGCGTCGTCCACCTTCGACAGGAACGAGAAGCGCCGGGGAGCGAGGGTGAAAGAGCACCAGACAACGCCCGACGAGACGACCCCGATGGCGAGGGCCCCGTAGCCGTCCACGAAGCCGGCTGCCGGGGTGATTGCGACGAGCCCGACGATGAGGCCGTTCACCGACCCGAGGAAGCTGGCCCGCTTCGGTCCGGCGAAGGTGTCGAGCACGAGCCAGACGAGAAGGGCGACCGCGGCCGCCAGGTTCGTGTTGAGCACGGCGGCCGCCGCGTCGGCGCTCGCGAAGTAGGGGTCGCCGCCGTTGAAGCCGTTCCAGCCGAGCCACAGGATGCCGGCCCCGGCTGCCACGAGGAGGAGGTTGTTCGGCCGGAACGACTCCCGATCGGACCTGAGCCGCGGACCGATCACGGCGGCGGCCACGAAGCCGGTCGTGCCGGCCGCCAGGTGGATGACGTAGCCGCCCGAGTAGTCAAGGGCGCCCGCCTGGGCCCAGAGGCCGCCGCCCCAGAGCAACATGGCGTTCACCGTGTAGGCGAAGGTGGTCCACAAGGGGACGAAGATGAGCCAGGCCTTAAGGCTCATGCGGCCGAGCACGCTCCCGAGGAACAAAAGCGGCGTGATGGCGGCGAAGACGAACTGGAAGTAGACGAGGCTCGAGCCCGGTAGGCGCAGGGCCGGCCCCGGCAGATCGGAAGCCTGCGGCACGACCGCCCGGCTCTGTTCCAGCAGGTGCCCGAGGGCCGGACCGGGCCGCCCGACGACGGTGCCCCTCATCGCCGAGCCAAGGTGGACGAGCGAGTGGCCGAAGCTCATCTCGTAGGCCCAGAGGACCCAGACGACGAGGACCACGGCGAAGGCCGAGAAGGCCATCACCATCGTGTTGACGGCCCACTTTCTCTTCACGATCCCGCCGTAGAGGACCGCCAGGCCGGGAAGCGACATGAGCCCCACCAAGGTGGCGGCCGTCAGCTGCCACGAGTTGTCGCCGGGCGAGAGATAGTGGGGGTAGCCCAGATAGGCCGTCGCCAGCATGCAGCCTCCTTCGCCCGGCGGGCGGGTGCGGTTGTGCCTGGGACGCCTTTGTCCGCTGCGAGCAAAGCTACGGACCCGCTGTTGCGCTCCTGTGCCACCGGCGCGAACGGCGCGTTAGGAGCTCGTGAACGCAGTGTTTCAGCGCGGGGCTATTGCCGCTGCCTTGGCGGCTATCTCGTCGGGGTCCCCGAGGTAGCGGGGCTCGTCGGCCAGGCCAAGACGGTCGTCGAGGCGGTAGAGGCGGGGCACGCCCGTCGGGATGTTGAGGCCGGCGATATCGTCGTCGGAGATCGCCTCGAGGTGCTTGTAAAGAGCCCGCAGGCTGTTGCCGTGCGCCACCACGAGGACGTCCTTGCCGTCGAGGAGGTCGCCGGCGATGGCGTCCTCGAAGTACGGGATGAGGCGGACGACCACGTCGGCCAGGCACTCGGTCCCGGGCAGGGCCGCCGGGGCCACCCGGTCGTAGCGGGGGTCGAAGCGGGGATGCGCCTCGTCTTCGGACGAGAGCGGCGGGGGCGCCACGTCGTAGCTGCGGCGCCAGAGGGCGACCTGCACGTCGCCGTGGCGGGCGGCCGTCTCCGCCTTGTCGAGCCCCTGCAGGGCGCCGTAGTGGCGCTCGTTGAGCCGCCAGTGGCGCTTCACCGGCAGGTAGGCCCGCCCCATGACCGAGAGGGCGATGTCGGCGGTCCGCACGGCCCTCGTGAGCACCGAGGTGTGCACCACGTCGAAGTCGAGACCGCTCTCCTCCCGCTCGGCCAAAAGGAGCTCGCCCGCCTGGCGGGCCTCGGCCTCCCCGGTCTCGGTCAGATCGACGTCGACCCAGCCGGTGAAGCGGTTCTCGGCGTTCCAGGCGCTCTCGCCATGGCGGAGGAGGACGAGGCTGGCCATGGGGCGAGGCTAGGCGAAGGCCGAGATGGCGGTCCAGAAGGCCTGGACCGGGGCGCGGCAGGGAAGGATCCAGGGATGGGCAGGGAATAGAGCCTCGTCAAAGGCCGTTGACAATCTTGCGCTCAACTTGGTTATGCTGAGTACTGGCAGAAGAAGTCGCGGGCCCGTCTGCGGGCCGAGTGAGAAGGAGAAAGACACATGCCGAAGGCCGTTGGGATCGACCTCGGGACTACGAACTCGGTGGTGGCGTTCTTGGAGGCCGGCGAGCCGACCGTCATACCGAACGCCGAGGGAGGCCGCACCACCCCGTCGGTGGTCGGCTTCGCCAAGTCGGGCGAGGTGCTGGTCGGCGAGGTGGCAAAGCGCCAGGCGATCACGAACCCCGACCGGACGATCCGCTCGGTGAAGCGGCAGATGGGCACCTCGTGGACGATCGACGTCGACGGCAAGGCCTACACCGCCCAGGAGATCTCCGCCCGCATCCTCCAGAAGCTGAAGAGGGACGCCGAGTCCTACCTCGGGGACACCGTCACCCAGGCGGTCATCACGGTGCCGGCCTACTTCGACGACGCCCAGCGGACCGCCACCCAGGAGGCCGGCACCATCGCCGGGCTCGAGGTGCTCCGCATCATCAACGAACCGACCGCAGCAGCCCTCGCCTACGGCCTCGACAAGGAGGGGGCCGACCAGACGGTCCTCGTGTTCGACCTGGGCGGCGGCACCTTCGACGTCTCGATCCTCGAGATAGGAGAGGGAGTCTTCGAGGTGAAGTCGACCTCGGGCAACACCCATCTCGGGGGCGACGACTGGGACCAGCGCGTCATCGACTGGCTCGTCAAGTCCTTCAAGGACACCGAGGGCGTCGACCTCGGCAACGACAAGATGGCGATGCAGCGCCTCAAGGAGGCGGCCGAGAAGGCCAAGATCGAGCTCTCGGCCGTGCAGGAGACAAACGTCAACCTGCCCTTCATCACGGCCACGAACGAGGGCCCGAAGCATCTCGACCTGAAGCTCACCAGGGCCAAGTTCCAGGAGCTGACCGAGGACCTCGTCGAGGCGTGCAAGGGGCCGTTCGACGCCGCCATCGCGGACGCCGGGCTCAGCAAGTCCGACATCGACCACGTGGTGCTCGTCGGCGGCTCGACCCGCATGCCCGCCATCCAGGACCTCGTCCAGCAGCTGACCGGGAAGGAGCCCCACAAGGGCGTCAACCCCGACGAGGTGGTCGCCGTCGGCGCCGCCATCCAGGCCGGCGTCTTGAAGGGAGAGGTGAAAGACGTCCTCTTGCTCGACGTCACACCGCTCAGCCTCGGCATCGAGACCAAGGGCGGCATCACCCACAAGCTCATCGAGCGGAACACCACCATCCCGACCCGTCGCTCCGAGATCTTCACCACGGCAGAGGACAACCAGCCCTCGGTCGAGATCCACGTGCTGCAGGGCGAGCGGGACATGGCCATGTACAACAAGACGCTCGGCAAGTTCCAGCTGGTCGACCTGCCGCCCGCCCCGCGGGGAGTGCCGAAGATCGAGGTGGCGTTCGACATCGACGCCAACGGCATCGTGCACGTCTCGGCGAAGGATCTCGCCACCGGCAAGGAGCAGTCGATGACGATAACCGGCCAGTCCTCGCTCCCAAAGGACGACATCGAGCGCATGGTGCGCGACGCCGAGGCGCACGCCGCCGACGACCGGCGCCGGCGAGAGGAGGCAGAGGCTCGCAACCAGGCCGACACCCTCGTCTACCAGACCGAGAAGCTGCTCCGCGAGCAAGGCGACAAGGTCCCGGCCGACGAGAAGGAGAAGGTCGAGGCTGCGCTCGCCGACGTGAAGGAGAAGCTCGCCGGGACAGACATCGAAGCCCTCAACCGCAGCCTCGACATGCTGCGGACGGCTTCCCAGTCGCTCGGGCAGGCCATGTACGAGGCGGCATCGGCCAGCCAGGCGGCTGCCGGCGGCCAGCCGGGCGGCAGCTCTCAGTCCTCTGGGGAGGAAGAGGTCGTCGATGCCGAGATCGTCGACGAGCCCGGTGAGGCAGGCGCAGCCGAGGCATGAGCGAACAGTTCGACGACACCGACGCGCCGGAGGAGCAGAAGGCTCCTCCGGTGGATGAGGCCGAGCTCCCAGACGAGGCGGCCTGCGAAGAGGCGACCGAGACGACCGAGGCCGAGCCGGACGGGACCGAGCCGGACGAGACCGAGCCGGACGAGAGCAGCCGGGTGGCCGCCGAGCGCGATGACTACCTCGACTCGCTCCGGCGCCTCCAGGCGGACTTCGACAACTACCGCAAGCGCTCTGTGCGCCAGCAGACCGAGCTGCTCGAACGGGCCACCGAGGGCCTTCTCGTCCAGCTGCTGCCGGTGCTCGACGCCCTCGATCTCGCCGAGGCGCACGCCAGCACGGAGGAGAGGAGCGCTCTCGACCAGGTGGGCACTCTCCTGAGAGAGACGCTCGCCCGCCAGGGGCTCGAGCGGATCGATTCCGTCGGGGTCGACTTCGACCCGACCGTCCACGACGCCGTCGCCCACGAGGAGTCGGACGACGACTCGGGCGGCGGACACGAGATAGCAGAGGTGATGCGGGCCGGCTACCGCCTGAAGGGCAGGGTCGTCCGTCCCGCCATGGTGAAGGTGAAGGGTTGAGCTACAGGCGACACGGGAGCGGTCATGGCTCCGCAGCGTGAATGGTTCGAGACCGACTACTACAAGGTCCTCGGCGTCTCTCCTGAGGCCTCCGAGAAGGAGATCACCCGCGCCTATCGCAAGCTCGCCAAGCAGTACCACCCCGACGCCAACCCGGGATCCGAGGACCGCTTCAAGGAGATCTCGGCCGCCTATGACGTCCTGGGAGATAGCGAGAGGCGCAAGGAGTACGACGAGGTGCGCCGGCTGGGACCGCTGGCCGGTGGCTTTGGCGGTCCCGCCGGAGGAGCCGGCGACAACGGCTTCAGCTTCCGGATAGACGACCTGGGCGACCTCTTCGGCGGCATCTTCAACAGGAGCCGGACCCGAAGCGGCCCGGCCGGCGGGCCCTTCGGGGGCCCGCGCCGGGGCCAGGACGTCGAGGCCGAGCTCCATCTCTCCTTCGAGGAGGCGGTTGAGGGCGTCGTCACCTCGGTGAACGTCCTCACCCCCTCGCTCTGCCACAGCTGCGGCGGCTCGGGCTCGAAGCCCGGCTCGATGCCGGTCACCTGCCCCCGCTGCGGCGGGACCGGCACGCTGAACGACAACCAGGGCCTCTTCTCCCTCGCCCAGCCCTGCCCGGAGTGCCGAGGCCGGGGGCTGAAGGTCACCGACCCCTGCCCCACCTGCCACGGCAGCGGGCAGGAGACCTCGCAGCGCCAGGTGAAGGTGCGCATCCCGTCCGGCGTCAACGACGCCCAGCGGATCCGGGTGAAAGGGCGTGGGCAGCCGGGGGCCAACGGCGGCCCACCTGGCGACCTGTACGTCGTCGTCCACGTCTCGCCCCACCGCCTCTTCGGCCGCTCGGGCCGCAACCTCACCTTGAGGGTGCCCGTCTCTTTCGCCGAGGCCGCCCTCGGGGCCGACATCACCATCCCCTCCCTCGACGGCCAGGTGACTCTCAGGATCCCGCCTGGCACCCCGAGCGGGAAGACCTTCCGGGTGCGCAACCGGGGCGTGAGGAGCGGCGGCCACCTCGGCGACCTGCTCGTCACGGTCGAGGTCGACGTCCCCAAGAAGCTCGGCGACGCCCAGCGAAAGGCCTTAGAGGACTATGCCAAGGCGACAGCCGAGTCGCCCCGTCGGCACCTCGAGGTGACCAGGTGAGCCCGGCCGGGGTGCCACGGCCGCCGGGGAACCGCCCCGCCAGCTCTCGGGCCGTCTACGTCATCTCGGTCGCCGCCGAGCTGGCCGGGGTCCATCCCCAGACCCTTCGCATCTACGAGCGCCGCGGGCTCTTGGACCCCGCCCGGACCGGGGCGGGCAGCCGGCGCTACAGCGAGGACGACATCGCCCAGCTGAGGCGGATCCAGGACCTGACCAACGCCGGGGTGAACCTCGAGGGGGTGCGGCGCATCCTCGCCCTCGTCGAGGAGAACGAGAGGCTCCGCTCCGAGCTCGAGCGGGTCCGCTCCGAGGCTCGCGAGGCCGTAGAACGCACCCACCGCCAGTACCGCCGGGACCTGGTGCCGGTGGTCAAGTCGCAGCTGCCGGCCCGCTGGCAGCCGGGCCGGCCGGGCCGCTGAGGCCACCAGGAGAGCCAAGAGAAGACCGAGCAGGAAAGAAACAACAGACAAGAGGAAGCAGTACCGAGGAAGAATGCTCGACCCGAACCGCTGGACACAAAAGACCCAGGACGCAGCTCGCGAGGCAGTCGCCCTAGCCGAGCGCTACCACCATGCCGAGGTGGAGCCCGATCACCTCCTCTTGGCAGCCGTCGGCCAGGAGGGCGGGGTGGCCATCCCACTCCTCGATCGTCTCGGCGTGGCGCCCCTCAAGGTGAGAAACGGCATCGAGTCGCGCCTGGCCCGCCTGCCAAAGGCCTACGGAGGGAGCGAGCCCCGTTTCTCCCGCCAGCTGACGGAGGTCTTCGAGAAGGCGCAGGCAGCCCAGGGCGAGATGGGCGACGAGTACCTCTCGGTCGAGCACCTGCTGCTCGCCATGGCTGAGCGGCTCGAGGTGAGCCGAGACGCCCTGCTGGCCGCCCTGCGGGAGGTGCGCGGCAGCCACCGCGTGACGAGCCAGAATCCCGAGGAGCAGTACCGGGCGCTCGAGCGCTACGGGAGAGACCTGACAGAGGCGGCCCGCCAGCGAAAGCTCGACCCGGTCATCGGCCGGGACGAGGAGATCCGGCGGGTGATCCAGGTTCTCTCGCGCCGGACCAAGAACAACCCGGTCCTGATCGGCGAGCCGGGCGTCGGCAAGACCGCCATCGTAGAGGGCCTAGCCAGCCGCATCGTCGAAGGCGACGTCCCCGAGGGACTGAAGAACAAGAGGGTCGTCTCCCTCGACCTCGGCTCGATGGTGGCGGGCGCCAAGTACCGGGGAGAGTTCGAAGAGCGGCTCAAGTCGGTCCTGAAGGAGATAAGCGACGCCGAGGGCGAGATCGTCACCTTCATCGACGAGCTGCACACGATCGTTGGGGCCGGGGCGGCCGAGGGAGCGATGGACGCCGGCAACATGATCAAGCCGCTCCTCGCCCGGGGCGAGCTGCGCCTGATCGGCGCCACCACTCTCGACGAGTACCGCAAGCACATCGAGAAGGACGCCGCCCTCGAGCGCCGCTTCCAGCCGGTCATGGTCGAGCCGCCCTCTGTGAGCGACACGATCGCTATCCTGCGCGGCCTGAAGGAGCGCTACGAGGTCCACCACGGCGTGCGAATCCAAGATGCCGCCCTGGTGGCGGCCGCCGTCCTCTCCGACCGCTATGTGACGGGACGCTTCCTGCCGGACAAGGCGATCGATCTCGTCGATGAGGCGGCAAGCCGCCTGCGGATAGAGATCGACTCGATGCCGACCGAGATCGACGTCGTCCACCGGCGCATCCGCCAGCTCGAGATCGAGCAGGTGGCCCTCGAGAAGGAGACCGACCCCGCCTCCGCCGAGCGCCTCGAGCGCCTCCGGGCCGAGCTGGCCGACCTGCAGGAGCAGCAGACCGCCATGACCTCGCACTGGCAGGCCGAGAAGGAGGCCATCGCCTCCATCCGGGAGGCGAAGAGCACCCTCGAGGCGGCCCGGGGCGAGATGGAGACCTTCGAGCGCCAGGGCGACTACGAGGCCTCGGCCGAGATTCGCTACGGCCGCCTGCCAGCGCTCGAGAAGGAGATCGCGGCGGCCACCGAGAAGCTGGCCGAGCTGCAGGCCGACCAGCAGATGCTGAAAGAAGAGGTCGACGCCGAGGACGTGGCAGAGGTCGTGAGCCGCTGGACAGGAGTCCCGGTCTCCCGCCTCGTCGAGGGAGAGGTGGAGAAGCTCGTCCACCTGGAGGAGCTGCTGCACGCCCGGGTCGTCGGCCAGGACGAGGCGGTCGTGGCGGTGGCGAACGCCATCCGCCGCAGCCGGGCCGGGCTCTCGGACCCCCACCGGCCGATCGGGAGCTTCCTCTTCCTCGGCCCGACCGGGGTCGGAAAGACCGAGCTCGCCCGCTCCCTCGCCGAGATCCTCTTCGACGACGAGCGGGCCATGGTCCGGATCGACATGGGCGAGTACCAGGAGCGCCACAACGTCTCCCGGCTGGTCGGCGCCCCACCCGGCTACATCGGCTACGAGGAGGGCGGCCAGCTCACAGAGGCGGTGAGGCGTCGCCCCTACTCGGTCGTGCTGCTCGACGAGATCGAGAAGGCGCACAGCGACGTCTTCAACGTCTTGCTGCAGGTTCTCGACGACGGCCGCCTCACAGACGGCCAGGGACGGACGGTCGACTTCACGAACGCCATCTTGATCATGACCTCGAACCTCCCGGGTGACCCGCGCGACTTCTTCAAGCCCGAGTTCGTCAACCGGATCGACGAGATCGTGCGCTTCCGCTCGCTCGAGCGCTCGGATCTCGCCCGCATCGTCGAGATCCAGCTCGCCTCCTTGGCCCGCCGACTCGAAGAGCGCCGCCTCGGCCTCGAGGTGAGCACCGAGGCGAAGGAGTGGCTGGCCGAGCGGGGCTACGACCCTGCGTTCGGGGCCCGGCCGCTGCGCCGGACGATCCAACGGGAGATCGGTGACCGGCTGGCCGTCGCACTCTTGGAGGGCCGCTACGAGGAGGGCGGCACCGTGAAGGTCGGCGTCGAGGCGGGAGAGCTCGCCCTCACCTGAGAGCCACGATCGCTCTCGGAGCGGCGGCAACCTCCATGCTGACACAGAAGGCCGACAACCGTTGGCAGCCCCCAGACGGGAGAGCCAAGGGCCGCCGCCGGGGCCTCGGAGCAGAGCGCCTCGTCGCCGGCAAGCGGCGCCTTGGCGCGCAGCTCCGGCCCGGCTCAGTAGATTCGAGGAGGTGGATGCCCGGAACCTGCTGCGGGACCCTCGCGATCGCCGCCTCCCCCGGGTGCCGGACCCCTGCGCCCTGGTCGTCTTCGGCGTCACGGGTGACCTGGCCCGAAAGAAGCTCATCCCGGCCGTCTACGACCTCGGGAACCGAGGCCTGCTCCCACCCGGCTTCGTCCTTTTGGGCTTCGCCCGGCGTGACTGGGGCGACGGCGACTTCGAACAGCTGGCCCGCCGCGCCGCCGAGCAGCACGCGAGGACCGAGTTCCGGGCCGACGTCTGGCAGCGGCTGGCCGATTCGATCCGCTTCGTGCCCGGCTCCTTCGACGAGGACGACGCCTTCGACCAGCTCGACAAGACGCTCATAGAGCTCGAGGAGAGCCACGGCATTGCCGGCAACGCCGCCTTCTACCTCTCCATCCCGCCGGTCGCCTTCCCGACGGTGCTGAAGCAGCTCGACCGCACCCGCATGGCCGACAGCCGCCAGCGGGGCGGCTTCAGGCGGGTGGTCGTCGAGAAGCCCTTCGGGCACGATCTCACCAGCTCACGGGAGCTGAACAAGCTGGTCGACACCGTCTTCACCCCGGCCGACGTCTTTCGGATCGACCACTACCTCGGCAAGGAGACGGTGCAGAACCTGCTGGCCCTCCGCTTCGCCAACACGCTGTTCGAGCCTGTCTGGAACTCCAACTACGTCGACTCGGTGCAGATCACCATGGCAGAGGATGTCGGCATCGAGGGCCGGGCCGCCTTCTACGACGCCGCCGGGGCAGGCCGGGACGTACTCCAGAACCACCTCTTGCAGCTGCTCGCCCTGACGGCGATGGAAGAGCCGGTCTCCTTCGACGCCGAGTCGCTCCGGACCGAGAAGCACAAGGTGCTGAAGGCGGTCTCACTGCCGAGCGACCTCGATGACTTCACCGTGCGGGGCCAGTACGAGCAGGGCTGGCTCGGGGGGACGCGGGTCTGCGGCTACCTCGACGAGGAGGGCATCCCGGCGGGCTCGACGACCGAGACCTATGCCGCCGTGCGCCTCGGCGTCGAGACCCGGCGCTGGGCCGGCGTCCCGTTCTACCTGCGGACCGGAAAGCGCCTCCCCCGTCGGGTGACCGAGATCGCCGTCGTCTTCAAGCGGGCGCCTCATCTCCCCTTCGCCCACACCGACACCGCCGAGCTCGGCAACAACCAGCTCGTGATCAGGGTGCAGCCGGACGAGGGGATAACGCTCCGCTTCGGCTCGAAGGTGCCCGGCTCGGCGATGGAGATCCGCCAGGTCTCGATGGACTTCCTCTACGGGGCCGCTTTCACCGAGTCGAGCCCGGAGGCCTACGAGCGGCTGCTGCTCGACGTCCTTCTCGGCGACAAGACGCTCTTCCCCGACCACGTCGAGGTCGAGGCCTCCTGGAGAGTCATAGACCCGCTCGAGGAGTTCTGGCACGGGCGCCGGCCGGAGCGCTACAGGGCAGGAGAGTGGGGTCCCCATGGGGCCGACGAGATGCTGGCCCGTGAGGGCCGGACCTGGCGACGGCCATGAGCGTCACCTTGTGGGACACGACCGGGAGCGAGGTGGTGCGGGCGCTCGCCACCGAGCGCCGGGCCGGCGCCATGCTCGCCTCGGGCCTGGCGCTCACGCTCGTAGTCTGCGTGGATGAGAAGAACGTGGCGGCCGCCGAGCAGGCGGCCATGGTGGCCGCCCAGGCCCATCCCTGCCGCCTCCTCGTGGTCATCCGGCGCCAGCTCGAGACGGCCGACCGGCTCGACGCCGAGGTGCAGGTGGGTGGGCGGCTCGGACCGATCGAGGCGGTCGTCATGCGGATGTACGGCCGCCTCACCCTCCACCCAGAGTCCGTCGTCCTCCCGCTCCTCGCCCCCGACTGCCCCGTGGTCACCTGGTGGCACGGGCCACCACCTGAGGAGTTGGCGACCGACCCGCTCGGGGTGCTGGCCGACAGGCGGGTGACCGACACCGCCCTGGCGCCCGACCCGCTGCGGGCGCTCACCGTGCGGGCGAATGACTTCGCCCCGGGCGACACCGACCTCGCCTGGACGAGGACGACGCCCTGGCGCTCCCTCCTCGCCTCCGCCTTCGACGCCATGGACATGCCCGTCTCGAGCGCCCGCGTCGCGGCAGAGCCGGGCAACCCGAGCGCCGCCCTCATCGCAGGCTGGCTCTCGGCCCGCCTTTCGATCGACGTCGAGCGGGCCGACTCCGCCGGGCCCGGCGTGACGGAGGTAGCCCTCTTCCTGCAGGGAGCCGAGGGCGAGCAGCAGGTGATCAGCATCTCGCGCCCCGACGGGCGCCTTGCCACCTTCGCCCGCTCCAACCAGCCAGAGCGCCAGCTCCCGCTCAGCCGGCGCAGCCTGGGCGACCTCCTCGCAGAGGAGCTGCAGCGGCTCGACGCGGACGACGTCTACGCCGACTCGCTCGAGAAGGCGACCGGCACGACCGGCCTCACCAGCCGCTCGCCGCGGCGGTCCCACATCTGGCGCGACCCCGCGCTGCAGGCTGCCGCGGCGGAGTAGGCGATGCCGGCGACGGTCCTGGTGGGGACGCAGTGGGGCGATGAGGGAAAGGGCCGCTTCACCGACCTGCTGGCCAAGGAGATGGACCTCGTAGTGAGGTACCAGGGCGGCCACAACGCCGGCCACACCATCGTGGTCGAAGGGCAGTCCTTCGCCCTCCAGCTGGTGCCGAGCGGCGTTCTGTACCCCCACACGGTGCCGGTCATCGGCAACGGCGTCGTGGTCGACCCCGCCGTCCTGCTCGACGAGTGCGCGATGCTCGAGAGAAGAGGGGTCGACACGAGCCGCCTCGTCGTCTCGGGGAACGCCCATCTGATCATGCCGTACCACTACGAGCTGGACCTCATGACCGAGCGCTTCCTCGGCCACAACAAGCTCGGCACGACCAAGCGAGGGATCGGCCCGGCCTACTCCGACAAGGCGGCTCGGGTCGGCCTCAGGGTGCAGGACCTCTTGGACGGGAAGATCTTCCGTCAGAAGCTCGACGTGGTGCTCCGTGAGAAGAACGCCCTCCTCTCACGGGTCTACAACCGCCTCCCGCTCGACGGGGACGAGATAGCCGAGCGCTACCTCGAAGAGCTGGCCCCCCGGATCGCCCCGATGATCGGCGACACCGTCGGGCTCATCCACGCAGCCCTCGGCAGGGGCGAGAGGATCATGCTGGAAGGCGCCCAGGCGACCTACCTCGACGTCGACCACGGCACCTATCCCTTCGTGACCTCCTCGAACCCGGTGGCGGGAGGCGCCTGCGTCGGGAGCGGGATCGGCCCTCGCGACATCGACCGGGTCATCGGCGTCGTCAAGGCCTACGTCACCCGGGTCGGCTCGGGGCCCTTCCCGACCGAGGTGGACCGGGAGACCGCCGACCGGCTCGTCGATCGCGGGCGGGAGTACGGCACCAACACCGGACGCCGCCGCCGGCCCGGCTGGCTCGACCTCGTCATGCTGCGCCACGCCGTCCGGCTCAACTCGCTCTCCGACATAGCCGTGACCAAGCTCGACGTGCTCTCGGAGTTCGAGAGGCTGAAGGTCTGCGTCGCCTACGAGGGCCCCGACGGCGAGCGCTACGAGCACATGCCCTATCACCAGTCCATCCTCCACCGCGTCCGGCCGGTCTACGAAGAGGTGGCGGGCTGGGGAGAGGACCTGGCTTCGGTGACCCGGGTCGATCAGCTCCCCAAGGCCGCCCGCGCCTACGTCGAGCTGATCGCCGAGCAGGCAGGCGTCCCGGTCAGCTTCGTCGGGGTCGGCCCCGGCCGGGAGCAGTACGTGACCTTCGCGGCGTGAGGGTCTGCGTCGTCGGCTCGGGGGCCCGCGAGCACGCCCTCGCGGCCTCGATCGCCCGGAGTGCCGACGTCGTGGCGACTCCGGGCAACCCTGGGATAGAGGGCACCTCGGAAGAGGGCCACCGGCTCTCCTCGACAGCGGCCCCGCCCGAGGAGCTGGAGGCCGACCTCTACGTGATCGGTCCCGAGGCGCCCCTGGTCGACGGGTTGGCCGACCGCCTGAGGGCGGCCGGGAAGCGGGTCTTCGGACCGGGCAGGGCCGGGGCCGCCCTCGAGGGCTCGAAGGAGCTGATGAAGCAGGTGGCGACGGAGGCCGGCGTGCCGACCGCTCGCTGGAAGGCCTTCTCCGCGCGGGAGCTCGCGCAGGCGAGGTCGTTCCTCGCCGAGCTGGAGGGGGGCTACGTCGTGAAGACAGACGGCCTGGCGGGGGGCAAGGGCGTCCTCGTCACCAGCGACATGCAAGAGGCCCTGGCCGACTTGGAGGCGAAGCTCTCGGGCTCGTCATTCGGGGAAGCCGGGCGGCGGGTGGTCGTCGAAGAGCGCCTCGAGGGAGCAGAGCTGTCGCTCTTCGTCGTCTGTGACGGGCACGACTTCGTCCCGCTCCTGCCGGCTCAGGACTACAAGAGGCTGCTGGCAGGCGACGAGGGCCCCAACACCGGCGGCATGGGCTCTTACGCCCCCGTGCCGGCCGTCGACGAGAGCGTCGTCTCCGAGGTGCTGGACGAGATCGTCGGACCGAGCCTGGCAGCCCTGACCGCTCGCGGGGTCGACTACCGCGGGCTCCTCTACGCCGGCGTGATGCTCGGAGCCGACGGCCCCCGCCTCGTCGAGTTCAACGTCCGCTTCGGGGACCCCGAGACAGAGGCGATCCTGCCGCTGCTCGAAAGCGACCTGGTCGAGCTCCTGGCGGCCGCCGCCGACGGCACCCTCGGCCGGACCGCTCCGCCGGTGTTCTCGCGGCGCTCGGCTGTCTGCGTCGTCGCGGCCGCCCCCGGCTACCCGGCGGCACCAGAGCATGGGGGCCTCATCGAGGGGGCCAGCCGGGCCGGTAGCCTCGAAGACGTGCACCTCTTCCATGCCGGCACGAGTCGCGACAAGAGGGGAGACCTTCGCAGCTCAGGTGGCCGGGTCCTCGCCGTGACGGCCCTCGGCCAGGACCTGCCCGACGCCCGCCGCCGAGCCTACGAGGCGATGGCGGTCATCTCCTTTCCCGGCATGCAGGTGCGGGCCGACATCGCGAGCTCCCCTCTCTCATCGCCGGCCGGCGCGCAGTGATCCCCCGCTACTCCCGCCCGGAGATGGCGGAGCTCTTCTCCGACGAGGCCCGCCTCGGCCTCTACCTCGAGGTCGAGCTCCTCGCAGTCGAGGCTTGGGCGGGCCTCGGGGCGATCCCGGCGGAGGAGGCTCGCGCCTGTCGCGAGCGCGCCCCCTCGGTTGACTCTGCTTTCGTCGCGGCCGTCTCGGAGCGAGAAGCCGTCACGAACCACGACACGGCGGCCTTCGTCGACCTCGTGCAGGAGGCGATCGGGCCACCGGCCGGCAACTGGATCCACCACGGCCTCACCTCCTCCGACGTGGTCGACACCGCCCAGGGCGCCACCCTCGCCAAGGCGGCCGACCTCCTCTTGGAGGCGGCCGACGGTTTCGTCGCCGCCCTCAAGGCCAAGGCCCTCGCCCACCGAGACACCCCGATGGTGGGACGCACCCACGGCATGCACGCCGAGCCGACCACCTTCGGCAACAAGATGGCCCTCTACTGCCTGCAGGCCGACCGCGACAGGACCCGGCTTCGCCAGGCGCGAGAGGCCGTCGCCGTCGGGAAGCTGTCTGGAGCGGTCGGCACCTATTCGAACGTCGATCCGGCCGTCGAGTCCCACGTCTGCCGGGCACTCGGGCTCACTCCGGTGCCGGCCACCCAGGTGATCGCCCGGGACCGCCATGCCCAGTACCTCTACGCCTGCGCCGCGGTCGGGACGACCATCGAGGCCGTCTCGCTCGAGATCCGCCACCTGCAGCGCTCCGAGGTGGCCGAGGCGGAAGAGGCCTTCGGTGCCGGCCAGAAGGGCTCCTCGGCCATGCCGCACAAGCGCAACCCGATAACGGCCGAGCGCCTCTGCGGGCTCGCCCGGGTGTTGAGGGGCTACGCCCTCACCGGCCTCGAGGACGTCGCCTTGTGGCACGAGCGGGACATCTCCCACAGCTCGGTCGAGCGGGTCGTCCTGCCCGACGCCAGCCTCCTCGCCTACTACATGCTGCAAATGGGAGCCGAGCTGGTCCGCGACCTTGTCGTGCACTCCGAGCGGATGCGGGAGAACCTCCTCGATGGCTCCTACGGCCTCGTCTTCTCCCAGCCGGTCCTGCTCGCCCTCGTCGAGGCCGGGCTCACCCGCGACCAGGCGTACAGGATCGTGCAGTCGACCGCCCGCCGCGCCTTCGAGTCCCGCCAGGACTTCCGCCAGCTGCTCGAGAAGGAGCCGGCGTTCGCGAAGGCGCTCGAGGCGGCCGGCCGCCGGCCAGCAGAGGTTCTCGACCGGGCCTTCGACTTGGAGAGGGCCCTTGGACATGCTCACCGCACCATCGACGCATTGGAGGAGATCCAACCGTGAGTCTCAAGCACGTCTACTCCGGCAAGGTACGTGACATCTACGATGTCGGCGACGGCCGCTGGCTGATGGTCGCCTCCGACCGGATATCGGCCTTCGACGTCGTCTTCTCCGAGCCGGTGCCGGACAAGGGACGGGTGCTGACGGCCATGACCGACTTCTGGACCGAGGCGCTGAAGGAGATCGCCCCGACCCACCTCGTGACGGCCGACCCGGACGCCATGCCGGAGGCTGTGCACGAGGTACCTGAGGTGGCCGGGCGCGGCATGCTCGTGCGCCGGGCGGAGATGCTCCCCATCGAGTGCATAGTCCGGGGCTACATCACCGGCTCTGCCTGGAAGGAGTACCAGCGGTCCGGCACGATGCACGGGACCAAGCTCAAAGAGGGCCTCTTAGAGTCAGAGAAGCTGCCCGAACCGGTCTTCACCCCTTCGACCAAGGCGACCGAGGGGCACGACCTCAACATCTCCTTCGAGGAGGCGGCCGGCCTCGTCGGCAAGGAGGTGGCCGAGAAGGCCCGGGAGATCGCTCTCACCGCCTACGAGCGGGGGGCCGAGCTCGCCCTTAGGAGCGGGATAGTCGTAGCCGACACGAAGTTCGAGCTCGGCTTCATCGACGGCGAGCTCGCCATCTGCGACGAGATCCTCACCCCTGACTCCTCCCGCTTCTGGCCGGCTGACAAGTGGTCGCCCGGCAGCGCCCCTCCCTCTTTCGACAAGCAGCCGGTGCGGGACTGGGCCGAGTCGACCGGATGGGACAAGAAGCCGCCGGCTCCTCGCCTCCCGGACGAGGTGGTGGCGGCGACCCGCCAGCGCTACGTCTCAGCCTACGAGCTCTTGTCGGGGCGCCGCTTCAGCGACTGGTACGGAGTCGCCGGGTGAGGTTCGCGGTCACCGTCGAGGTGACCGGGCTCGAGGGCATCTCCGACCCGGAGGGCCAGACGATCGAACGGGTCCTTCCCTCCCTCGGCTTCGAGGGCATCGGCCAGGTCCGGGTGGGAAAGCTGGTCTCTTTCGCGATGGAGGCCGCCAGCAGGGACGAGGCGCGCCGCAGGGCCGAGGAGCTCTGCCGGCGCCTTCTCGCCAACCCCGTCACCGAGCAGGCCAAGGTGATGGTCGTCCCGGCCGGGGAGGCCTGAGTGAGCCGCCTGGCGGTCGTCGTCTTCCCCGGCTCGAACTGCGAGCACGACGTCGTCTCGGCTCTCGAGCGGGTCGGCTTTCAGGCGAGCCTCGTCTGGCACCAAGAGAGCACCCTCGGCGAGGTCGACGGCGTGATCCTGCCAGGCGGCTTCGCCCACGGCGACTACCTCCGCCCGGGCGCCATCGCCCGCTTCTCACCTGTCATGGGGGCGGTCGAGGAGATGGCCCGAGAGGGCGCCCCGGTGGTCGGCATCTGCAACGGCTTCCAGGTGCTGACGGAGGCCGGGCTCCTGGCGGGCGCCCTCAGGCGCAATGCCGGCCGGCGCTTCATCTGCCGCCCGGTCACCTGCGAAGTGCGGAGCACGAGCTCCCCGCTCACGGCTGCCTGCCGGAGGGGGGAGCGTCTCGTGCTCCCGATCAACCACAACGAGGGCAATTTCACCTGCGACGAGGCTACGGCGCGCCAGTTATTCCAGAATGAGCAGGTGGTGTTGACCTACACCGAGAACCCGAACGGCTCGCTCGGCGACATCGCCGGAATCTGCAACGAGGCCCGCAACGTGGTCGGGCTCATGCCCCACCCGGAGCGGGCCAGCGATCCGCTCTTGGGCTCGGCCGACGGGCTTCGCCTCTTGGCCTCGCTGGCGACCTTCCTCGAGGCCGGTCGGCCGGCGGCCGCCCGGTCCTCCAGCTAGCCGCGGCGGCTCCAGTGGATGCCTGCCTTTTGCAGGACGTCGGCCGGGACGCCGGCCTCGCGCCAGGTGGCGTAGTCGATGCCCTTGCGCTCGCCATACTCGGCGGCCACCTCGATGAAAGCCTCCTCGAGGCTCTGCAGGTCGTCGCCGGTCTCGGTCGAGCGGCTCGCTATACGACGCTCGAGGTCGCGGCGCTCTTGGATGAGATGCACCCGCTGCAAGGCGTCGGCATCGGCGATCTTGGCTTCGACGTCATCCAGCCGTTGCCTGAGCGAGTCGACGCTCACCTGCCGGCCACGGCGCGGCTTGTTCTGTTCGAGAGCGACGAGGTAACGACGAACGGCGTAGCCCTGTCGACGGCCGGCAGCAAGCGCGTCCTTGTGCTCGCTCGACAGGGCAGACTTAGTAGCTCGTTTCCGGGGAGGCATTTATCTATTGTGCCGAAAAGAAGCTCTCTTGGCAAGCCGGCTCCCAGAGGGCGGAACCGTCGCATTGACAGAAAAGATCCCGGCCGCTTCATCGAAATGCCCCTTCCAGAGGAGATGTGGAAGCGAAATGACCGGGATTGAAGAGCCGAACACCTACCGCCAATTGGGTCTCACCGACGAGGAGTACGACCAGATCCTCCACCTGCTCGGCCGGGATCCCAGCCCGCTCGAGTTGGCCATGTACTCGGTGATGTGGAGCGAGCACTGCTCTTACAAGTCCTCCCGCCTCCACTTGCGCAGGCTTCCCTCCGAGGGGAGCGACGTCCTCGTCGGCCCCGGCGAGAATGCCGGCGTGGTCGACGTCGGAGACGGCGTCGCCATCGCGCTCAGGATAGAGAGCCACAATCACCCCTCGGCCGTCGAGCCCTATCAGGGTGCCGCCACCGGCGTAGGCGGCATACTTCGCGACGTCTTCACGATGGGAGCCCGGCCCATCGCGATCATGGACCCCCTCTTCTTCGGGGACCTCGAGGACCCGCGGAGCCGCTACATCTTCGACGGCGTGGTCCGCGGGATATCAGGCTATGGCAACTCGGTCGGAGTGCCGACGGTCGGCGGTCAGCTGACCTTCTCCCGCTGCTACCGCGGCAATCCGCTCGTGAACGTCTTCTGCCTCGGACTACTGCCGATAGGCCGCCTCGTCCTCGGGCGGGCGAGCGGAGCCGGCAACCTGGCCGTGCTCCTCGGCTCTCTCACCGGAAGAGACGGAATCGGGGGGGTGAGCGTGCTCGCCTCGGCCGGCCTCAAGGCCGGGAGCGAGGACGACTCGAAGCGCCCGAGCGTCCAGGTCGGCGACCCCTTCGAGGAGAAGCGGCTCATAGAGGCCTGCTTGGCGTTGCTCGACGAAGATCTCGTGGTCGGGATACAGGACCTCGGAGGAGCCGGCCTCAGCTGCGCCACGAGCGAGACGGCCGCCCGGGCCGGTTTCGGCATGGAGGTCGACACCACCGCCGTGCCCTGCCGGGAGCCCGGCATGTCACCGGTCGAGATAATGACGAGCGAGAGCCAGGAGCGGATGCTCGCCATCGTCGAGCCGGAGCACCTCGAGAGGCTGCTCGAGCTCTGTGCCCGCCACGAGGTGCGCGCCACCGTGATCGGCAAGGTGACCGAGCCGGGCGAGGACGGCCACGGCCGGCTCGTCGTCCACGGCCCCGGTGGAGAGGTGGTGGCCGACGTGCCGGCCGCCTCGCTGGCCGACGACGCCCCGCTCTACCGGCGCCCCCTGGCAGCGCCGGAGGAAGCCGGCGCCCACCCGCTCGGCGAGAAGGCCGCCGCCGCGGCGGGAAGGGGGCCCTACCCCTTCGACGTCACCGCCGCTTTGCTGGCGCTCAGCTACGACCCGGCGTTCGTCTACGAGCAGTACGACCACCAGCTCTTCTTGAACACCGTGCGCGGCCCGGGGACGGCCGACGCCGCCGTGTTGCGCCTGGCGGCCCCCGGCATCGCCTACAACGGCCGGGGCCTCTCGCTCACTACCGACGCCAACCCGGGCTGGTGCGCCGTCGACCCGCGGGCCGGCGCGGCCGCCACGGTGGCCGAGGCCGTCTTGAACGTGGCCGTCACGGGCGGGCATCCGGTGGCAGCCGTCGACTGCCTCAACTTCGGCAACCCTGAGCACCCGGTCGTGATGTGGCAGCTCTCCGAGGCGATCGACGGCATGGCCGAGGCCTGCCTCGCCTTCGGGCTGCCGGTAGTCGGAGGGAACGTCTCGCTCTACAACGAGAGCGACGGGGCCGACATCGACCCGACGCCGGTCGTCGCAGTGGTAGGCGTGATCGACTCCCTCGAGAGGCCACCGCCCGGCATCGGACTGGGCGGAGAGGGATGCCTCGTGCTCCTCGGCGGGCGGGCGGCCGGACTGGGAGGCTCCCGCTTCGCCCGCCAGGTGCTCGGGGAGCCGGCCGGCGGGCTCCCTCTCCTCGACTACGAGGCCCACAGCCGCCTTTGCGATCTGGTCCGCTCGGCTCTGGCCGAGAGGAACCTGCTCGACGGGATCCATGACATCTCCGACGGCGGGCTCGGGCTCTGCCTGGCCGAGATGTGCCTCGTGGCCGGCAGAGGGCTCGTGGTCGACCAGGTGCCCAGCTCCGCCGAGCTCTTCTCGGAGGCCCCGAGCCGGGTGGTCGCCTCCACCCCGGAGCCCGAGCGGCTGCTGGCGCTCGCCCGCTCGGCCGGAGTGCCCGCCGAGGTCATCGGCCGGGCGGGCGGCGACCGCTTCGTCGTCTCGGGCCTCGTCGACCTGCCGCTCACCGAGCTGCAGTCGGCGCGGGCGAGCCGCCTGGAAGAGGCGCTCGAGGTGACTGCTCCCTAGCGGCGAGCACCGGGCGGGAAGAGCTGGCGACCCCGGGGCCCGCCAGCTCCCGATGGCTAGCGGTGGCCGGCGTCGTGGCGGTGGATGAGGAAGGTCCCCGTCGCCCTCGAGACGAGCTCGCCCTCGGCGTTCTCGATCCTCGCCTCGGCGAAGGCGATCTGGCGGGTCTGGCGCATGACGGCGCCTCTCACCGAGAGGCGCTCTCCGAGCGAGGCCGGCCGCATGGTCTCGGTCTTCAGCTCGATCGTCGCCTTGGTGCGGTCCTTTCCGGTCAGGCCGGCGTTGACGGCGAAGTTCATGGCTGCATCGAGGACGACCGAGTGCACTCCGGCCTGCACGGCGCCGTGCGGGTTGCAGGCGAGCACCTTCGGCTCGAACACGGCGGTGGCGAAACCCGCCTCGTCGTCGTCCTCGACGCCGTAGTCCTCGAAGCTGACACCGATGGCGGCCAGGATCTCCATGCCGCCGTCGCCGAGCCAGCGGCTCATGTCCTTTCGCTCCCTCTCGGGCACTTCCTCG
>JAJZLV010000064.1:7500-23308 GCA_021803215.1 Actinomycetes bacterium | reverse complement strand
CCCCCTGAACAGGGACTTTCGAGTCGTCGAAAAGTAGCCACACCCGAGTTCGAACAAGTCGACAGGCGGGCTTCCGCCAGCTCGACCTAGCCGCTCCTCTGCTTGGTCGCCCGGGCGCAGATGAACTCGCCCCACTCCGGACGAATTATGCATAGCGCTCGGCTGATGTAGCTCATCACACGTGCCCGCCACGCCGTGGACGGCCGGAGATCCCGGGGCGGCTCCGATGCTCCCAGCCGATCCGCTTCTTTGAGGGTGGCAGCCCACCAGAAGCTCGGCATGCCCAAGGTGGAGCTCCTCTCGAGCTGCAGGCCGGCAGCAGAGAGACATGCGGCAAGGGTGCTGGGGGTGAATAAGAACAGGTGCCTGGGGCTGTCTAGGTGCAACCATCGTTCTTTTGACAGCCGGAAGCCAAGGCTGGCCGCGTTGGGCGTCTCGATGTAGAGGAGTCCAGATGGCTTGAGTAGTCGGTTGACTGACCTAAGAAAGTCGACCGGATCGGTTACATGCTCCAGCACGTGACTCAGGTGGATGTAGTCGAAGCTCTCAGGCGCCAGCTGGGCGCCCTGCAGCTCACCGAGGTGCACTTCAATCTGGTAGTGCTGCTTCGCCGCCTCGACCGCAGACGGGCTGAAATCGACTCCGGTGACATCCCAGCCAAGTACCGAGAGTCGGGAAAGAAAGGTGGCGTCGCCGCAGCCGACGTCGAGAGCCCGACCCCCGGGCGTGGCCGGAGGTATGTCGTTACGACCGTAGAGAGCTCGTCGCTCGATCCGGGCGAGAGCCCAATGCGGGAGGAGCCGGAGGGCAAGAGGGGCGGGAAGATCACCGTAGCCAAGCTCTGCCAGGACGGCTCGTCTCAGTTTGAGACTCTTCTCAGGTGCCGCCTCTGGGTCAGGTAGCCGGTACGGGGCATAGTCAGGCGGGTAGTAACGCTGGAGCGCGGTGGCACTGGGGCGCGGCGAGAGCCTTAACAGACCGCATCCAGCACAACGCACCAGGGTGAAGTGACCCGGGATCCGATGAAGTCGGTCTGTCGTAGCCACGACAGCCGTCGCTTGGCTGGAGCCGCAAAGGGAGCACACCAAGACGAGCTCGGTCTCGCCTGGCTGCCCAGCATCGTCCGCCTGCTGGCTCATCTAGCGGCCGCCTGGCACGGGACGACGATACAGCGGCTAAGCAGAGGCCGAGGTGTTCGCTTCCACAACTGGACCCCCTGCAGTCGCAGTGGTAGCGAGCCCGACAAAGAACCCGGTCCCCCAGGCCAAATGCATCACCGGAAGGTAGGCCGCTAGGTACCGAGACGACGCAGGGTCGGAGGCTGCCTGAAGCGCTACCCGTGAACCGACGGCGGCGAGGTAGGCAGCGCCGACATAGCGGCGCCAGGGAGCGACCAGGGCGAGCAGAAGCGCCGGCGGGGCCATCTGGCGCCACGAGAGCGATGCGGGGTGCTTCCTCACGGTCCGCGCCCTGTTGCGCCCGTATCGGTAGAACTGGCGTCCGAGCTCGCCGAGTCCCTCGCGCGCCATGTAAGTCGATCTGATGGCGGGATCCAAGAAGACGCCCCCTGCGATCTGCGCCCGGTAGGCCAGCTCGGCGTCCTCGTTCCCGCCGGACCACTCGTCGTAGCCACCGAGCTCGTCGATGACCTCCTTGCGAAAAGCCCCGAGGTAGACGGTGTCGACGAAGCGAGGCTCCCCGCCCGGTCGGCGGAACTCGGCCGGTCCGGCTCCAAGGCGAGAGGACATGGCCGCCGCGAAGGCCCGCTGGCCCGGGGTCGTCGCCTCGTAGGCCATCGGGCCGCCGACGATGGCGGCTCCTGATCGTTCGAGGGCTTCGACGCAGCGGCTCACATAGTCAGCGGCGAGCCGCGTCCTGGCGTCGACCCGCACGACGATCTCTCCCGTCGCGTGCCGGAGGGCGACGTTGAGCCCGGCCGGGCGGCTCCTGCGCGGGTTGTCGACTACCACGACCTTCGGGTAGCTCGCGGCCAGCTCAGCCGTCCGGTCGGTCGAGCCGCCGTCGGCCACGACCACCTCGACGATCTTCGGATAGTCCTGGGCAGCGAGGGACTCGAGGCAGGCCGCCAGCAGCCCCTCTTCGTCTCGGACCGGCAGGATGATGCTCACCGGCGGCGGTGCCCCAGCTGCCACCGTCGCCGCGTCAGCCTCGCTCGGCGTCGAGGTCGAGCGAGGTGGAGTTGATGCACCACCGCTGGTGTGTAGGTCCCGGCCCGTCGTCGAAGAGGTGGCCGAGGTGCCCGCCACAGCGCTTGCAGCTGACCTCGGTGCGGACCATGCCGAGGGAGGTGTCGGTGTGAAGCTCGACGTTCTCGAGATCGGCCGGCTCTGTGAAGCTCGGCCAGCCCGAGCCGGAGTCGAACTGGGTCGAGGAGTCGAACAGGGCGGCGCCACAGGCAGCACAGCGGTAGACGCCGTCTGGGCCGGGGTGCGTGAAGCGTCCCGTGAAGGGGCGGTCGGTCCCCTTCTGGCGAAGCACCCTGTACTGCTCTTCGCTCAGTCGCTCCCGCCACTCCCGATCTGACAGCTGAATAGGCTCGGCGTCCTTTGCCTCCCCACCCTCGCTTGCTGCCTCCGCCATGGCACCCTCCCTGCGACTGTTGTGACCACCCCAATGCTACGTTGAGGTGGTCGACCGAAGAACGCCTGACCGTGCGGGTGGGGGCACAACGGAACCCGAGACCAGCGACCGGTTGCTCCGCGCCCATGAGCAGGAGGACTACGACGAGGAGGCGGTCGCAGAGCTGCTCGCCGCCTGGTGGCGCCGCTGCGAGTCTTCGGGCTGCGCCGAAGGCCCGGACGACTCGGCCGAGCGGCTCCGGCTCCTGATCGCCCTCGAGCAGGCCGCCGCCCCCGACTCGCTCGCCCGCGTGCGCGGGCTGCTCAACTCGCCAGGACGCCAGCCGAGCCCCTTGCGCCTGCGCCCGCCCGGCAGCCTCGGCGCTCGCCGGGAGGCTCTCGATGTGGCCGCCGCCAGGTGGGGGGCGGCGATCGGGATCCCGAGCCTCGCCGTCGAGCAGATGGTGCAGCTCCGCTACCTGGTGACCGGGTCCGCGGCCGGCGACCGCCTCGGACGGCTGGTCGACCGGGCCATGACGACCGCCACCCGGGCCGCCACCGACGAGCTGCAACGGGCCGCCTTCAGCGACCCGCTCACGGGCTGTGCCAACCGCCGCGGGCTCGAGCGCGACCTCGAGACCGAGCTCGCCCGCTGCGCCCGGGCCGAGCTCGACCTCTCCGTCGTGGCTCTCGACGTGGACGGGCTCAAGAACATAAACGACACCCAGGGCCACGCGGCCGGGGACCAGACGCTCCTTCGCCTCGTCGAGACGCTGCGCCGGGCGCTTCGTGGCCTGGACGGCGTCTACCGGGTCGGGGGTGACGAGTTCATCGTCCTTCTCCCCGATGCCTCGCCCGAGGACGCCTCCGGCGTCATGGCCCGCGTCGAGACCCTTGACCCGCCGGCCTTCACCTGGGGGGTGGCAGGCGTTCAGGCGACACGCCTCTTCGATGCGCCCGCTCTGCTGGCGGCGGCCGATGCTCAGCTCTACGAGCGGCGACGCTCGGCCCGTGGCATCACCTCTGCCACCTCCAGGCGGCGCCGGCCTCCGGCACGAGAGCCGGCGGCCGAGAGCGCTCAGACCGGCGCCACGGGCTGAAGCTCGGCGACGAGGGCCAGCAGGCGGTCGTCGATCGCAGCCGCCACCAGTGAAGCTGCGTGCCGCCCGGCTTCGGACAGGAGACGGGAAGAGCGGTCGAGCTGCTCGCTCATGGCGAAGATCGCCTCTTTGGTGACTATGCAGCTCTCGGCCCCCTTCCCGCTGTGACGAGAGAGCTCCGCTCGGACAGCTTCGAGCGCCTTTCGAGCGCCCTCGGTCTCGGCCGGCTCCCCCCGGAGATAGAGCCCGGCCACGACGTCGTCGAGGGCGAGCTCTATCTGACGGCGGAGCTGGTGGGGCACGACGGCGGCCGGCAGGAAGCGCAGGCGGGAGGCTCCGATCTCGGATGAGGGCACGGCGCCACCGTGGAGGAGCGGCTTACCGGCGAACCTAATGCTTCACACAAGCGGCCAGGGGTAGGCGCGGTAGTCGTCTCGCGGGACCGGCAGGCGCCCTCTTTGCGCCAGGCGTCTCGCCCGGCGCACGAGCGCCTGCTGCTCTGCCGCACCGATCAGACGGGCCACGCCGTCGGGCACCCCATCTGCAAAGAGCGACTCGCAGACCTCGAGCAGGCGGGGCGGCACGGCCTCGCCTGCGAAGTCCCAGATGACGGTCCGGAGCTTGTCGGCCTCGTGGAAGGTGAGGCCGTTGTCGATCCCCCAGATCTTCTCCTCGTCGTCGATGAGCACGTGGCCGCTCTTTCGGTCGGCGTTGTTGCAAAGGACGTCGAAGGCGGCGAGCTCCTTCAAGCGGGCGTGGCACGACTCCTTTTCGACCAGGGTGAAGTAGTGCTGCTCGAAGTCGGCCTCGACGAAGCGCTGCAGCGAGCCCGCTTCGAGCGGCCCGTCCAGGCGGAGGACCGTCTCGGGCACGAGCTCGAGCCCGTAGGCCGCCGAGAGCTCGTAGGTCGCCACCTCGCGCCGGTACAGATCCGGCCCGAAGTCGTGCAGAGGGCGCTCTCCGCGGCCCGGCTTGTAGACGGCCCGGGCGGACACCTCGCCGGAGCGGACCTGTACGAGGAAGGAGTAGTTGGAGCTCCAGGGAAGCCGTCCCTCGACTTCGAGCGCCCCGCCCTCCAGCAGCTCCAGCCACTCGGGCCCGCTCAAGTGAGGGGCGCGCCGTGGCCGTTCGTCCGAGGACAAGCGTGGCCTCTCGGGTCGAGGGGGTAACCGCAGAGCGGGCAGGGAGGCCGTCCCGCCTCCACGAGCTCGGTCGCCCTGATGGCGAGCGCGGCCGCCTGCTCGCGGGTCATGACGAGGCGGGCCGAGGAGCCGTCAGGTACCAGAGCCTCCTCGAGCACTTCCTCGGCCGGGTCCGGGGCGCTCATCTCGGAGCGGTTGAGCTCCTCCACCATGAGCACGACCCGGTCCCCCACCTCGTCGTAGCTGAGCGCCAGGGACTGGGCCGCGAAGTCGGGCTCGTCGAAGGGCTCGAGGTCGAGCGCCTCGCCCGCTGGCAGCTCGTGGGGGCGGGCCAGCTGGCGCAGCATCCGGCCGAGGTAGGTGGCGAGCGAGGCCACCTGGATCTTTTCGACCTTCACGGTCACGATCTCACTGGCGTCGCGGGCCTGCAGGACGAACAGTCGCTGCCCGACGGGGCCGACTGTGCCGACCGTGACCCGGATCGGGTCCTCTATGAGGAAGCTCTCGCTCACCTGGCGCCTCCTTTGCGCGGCCGGAAGCCGGCTGGCGGTCCGTAGGAGTTGACCGCCAGCACGACCGGTCCCTCGGCCCCGTAGACGATGGTGGTGGTGGAGCAGGGCGAGATCACGATCCGCTGGAACAGGTCGAGCGGGACCCCGAGAGCGAGCGCCACGACGGCCTTGATGCAGTCGGCATGCGAGACGGCCACCACCGCCTCTCCCTCGTGGCGCTCGCAAAAGAGGCCCATCGTCGTCTGCAGGCGGGTCTGCAGCTCCTGGAAGGACTCGCCGCCCGGGAAGCGGAAGCCGGAGGGGTGCCGCTGCACCGTCTTCCACTCCGGCAGGCGCCGCAGCCGGGCGAGCTCCGCCCCGGTCCACTCGCCGAAGTCGCACTCGAGAAGGCCGCGCTCGAGCGAGACCCGCTGTCCGGTCGCCCTGGCGATCGGCGAGGCCGTCTCCCGGGCCCGCTCGAGCGGCGAGGCGTAGACCGCCGCCACCTCGAGGGCCCCGAAGTGCTCCCCTGCCCGGCGGGCCTCCCCGAGCCCCGCCTCGGAGAGATGGAGGCCGCGGGCCCGCCCCGGCAGCACCTTGCCGGTGGTGGGCGTCGTGCCGTGGCGCACCAGGGCTACCACGGTTGGCTGGCGGGGCTTGCGGCGGACACGCGGCACCGCGACACCGTACCGTGGCACCTTGTGAGCCCTGACCGAGGAGGAAGAGACGAGCTCGCGGAGCTGGCCGACCGGATCACCTCCTGCACCGCCTGCGAGCGCCTCGTCGCCTGGCGGAACGAGGCGGCGGCCAACCCTCCGGCCGCCTACGGCTCGGAGCCCTACTGGGCCCGGCCGCTGCCCGGCTTCGGTGACGAGAACGCCCGCCTCGTCGTCGTCGGCCTGGCGCCGGCCGCCCACGGCGGCAACCGGACCGGGCGGATGTTCACCGGCGACCGCTCGGGCGACTTCCTCGTGGCCGGGCTCCACCGCCAAGGCTTCGCCAACCAACCGACCTCGACCTCCCGCGAGGACGGGCTGATGCTGGTGGACGCCTACGTGACGGCTCCGGTCCGCTGCGCCCCGCCGGCCAACAAGCCGCTTCCGGCCGAGCGGGACCGCTGCCTCGGCTACCTGGCCGAGGAGCTGTCCCTCTTGGAGAGCGCCCGGGTCTATCTCGCCCTCGGCGCCTACGCCTTCGACTGCCTGAGACGGCTCCCCGCTCTTGCGGGGCGGCTGCAGGGTCGCTTCGCCCACGGCGCCGAGTTCCGGCTCGGGGGAACCGGCCGGCCCGAGGTGGTGCTCTGCACCTACCACCCGAGCCAGCGGAACGTCTTCACCGGCCTTCTCACCGCCGAGATGCTCTCCGAGGTGCTCGAGCGGGCTCGCTCGCTTCTCGGTTAGGAGACGGCGAGGGGGAGCCGGCGAGGCCCCGGGACGGCCGTCGCCGGCCAGCGCCGCCGGCTCACCCGCGAGAGCTTTCGCATGAGCTCGACCGCCGCCGGGTCGTCGCTCGCCGGGCGGGTCTCGACGACACCCGCCTCGACGAGGGCCGACATGATCTCGCGCCCCTTCTCGGTGCGGACGACGGTGAGGGTGTGGTCCCCGAAGGCCCCTATGCCGCCTGTGGAGATGTCGGCGTGCTCAGCCGCGAAGTCGGGACAGGCCTTGCAGCCCTCCCTCGTCCAGGCGTGCCCCTCCTTGAGCGGCACCTCGTGGTAGCTGCCGTCACGCATCCAGATCTGGAAGACGCCCTTTATGTTCATCTTCACCATCTCCTCGCGCCTCAGGCCGTAGCGGGCCTCGAAGAACTCCGAGAAGATGGCGTCGTCGAAGGTCTTCGAGCAAAGAAGGCCGATCGTGAGGGCGAAGCGCCTCGCCACCTTGCCCGCCCGCCGGGCCGCCATGACCGGGGGGGCCGAAGCCTGGCAGCTCATGCCGACCAGGGCGATGCGCTCGGCCCCGCCCTCGATCGCCTCGGAGTAGGCCAGGGTGTTGGCCGAGTAGGTGTAGCGAGAGCCGGCGGCGGCCAGCACCTCCTCCCTGTTGCGGGCCACCCCGGGCACCGCCTTCCAGCTGGTGCCGTCGCCCTCGAGGTAGGAGACGAGGGCGGCGTCGATCACGTCGTGCTCGAGCGCCCAGATCAAAAGGGCCGAGACGAGGCCGCCGTCCTGGCCGGAGTCGTTGACGGCCGGATCGGTCGCCTTGGCGAGCAGCACCTCCTCGGCGACGCCGAAGACCTCCTCGTCGAGGCGCTCCCGCCCGAAGAGGAAGTTGTCGATCTCGCCCTCCCAGTCCCGGAAGCGGGGGCAGGCCCGCGTGCAGAGGGTGCAGCCCTTCTCACCGTGGGTGCAGTCGTCGAAGCCTCCCATCTCCTCGACGTGGAAGGGCCTGTAGCGGCCCTCCTTGTCGTCGTAGCCGAGCACGTCGTAGGGGCAGGCGACGATGCAGGCCGCGCAGCCGGTGCAAAGGCCGCTCGTCACCACCTCAGAGAACAGATGCGCCCAATGTGGCTTCTCAGGGGGCACTCGGGGCTCCTTCACCGCTCTAGGCCGTCGGGCGAAGCCTATGCCGGCCGGCCGGTCGCTCGCAGTCGTATGCTCGCCCGCAGATGAGACGGCGCCCGGCGGTCGTGGCGACCGCCCTCGTGGGGGTGTTGCTCGCCGTTATGGCGGCCGCCTCCGGCGCGGGCAACGGGCGGCTCGAGCGCTCCCTCGGCGTCCGCTCGGTTCTCGTGAGCGTCCTTTTGACCCTGGCCGGGCTCGCCGTCGTCGCCGGGGCCGGCTACGCCATCTCGCTCTTTCTCAGACGAGGCGGCGGCGAGGAGACAACCGAGGAGCGCGAGCCGGTCTCCCGCCTCGCCAAGGCGGTGCTGATCCTCGCCCTCTTGCTGCTCGGCCTCGGTGCCTACCTCCTCCTCGCCTCGGCGCACGGCGCGCACCCCCGGGCACACCTCGCCGGCCGTGGCTTTGGCCCGAGGGCGGCCGAGCACCGCGGCGGCAGGACCGTCCCGTTCAACGGCACCGCCTCCTACCTGACCGTCACGATCGCGGTGGCGGCCCTTTTCCTGTTCGGCTTCCGGCGCCGGATCTCGGCGCTCCTGCGCCGGGCCCGTCCCTTCCGACCCGTGGTCCTCGAGGTCTCCTCCAGCCTCCCGCCTCGGTCGGCCGCCGGCGCACCGGCGCAGCTGTTGCCGGACCCGAACGGCATCGCCGATCCCCGCCTGGCGGTGCTCGCCGCCTACGCCCGCTTCGCCGCCCTCATGAGCCGGGCCGGCAGGCCCCGGCGCCAGCCTGAGACCGTCTTCGAGTACGAGAGCCGCCTCGCCTCCCTCCCCGCCCTCTCGGCGGGGGCCGGGCGAAAGGCGGCCCGTGAGCTGTCACGGCTCTTCGCCACCGCCCGTTACAGCCCGGCGAGGGTCGACGAGGACTCGCGGCGGCAGGCCTTGGAGGATCTGGCGGTCATCGAGAGGCAGCTGGCAGCCGGCAGATGAGACGCCCGGGCCCGCTCGTCATCGGCGTCGCCATCGCCGTCGCCTTCGGTGTGATCTACCTGGCAGGCGTCCTCCCTCTCGGCCTCGCCCTCAAGGCGGCCGGGGCGGCGCTCGGCCTCTACGCCCTCCTGGCGGCGCTGCAGTCGCTGCCGCTCGCAAGCGCCCGCCATGACCTCGACGTCTTCGCCGGCTGGCAGCTCCCCGAGCGCCGGAGGTGGCACCACCGGCTGAAGAGCCCTCTGCAGCGGGCCGCTCCGCCGGCAGTCGGATCGACCGAGCGAGTGCTGATGATCTCGGCTGGCTCGGCCGCCGAGTTCGACAATCGCCTCAAGCCCCGCCTGGCGGCCGTCTGCCGGCGGCGGCTCGTCGAGGCCGGCCACGACCCGACCGACCGCCACGAGGTCTCCTCGGTCCTCGGCCCGCTCGGCTGGCGGGTCCTCGACCCGTCAGCGCCCGACCACTACGATCCGCGCGCCCCGGGGGTGCCGGTGGCCGAGGTCCTCGACCTGCTGCAGAGGGCGGAGAGTCTCAGTTGAGCATCGAGGCGGAGCGGGCAGCCACCCTGGCAGAGCAGACCGAGCTGATCCTCGACGAGCTCTCGAAGGCGATCGTCGGGAAGCGCCAGGAGCTCGCGCTCGTCCTCGTCGGCATCCTGGCGGGTGGTCACGTGCTGTTGGAGGACGTGCCAGGCACGGGGAAGACCTCCATCGCCCGGGCTCTCTCCTGCGTGCTCGGGCTGCGCCTCTCTCGCATCCAGTTCACGCCCGACCTGATGCCCGCCGACGTGACCGGGTCGGCCCTCTACGACCGGCGCACGGGCCAGCTCACCTTCGAGCCGGGCCCGATCTTCGCCAACCTCGTGCTCGGCGACGAGATCAACCGGGCGCCGCCGAAGACCCAGGCCGCTCTCCTCGAGGCGATGCAGGAGCGGCAGGTGACCGTCGACGGCGTGAGCCACCCCCTGCCCTCTCCCTTCACGGTCCTCGCCACCCAGAACCCGGTCGAGTACGAGGGCACCTACCCGCTGCCCGAGGCCCAGCTCGACCGTTTCATGCTCCGGACCTCGATCGGCTACCCGGCTTCGGAGGAGGAGTGGGAGATCATCAGGCGCCGGGCCGCCCGCCACCGGGAGGAGGTCGAGCTCGCCCAGGTGCTCGACGTCGGCCGCCTCGGCGAGATGATGGGCGCCGTCGAGCAGGTGGCGATCGACGAGTCGGTCGGTCGCTACCTCGTCGAGGTGGCCCGCAGCACGCGAGCAGTCGCCGGCGTCGAGATCGGGGCCAGCCCCCGGGCGGCCCTCGCCCTCCTGCAGGCGAGCCGGGCCCTCGCCGCCACCAAGGGGCGGGGCTTCGTCGTGCCAGACGACGTGAAGACGATGGCCGTGCCCTGCCTCGCCCACCGCCTGACCCTGCGGCCCGACCTCTGGCTGCGGGGCGCCCGGGCCGAGGACGTCGTCCGCCAGTGCCTCGAATTGGTGCCGGTGCCAGTCGAGCCGGAGTGAGCCTCGCCGACCTGCTCGGACGGAGCGAGGAGGCGCCCGGCCCCTCGCTCGCCCCCCGAGCACTCGGCTACGCCGTCGCGGGGGCGGTCCCGCTCATCGCGGCGGTCGCCACCGGCGACGCCCCCCTGGCGGCCCTCGGCCTGCCTTTCCTCCTCGTCCTCCTCGGCGCCCTCGCTCTCGACGTGCCGGCCAGCGAGGCGACCATCTCGGCCGAGCTGTCGGGCGAGCCGGAGACGGTCGAGACGGGAGCGCCTCTCCAGGTGAGGATCGCCCTGGCGGCCTCGAGGCCGGTCGCCCGCTGCCGGGTGGAGCTGCTCCGCCAGCTCGACGGCTACGGTCCGGGCGAGCTGGCGAGGCGCGAGATCGCCGAGCAGATCGCCTCTGTGCGCCTCGACCGGCCGCCCCGCTGGCTCTGCCGGCTCGGCCCGAGGGAGCCGACCGAGCTCTTCTTCGAGGTCGTCCTCACCCGCCCCGGCGAGCTGACGCTCGGCCCGCTCAGCCTGCTCGTCTCCGGGCCCTTCGGGCTCTACCGGCGTCGGCTCCAGCTCGAGACGAAGCTGCGGGTGGCGGCGAGGCCCGCCGAGGAGCGGCTCCGGGCCCTTCCCCGCTCCTCGAGGGTGCGGGTGGCGGTCGGGGACAGGCTCGCCCGCCACACCGGCGAGGGGATCGAGCTCGCCGAGGTCCGCCCGGAGCGACCGGGCGACCGGACGCTGCCGGTCAACTGGCGGGCGACGGCCCGCCGGGGCGTCACCCACGTCACGGTGCGCCATCCCGAGCAGAGCACCGACGTGGTGCTCTTCGCCGACACCTTCGACCCGGCGGTGCTTCCCCGCGTGCTCGAGGTGGCCGCCCCCCTGGCCGCCGCCTACCTCTCGCGGCGGGACCGGGTGGGGCTCGTCTCTTTCGGGGGCGTGATCGACTGGGTCGAGGCGAGCGCCGGCAGCCGCCAGCTCGAGCGGATCCGGCTCCGGCTGGCGGCAACCAGCCCATTTTTCTCCTACGCCTGGAAGAGCATCGACCGCATCCCGCCCCGGGCGCTGCCGAGCGGGGCCCTCGTCGTGGCGATCAGCCCGCTCGGCGACGAGCGGATGATCTCGGCGCTCGCCGCCATACGGGCGAGGGGCCACGACGTCGTCGTGGTCGAGATGGCCAAGCCGCGGATGGCCCCGAGGACCGAGCTCGAGCAGGCCGGCCGCCTCCTCGACGAGATGGAGAGGGAGGAGCTCCGCAGGGGGCTCTTCGCCCTCGGCATCGCGGTCGCCCCCCTCGAGCCCGGCCGCCCGGTCGAGGCCGTCGTCGCCGAGCTCGCCCGGGCCGCCCGCCGGCTGCGCCCGGCCCGCACCCGATGACAGGCAAGCTCGCCCGCCCGGCGATCCTCCTTCTCGCGCTGGCGGCCTCGCTCGGGACCATCCCGCTCTCTGCCTCGCCCCGGCTTCTCGCCCTGGCGCTCATCGGCGGCCTCCTGCTGGCGGCCGGCGAGGTGACCGCCCGCCTCGACGAGCAACGCCGCTTCCCGCTCCGGCGGGGGGAGGCAAAGCTCGCCGGCCGGCTCCGCTCTCTCGCCGACCTTTCGGCCGGCGTGGTGATCGGGGCGGCCGCGGCCGGCCTCGCCTACGGCATCGTCCTCCTCGGGGCGGCTGGCTCCGGCAACGGCACCGTCTACCTGGTGCTCGGGCTGGCCGGCATCCTCCTCGCCATCGGGGCGCTCTCCTGGCTGGGCGGAGCTGGCCAGCTCAGCTCGTCAGGGCCTCGAGCACCTTCCCGGCGTGGCCGTCGGCCTTGACGTGGTACCAGGCCCGCTCCACCTGGCCCTGCTCTCCGACAAGCACCGTCGTGCGGATGACGCCGACGCTCTTCTTCCCATACAGCGTCTTTTCTCCCCAGGCACCGTAGGCCTCCATCACCTCGTGACCCGGGTCCGAGAGGAGCTTGATCGTAAGGCCGTGCTTCTCGCGAAAGCGGCGGTGAGACGAGGCGTCGTCGGGCGAGATGCCGACGACGTCGACCCCGGCCTGGCGGAACTCCTCGAAGAGGTCCGAGAACTGGCAGGCCTCCTTGGTGCAGCCGGGCGTGTCGTCTCGCGGGTAGAAGTAGACGACCACCCGCTTCCCGGCGTAGTCCGACAGCGAGACCGTCTTCCCGGCCTCGTCCTCGAGGGCGAAGACCGGCGCCTCGTCCCCCGCTGCAAGCTTTCCCATCGCCACTTCCTTTCTCGAGTCATTCCCGCCCGGGGAGGGCTCAGCCGCCGCGATGGGCAGAAGAACTTTGCCTTCCGTCCAGTCCCGGTAGTCTGTTTGCGAATACAACCATGACAAGAGGCAAGTGACAAAAGCGACATTCGCCGGCCTCGGCGTCGCGCCTGACATCGTCGAGGCTCTGAAGGCACAAGGGATCGTCGAGCCCTTCCCGATCCAGGCACTCACCATCCCCGAGGCCCTCGAGGGCCGCGACGTCTGCGGAAAGGCGAAGACCGGCTCGGGAAAGACGCTGGCCTTCGGCATCCCTCTCCTCATGCAGACGGGCAAGGCCGAGCCGAAGCGGCCCACCTCGCTCGTGCTCGTCCCGACCCGCGAGCTGGCAGTGCAGGTGGGCGAGGTGCTGGCGCCTCTCGGCAGGGCGGCCGGCCACCGCCTCGCCACCATCTACGGGGGGACAGACCTCGACAAGCAGGCCAAGGCGCTCGCCCGCGGGATCGAGGTCGTGGTGGCCACTCCGGGCCGCCTCATCGACCTCGTCGATCGCGACGCCGTCGAGCTCACCGCCACGGCCATGCTCGTGGTCGACGAGGCGGACCGCATGGCCGACATGGGCTTCTTGCCCCAGGTCGAGTGGCTCCTCCGGCACATGCCGGCCAAGCGCCAGACGCTCTTGTTCTCGGCGACCCTGGACTCGGCCGTCGACCAGGTCGTGCGGCTCTACCTGCGCGACCCGGTCATGCACGAGGTGCAGGCCCGTCAGGTCACCGTCGACGAGATGACCCACCGCTTCTTGAAGGTGCACCAGCTCGACAAGGCGAAGGTCTGTGCCGCCATCATCGCCCAGTCGGAGAAGACCCTCTGCTTCGTGCGGACCAAGCGGGGCGCCGACCGGCTGGTCGCCGCCCTCAGGGAGGAGGGGGTGAAGGCGGCCGCCATCCACGGCGACCTGCGCCAGCAGCTGCGCCAGCAGGCCCTCGACAACTTCTCCTCGGGCAAGCTCCCCGCCTTGGTGGCGACCGACGTGGCCGCTCGCGGCCTCGACATAGACGGCGTCGACGTCGTCGTCCACTACGACCCGCCCGAGGACCACAAGACCTACCTTCACCGCTCGGGGCGGACCGCCCGGGCGGGTGAGGACGGCGTCGCCGTCACCCTCGTGCTCTGGGACCAGGAGCTCGCCATCGAGCGGCTCCAGCGGCGGATCGGTCTCCGGATCCCGATCGTCGAGGTCTTCTCGAACGACAAGCGCCTCGGCGACCTCGCCGGCTGGGATCCGTTCGAGGATGAGGAGGCCACCTCCTCCTCGGCCGCCTCCAGGTGAGCGAGCGGCTCTACTTCCGCCAGCTCCTCTCGGGCCGCGACTTCGCCCGCGACAACGAGGTCGCCCGCCAGATGGTGAACTTCGCCTACCTGATCGGCGACCGGGAGAGCGGTGAGGCCCTCGTGGTCGACCCGGCCTACGACCCGCTCGGGCTCGTGGCCATCGCCGCCGAGGACGCCATGAGGGTCACCGGGGCCCTCCTCACCCATTTCCACGCCGACCATGCCGGCGGCGAGCTCTTCGGCCATCACATCGCCGGGCTGAAGAGCCTCCTCGAGGAGACCTCCCTCCCGGTCCACGTGCAGCGCGCCGAGGCGCCCTGGGTGGAGCGGGCCGCCGGGGTCGACAGGAGCGAGCTGCTCGCTCACGAGCCGGGCGACGTGGTCGCCGTCGGAGAGCTCGAGGTCCAGCTGGTGCACACGCCCGGGCACACCCCGGGCAGCCAGTGCTTCCTTGTCGAGGGCCGTCTCGTGGCCGGCGACACCCTCTTCCTGAACGGCTGCGGGCGGACCGACCTGCCGGGCGCTGACCCCGAGCAGATGTACGAGAGCCTGCAACACCGCCTCGCCCGCCTGCCCGACGACACCGTCGTCTACCCGGGCCACCTCTACTCCGAGGACCCCTCGGCCGCCCTGGCGCAGCTCAAGGCGTGGAACCCGGTGCTGAAACCCCGCAGCGCCGAGGAGTGGCTCGCTCTCTTCGGCCGCTGAGGTCGCCCGAAACGGGCCGCCGGCCGCCTATCATTTGACATGGCGCTTGGCTCTCCCGATCCCTCGGCCTTCTCCTTCGAGGCGAAGTTCTCCAGGGAGGGGCTCACCTTCGACGACGTCCTGCTCATCCCGGCCGCCTCGGAGATCCTGCCCTCGGAGGCCTCCACCGAGAGCCGCCTCACCCGGCACGTGAAGCTGTCGATCCCCCTGGTCTCGGCTGCCATGGACACGGTGACAGAGGCCCGTCTCGCCATCGCCATGGCGAGAACCGGCGGCATCGGGGTCATCCACCGCAACCTCTCGATCGCCGACCAGGCGGCCGAGGTCGACAAGGTGAAGCGCTCGGAGTCCGGCATGATCTCGGAACCGGTGACGGTCTCGCCGGAGGCCTCCATCGATCAGGCCATGGCCCTCATGGCCCGCTACCGGGTCTCGGGCGTCCCGGTCACCGACCAGTCGGGAAGGCTCGTCGGCATCGTCACCAACCGCGACCTCCGCTTCGTACGCCAGACGGCGCCGGCCGTCTCGACCGTCATGACCTCCGAGGGCCTCGTGACCGCCCCGGTCGGCACCACGCTCGAGGAGGCCCAGGAGATCCTGGCCGCCCGCCGCATCGAGAAGCTGCCGATCGTCGGCCCGGACGGCACCTTGCACGGACTCATAACCGTGAAGGACATCCAGAAGAAGCTCGACTACCCGAACGCCACCAAGGACGAGCGGGGCCGCCTCCGGGTGGCCGCCGCCGTCGGCACCGGGCCGGACGCCTTCGAGCGGATCGAGGCCCTCGTCGGCGCGGGCGTCGATGTGGTGGTGGTCGACACCGCCCACGGACACAACCGCTCGGTCATCGAGACGGTCTCGAAGATGAAGGCCAACTTCGAGGTCGAGATCATCGCCGGCAACGTCGCCACGGCCGAGGCCACCGAGGCCCTCATCGCGGCCGGGGCCGACGCCGTCAAGGTCGGCATAGGCCCCGGCTCCATCTGCACCACCCGGGTGGTGGCCGGCATCGGCGTCCCGCAGATCACCGCCATCTTCGACTGCGCCCGAGCTGCCCGGGCCCACGGCGTCCCGATAGTGGCCGACGGCGGGGTGCAGTTCTCGGGCGACATAGCCAAGGCCCTCGCCGCCGGGGCCGACACCGTGATGCTCGGCAACGCCCTGGCCGGGGTGGAGGAGTCGCCCGGCGAGATCGTCGTGCAGCAGGGGGAGCGCTTCAAGGAGTACCGCGGCATGGGCTCCCTCGGCGCCATGCAGGGCCGCTCCTTCTCGAAGGA
>JAJZLV010000064.1:0-7490 GCA_021803215.1 Actinomycetes bacterium | reverse complement strand
GGTGCCCGAGGGCATCGAAGGACGCGTCCCCTACAAGGGGCCCCTCGGCATCGTCCTTCACCAGCTCGTCGGCGGCCTTCGCCAGGCGATGGGCTACTGCGGCTCGAGGAGCGTCGCCGACCTGCAGGAGAGCGGCAGGTTCATGCGAGTCTCGCCGGCCAGCCTGCGCGAGAGCCATCCTCATGACGTCGTGATCACCAAGGAAGCGCCCAACTACCAGATCCGCCCGTGACAGACCAGGCGGGTTGCCTCGCCTGCGACCTCACCGCCGGACGACAGCAGCTGCCAGGCGGTCGCATCCACATGGGTAGCCACCTCGTGGTCGAGCACTGCGTCGGGCCGCTCGGGCTCGGGAGCCTCATCGTGAAGCCGCTGCGTCACGTCACCTCGGTGGCCGAGCTCTCCGACGGGGAGGCGACCGAGCTCGGCCCGCTCTTGCGGCTTGCCTCCGAGATCGCCGGCGAGCTCACCGGGGCCGAACAGGTCTACAACTGCCTCTGGTCGCACGCCGGCGGCGAGCCGGTCCACATCCACTACCTCGTCCAGCCGGTGACGAGGGAGCAGATGGAGCGCCACGGCTGTTACGGGCCAAGCCTGCAGGTGGCCATGTTCACCGCCGGGACACTCCCCTCTCACGAGGCGATCCGAGAGATGGCGGAGAGGGCCAGCCGCCTCTTCGCCAGGCGGCTCGACCGCTAGGAGGACTGCCTCCGGCGGCAGCTGCCCGGCTGGCTGGCGCTCTCGCGCCGGGGCCGACAATCGAAAGAGTCACCCAACAGGGTCACGGCTCGTTGTCGGGGGCTCGCGATCGGACTCTCAGGTCCTGTTGCGGTAGCGGTTCACGGCGAGCGGGGCCAGCACCAGGAAGAACCCCGCCGCCCAGGCGACCGAGATGATCACGTGGCCAGAGACGTCGGGGACGCCTCCCACCATCAGCCCGCGGACCGCGTCGATCACCTCGCTCACCGGCTGGTACTTGGCGAAAGCCTGCAGCCAGCCCGGCATCGACTGCACCGGAACGAAGGCGCTCGAGGCGAAGGTGAGCGGGAAAAGGAGCGGGAACGACATCACCTGGGCCGTCTCGGAGTTGGGGGCCGAGAGGCCGACGGCCGCGAAGCCCCAGCTGAGGGCGTAGGCGAAGAGCAGGAGCAACAAAACGGCAGCCAGGAAGCCGAGAGCATGGGAGGGCCGGAAACCGACCGCGTACCCGACGCCCGTGATGAGTGCCGTGACGGCCACGTTGCGGCACAGGTCGGCGACCGTCCGGCCCGCCAGCACGGCCGAGCGGGCCATCGGGAGCGAGCGGAACCGCTCGATGAGCCCCTTCTGCAGGTCTTCGGCCAGGCCGATGGCGGTCCCGACGGCACCGAAGGCGACCGTCTGCACGAACACGCCCGGCATGAGGTAGTTGACGTAGCCGCCTGGGTTGGTGGTCTTGATCGCCCCGCCGAAGACGTAGCGGAACAGAAGGACGAACATGATCGGCTGCACGCTCGAAAAGAAGAGGGCCTCGGGAATGCGCACGTAGGCGATGAGGTTCCGCTCCGCTATGACAAGGGTGTCGCGGACCGTCCGAAGGGGGCTCGGACGAGCGCTTCTGGCAGATGGGGCGACAACAGCGGCTGTCGTCATTGCTCGTCGGCTCCATGTCCCGTGAGAGCGAGGAAGACGTCGTCGAGGCTGGGCTCACGAACCGCCATCCCAGACGGAACCATGCAGGCGTCGTCGAGCACCCGCAAGGCTTCGATGACCGCCCGCGAGCCGGCCTCGATCGTGACCTCGAGCACCGACTCTCGGAGGTTCATCGGCTCGGTGAGGCGCTCGCTGAGAACCTGGCGAGCCTTCTCGGCCTCCTCCGGGGAGGCGAAGTCGAGGTCGAGGCGGTTGGCCCCGAGGTCCGCCTTCAGCTCGGCGGCGGTGCCCTCGGCGATGACCTGCCCGTGGTCGATCACGGCCAGCCGGTCACAGAGCCGGTCAGCCTCCTCGAGGTACTGGGTTGTGAGGAGCACCGTCGTGCCGCCTCCTACGAGCTGCTCGATCACCTGCCAGAGCGAGGAGCGCGAGAACGGGTCGAGCCCGGTCGTGGGCTCGTCGAGGAAGAGCACCGGGGGCTGGTCTACGAGAGCGGCCGCCAGGTCGAGGCGGCGCCGCATGCCGCCGGAATATGTCTTCACCGGTCGGCTGGCCGCCTCGGAGAGGTCGAACTGCTCGAGGAGCCCCGCCGCCCGGCGCCTCGCATCCTTCCGGTGAAGCTGGCAGAGCTGGCCGATCATGCGCAGGTTCTCGAGGCCCGTCAGGTTCTCGTCGACCGCCGCGTACTGACCCGCCAGCCCGATGATCGCCCTCACCTCGGCCGGCTGCTTCACGACGTCGTGGCCGAGAACGGCCGCCGACCCGCCGTCCGGGCGGAGAATGGTCGTGAGTATGCGGACGGCCGTCGTCTTGCCGGCGCCGTTGGGTCCTAGCAGGCCGAAGACGCTCCCCCGCTCGACCTCGAGGGAGACACCTGCGAGCGCCCTGACTCCGCCCTTGAAGGTCTTGACGAGATCGCGCGCCTCTATCGCGACGCTTGCCATGTGCCAGTTGTAACAGGTGACCGCCGGCTGGAGGATCACCGCCAGCTCAGCGCTTGAGCAAAGAGCTGAGCGTCACCGAGCGCAATCCCTCTGCCTCGAGCCTGGCGAGGATGACCTCGAGCGCCTCTATGGCCCGGGCGGCGGTCCCGGCCGGCGAGGTCGCATCGGAGTCGTGCAGCAAGACGATCGCCCCCGGGCGGAGCTTTCTCGTGATCCGCTCCGCGACCGGCCCGGAACGCGTCTCGGCCCACTCGCGGCCCCAGACGGACCAGAGGATCATCTCGAGGCCGGCTCGTTGACAGGCGATGATCGAGCCGGTCGACACCTGGCCATAGGGCGGACGGAAGTAGCGGGGATGAAAGCCCTGGCCGAGGCGCTCGAGAGCCGCCACCGCCTGGCCGAGATCGGCCACCGTGTCACCCGAGCGCTGGAGGAGGTGGTGCCGGTGGCGGTAGCCGTGGGTGCCCACCTCGTGGCCACGTCCCCGCAGCTCGCGCACGATCTCTGGGTGGGCCCCGACACTCTCTCCGACCGTGAAGAAGGTCCCCCGCATCCGGGCACCCTCGAGGCGGCTGGCCACCTCGAGGGTGCTGTCCGGATCCGGCCCGTCGTCGAAGGTGAGGGCGACCTCCGGTCGTCCTGTGTTCGGACCTCGCCACCGGCACACCCCGCCAGGCAGAGCACGCAGCTCCGGCGCCGTGCTCGGCCACCATTGTCCGAGCACGAGGACGCTCGGCAACAGGTGGGCGGCGGCCGGGAGCACCGCCGAGCGAACGATCCGCCTGCCCGGAAAGCTCTGGAGCACCGCCCGTTCGACGGCCGAGCGGGCGGAACGGCCGGCTTTCATGCTGGCCGGGGCCGCCCCGGCCCGGCCGGATGGCTCGGCGAGCGATGACCTGATGCCCCGTAGCCTTCTTCGATGGACCGGGTCGAGCTCGAGGAGGCGGTCAGACGGGCTCGAGATCTCGTCACGGACCTTCGCCACGAGGCAGGGGCCATCGCCGAGTCGACCGCCGCCGGGCCGGACGACGAGCACGACGTCGAGGGGTCGAGCATCGGTTTCGAGCGGCGTCGGGTGGCAGCGCTCTTGTCGCAGGTCGAGGCTTCGCTGCTCGGCCTCGAGGCCGCCCTCGCCCGGCAGCTCTCAGGCGAGTACGGGATCTGCGGAAGCTGCCACAAGACGATCGACCCCGAGCGACTGGCAGCCCTACCGACCGCCGAGCTCTGTATCGACTGTGCTCGGAGCCGGCCTAGAGCTTGAGCCTCCGATCGGGGTCGACAAGCTCGAAGATGCGCCTCACCGTGGCGCTCGGCCGCTCGATGATCACCTGGGGGATGTGGCGGGCGGCGTCGACGATACACAACATGGCCGAGACCGAGACGAAGGCCGCATCGGCCAGATCGACCGAGAGGCGCTTCGGCCGCCCGTCGACGATGAGGTCGATGAGGCAACGGACCTCGGAAAGGGCGATGGCGTCGATCTCTCCTCGCAGCACCAAAGTAGCGCTCTCGTGGTTGAGAATCGGCTCGGCTGCGTAGTACTCGTCCCCGAACGACCACTGCACGAGGGCCGAGAAGCGACGCTTCTCCTCCTCGGAGAGCTCGACCTCGTCGACCGGTCCGGGCGCCGTCGCCATCTCGGGTGCGACAGCAGCCACCTCGATCTCTGCGGTGTCGTTGCTGAAGTTGTCAGGCACTCGCGTAACTTTCCCGCAGCGGCCCTGGCTGAACCCTCGCCCTGCACGGAGCGCTCCGTCAGGTCTCGCCGGATTCCATCGGTGAAGAAGGAAAAATGGACCCCATGTCCGAGCTGGCGCGCTGCAGCTGGGCGGAGAGCTCGCCCGCCATGCAGCGCTACCACGACCTCGAGTGGGGAAAGCCCTCCCGCGACGACCGCCACATGTTCGAGATGCTCGTCCTCGAGGGCGCCCAGGCAGGGCTCTCCTGGGCGACGATCCTCGCCAAGCGGGAGAACTACAGGAGCGCCTTCGACGACTTCGATCCCCTTGTGGTGGCTCGATACGGCGACGGCGAGGTGGAGCGCCTCCTCGCAGATCCGGGGATCGTCCGCAACCGGCTGAAGATCCGCTCTGCCATTGCAAACGCCGGCGCTTTTCTGGCCGTGCAAGCAGAGTGCGGCAGCTTCGCCGACTACATCTGGGCCTGGACCGGAGGAAGCACCATCCGCAACCTCCCCGAGGCGAGCCAGCAGGTCCCGGCCCGCACGGAGCTCTCGGACGCGGTCTCGAAGGACCTGCGCAAGCGGGGTTTTGGCTTCGTGGGGAGCACCATCGTCTACTCGTTCCTGCAGTCGGTCGGCATCGTGGACGACCACCTCACGACCTGCTCGTTCAAGACGGAGGGCTGACGCTGCTGCGCCCTTGGAACCGGTCAGACGGTCCCGCCAGCCCCGCTCGACCTCGCCGACTTTCTGCGGGCCGGAGCATCGGTCCACTTGGAGGTCGGCATGCCAAGCGCCACTGGGCTGGACCGGCGGGGAGTCCACGGGTCGGCCTGCGGCACCCCCGGGGGGAGCTCGCGATCGAGCAGGCTCTGTCGCCGCCTCGCCGAGCCCCGGCTCGCGACCAGAGCAACATGGCAAGCCCGGAGGCGAAGGCGACCGCCCAACTTGCGGTGGAGTGTCCGATCAGGCCGCCTATCAGGTAGCCGGCGACCATGGCCGAGAGGACCGGGACCTTCGAACACATGCCGATAGCCTACTGCTATACCTCCAGGGGTATTGCCGATCCTGTCCGCTCCGGGCACCGTTTGCAGGCACGATCGCACCGGGCCTTCGCCACCGTGCCGGCGCTGGCCATCGGGCCGACTCGTGCGGCCGCTTCCTCTACGGCGCGGGCGGCCAGGCTACCAGTCGTGCCCAGGAAGGCCGCTCAGGGGGCGGCGGCATGGCTCGACCTGGGCCAGAGACATGAGAGCAACCCCCGGGATCAGTAATATCGCCCCGGCGCATCACAACTCCTCTGGGACGCTTGTCACCGGGATTGCTCCCGCCACCGGCCCTCGTAGCTCAGGGGATAGAGCAGCGGTTTCCTAAACCGCGTGTCGCAGGTTCGAATCCTGCCGGGGGCGCTGACCAGTCCTCCGCGCGCATTTGGCCTGCGAATTGCTGCTCTTCGCTGCCGCGATCGTAGAGGGTGACTGCGACATCGACGGCGCTGTCGGCCGGTTGGTAGACGACGTCGAGTTGCAGCGCGTCGAACAGCGCCCGTAGTTCGCCCTGGGGCGCCGTGTCGAGCGAGGTGGCGAGGATCGGCAGGCGGTCGAGCAACGGGGCGACGTCGGCGAACGTGGGCGCTTCTGTCGCCGAGGCTCGGGCGAGTGCCACGAGGCGCTCGCGCCGTTCGGCGATGGCGTCCTCCAGCTCCGTCACGCGCTGGCCGACGCGCCGACGAAGCGCAGCAGTCACGTCGTCGGCTTCGAGGTTGACGAGCTGGCGGGTGAGACGCCGTTCGAGGTCGGTGATCTCAGCTTCGATCTCCTCGGCGCGTTCTTTCGCCGGGGCGGTGCACTCGGGCTCGACCGCGGCGTCGAGGCAGGTGCGCCAGTAGTCGGTGCGCTCTGGGCCGAAGAGGGCGGTGACGAGGAACGGGAGCAGCGCCTCGCTCAAGCGTTGCTCGTTCAGGTACACGTGGGGCGGGTGGTCGGCGGGGATGTCCTTAGACCGCTGGTGCGAGGGCTGGCAGGAGTAGTACGTCGTGTTGCGGCGGTGGTTCCCCCACATGCGCAGACCGCAGATCCCGCAGCGGAGCAACCCTCGGTAGAGGTAGTTGGTCTTCGCGGTCGGTCGTGCCGTCGTCGCCGGGACGCCCTGACGGGAGCGCTCGTTGGCTCTGGCGCGTGCCTGGACCGCGTCGTACTCCTCGCGGCTCACGATCGCCGGATGTGCCGGCTCCTCCGACCAGACCCAGGCCTCTGGCGGGTTGGTCCGGTTGTGGCCCTTCTTTCTGGCCCTGCGGTTCCAGACCTGGTAGCCGGTGTACTTCGGGTTGCGCAGCACCTCCCACACCGAGGACCTGCTCCACGCGCCCCGGGCGGTCGCCGGGTCGACCGGCACCGGCGGCGGGTAGCGGTTGGGGTCGGCGTTGAGGCGATCGCGGATCTGGAGTAGGCCCATCCCGCCGCCCAGGTACCAGTCGTAGATGGCGCGCACGACTGGCGCACGCACGGGGTCGAGCTCCAAGGTGCGCTTGTTGATCCCGCGGCTCGCCTTGTGGGGGTTGGGGTGGTCGTGGGTGACAAAGCGGTAGCCATAGAGGGCGACCCCTCCGGTGTGCCAGCCCTGGCGGGTCGAGGTCTCCTGGCCCTGGCGGGACTTCACCATCAGCTCGTGGTGGTATCCGCGCGCGATGCCGATGTTGACGTGGCGGAGGACGATGGTGCCAAAGGACTCCTCGAGCGGCTCGTCGGCTGCGCAGAGCCGCACGCCTGCGGAGCGCAGCTCGTCTTCGACCCGGAAGGCGACCGAGGAGTTGCGGCTGAGGCGCGAGATGGACTCCACGATCACCCGGTCGAAGCGTGCCGGACGGCGGGCTGCGTCGGCGAGGAGGTCTCGGAGCCCGCCATCGCGTGGGATCGGGATCTCGAAGCCAGCGAGGCCGCCCGAGCCACGGGCGGCGTAGGCGCGGGTGCCCGACTCGATGTCGTAGTAGTGACAGACGATCCGCCCGCCGGCCTCTTCCACCTGGCGCTCGGCGTTGGCCAGCTGGCGGGGAAAGCTGAGCGTCGGGTCCTGCTCGTCCTCGGTCGACACCCTCCCGTACCAGGCGTAGCGGGGGGTTCCGGCGACGGTCGTGGTCATGGCGAGACCTCCTCGCCCTGTCTTACCTTTGTCTCGCCGAGAGAAGCGAGCAGGGCCGAAAGCGCCCGGCCCTGGCTGGCCGCCAACGCCTGGCC
>JAJZLV010000011.1 GCA_021803215.1 Actinomycetes bacterium | reverse complement strand
CGAAGCACCCGCCGCAGGCAAAGACCACGAGCACGCCGAACAGCGCTCGGTTCTTCGACATCAGGCCGCGAAACGAATTCGGGAGCGGCGCGCCATCTCCTGATGGGCCGGCATCAGGCAGGCTCTGGCGGCCCGCCGGCAGGACGGCGGGCGCTTTCGCTGGTTCCGCCGCCGTTGATGCCTTCCGGGCTGGCTGTGTCAAGCTGATCCCACCGAGTGGTCTGGCTCGTCGCTCGGCTCGAGAACGGGCCCGACAACCCCTCCGCGGTCGGGCAGCCGTCCCGGCTCGGGCTCTCAGCTCGAGGTCGCGTTGAGACTGCCGGCGCGCCGGAGAGCCAGGCGGGCTGGATCGGGCATCGGGCCGCTCTCGCCCGGCCGGCCGGAGGCCCGGCTCCTCGAGCTCAGGGCGGGATGGGCCAGCTTCCCGGCCCGAGCTCGGAGTTCTTGCTAGCGCCCCTCGAAGTCGGGCGGTCGTTTCTCGAAAAAGGCGGCCACCGCCTCTTCGAGGTCGTGAGAGCGCAGGTGGCCGGCGTTCCAGGCGGCGACGTAGCGCTGGGCTGTCTCGATCTGCGAGCGGCGCCCCTCTGCGATGACCGCCTTGGCCCCCTCGACGGCCAGGGGGGCGTTGGCGGCTATCTCGGCTGCGGTGGAGCGGGCCCCTTCCAGGCAGGCTGGCGCGTCCTCGTAGACGCGGTTCACGAGGCCGATGCGGGCGGCCTCGTCTGCTCCGAGGTCGCGGCCGGTGAAGACGAGCTCGGCGAGGTGGCCGGCCGAGAGGATGGCGGGCAGGCGCGCCAGCGAGCCGATGTCGGCCACCATGGCCATCTTGGTCTCTCGCACCGAGAAGACGGCGTCTTTGGAGCAGACCCGGATGTCGCAGGCGGAGACGAGGTCTATGCCACCGCCCAGGCAGTAGCCGTGAACGGCCGCGATGACCGGCTTTCTGCACTCGGCGACAGAGCTGATCGACGCCTGCAGGCGGATGATCTCGTCGTGGGTTCGCCGCGCGCTCTCGGCCGGGGAGGGTTGTGGCTCCTCTCTGCCGGTGGCTCCGATGCCGGCCAGGGCGTTCAGGTCGAGGCCGACGCAGAAGTGAGGCCCGCGGGCGGCGAGGACCACGCAGCGCACCTCCGGGTTCGAGGCCAGCCTCGCCATGAGGCTCGGCAGCTCGTCGAAAAAAGCCATGTTCATGGCGTTTCGCTTCTCGGGCCGGTCGAGGAAGACGGTGGCCACGTGATCCGACGTCTCGACCGACAAAACGCTGAGGGTGTCTGCACCTGTCATCGCCAGCCACCGTAACCTTCGGAAGATGAAGCGTGAGCCGGGGCGCCGAGACGACCTCATGAGAAAGGGCGGACCCCAGAGCTTCGACGGCGAGCAGTACCAGGCTCGCTTCGACGCCCTCGCCGCCAGCGGGGAGAGCGTCCACGGGGAGGCCGACTTCGTCTCGGGCTACTTCCCTGAGTCGGTCCTCGACGCCGGCTGCGGGACCGGACGGGTGGCTCTCGAGCTCGCCCGCCGGGGCATCCTGGTCGTAGGAGTCGATCGGGACCCTTCGATGCTCGCAGTGGCGAGGCGGCGAGCCGAGCAGGAGGGCGAGGGTTCGCTCTCGCTCCAGGTGAGCTACGTAGAGGCCGACCTCGTCGGGCTCGACCTCGGGGTCGATTTCGATCTCGTGGTGATGGCCGGCAACGTCCCGCTCTTCACCGACGAGGGCACCGAGCGCGACCTCGTCGAGAGCGTCGGCGGACACGTCCGCTCGGGCGGCCTCCTCGTCGCCGGCTTCCAGCTCGGCCGCAGCTACCGGCTTTCGGACTACGACGCCCACTGCAAGAGGGCCGGCCTCGTCCTCGAGGAGCGCTACGCCACCTGGGACAAGAAGCCCTACGGCGAGAGAGCCGACTACGCCGTCTCGGTCCACCGGCGTCCGTGAGCGAGCCCGGCTGCGATCTGTGCGAGGCGGCCAGGCTCACCACCTGGCACTACGAGGACGAGACCTGCTGGGTCGCCGATTGCGAGGTCTGTGAGGTGCCGATGGTCGTCTGGCGCTGCCACGGCGCCGAGCCGCCCGCCGCAGCGCTCGAGCACATGCTGGCCCGACTGGAGGAGGTGGCCAGCCGCCTCTTCGCCGGCCGCTCCTATCGTCTCGACCGGGTGATGCGCCAGATACCGGACCACTTTCACGCCCATGCTCGAGACGAGGGATGGTGGATCCGCCGTCTTTGCGGTCCGGCCCGGCGCTGATGGGCCGGGCCTTCGCGCTCTTTGATGCTGGCGGATAGGCTGCCACGAGCTGAGGCGGTTCAGGCGGAGGGCCGCTCTCGGCCCGGGGGGGCGCGCCGCCAGCCTCGGCGGGGAACCAGAAGGAGGGGGATGACCGACGGCGCACAGCTGCCAGGTGGCGTCCCGTGCTGGGTCGAGCTGTCGACCGGCGACGTGGCCGGCGCCCTCGATTTCTACCAGGGCCTCTTCGGCTGGCGGGCGAGGCCGCTCTCGGAGGAGTTCGGCCGGTACCTCGTCTTCTTCAACGGCGATGAGCCTGTCGGCGCCTGCAACCAGTACCAGTCGTCCCTCGGCCAGGGCTGGTGCGTCTTTCTCACGAGCCACGACCTCGGACGGGCCCTGGAGGTCGCTCACGGCGCCGGCGCCAGGCTGCTCGCCCCTGCCTTCGCCCTCTCGCACCTCGGCCTGACGGCTCTCATCGAGGACCCGGCCGGCGCCAGCGTGGGGCTCTGGCAGCCGGGCTCATTTGCTGGCTTCTCCTACTCCCGCCTGCCGGGCGGTCCGGTCTTGTTCGACCTCGTCACGAGCGACTGGGCGGGCGAGGCGGGCTTTTATGACGCCGTCTTCGGCCTGGTGGCGAAGGTGGCAGGAAGGGTGACGGCCGGATATGCCCAGCTCTTCGCGGGGGAGAGGCGGGTTGCCGACATGCGGAGCCCGGAAGGCCCGCCGCAGCCGGCCTGCTGGTTGCCACACTTCGCCGTGCAGGGCCTGCGCAGCACCATGACCCGGGCCGTCCGCCTCGGAGGAGAGGTGCTCGGACCGATCTGCGAGCGCCGCGGGGGGCGCTTCGTCGAGGTGGCGGACCCGGCCGGCGCCCGCTTCCACCTCTCGTCGATGCAGCCATAGCCGGTCGCCGCCGGCTTTGGCGTTCACCGTTAGGATGCCAAGGCCCGCCCGTTGGCGGGAGCAAGTGGCCTTTTTCCCCGGTCCTCACGAAGGAGTTGGCACGCCCTGAGCAGACTAGAGCGCCAAGCCGCAGCGTTTTCGGCCGAGGCGTCGCAGGCTCTCGGCGGAGCCAGCTGGCAGAGGGACCGGCGGCGGGCTGCCTTCGACCGCTACGCCGCCTCCTCGTGGCCCGGCCCGGACGAGGAGGCCTGGCGCTACAGCCGGATCGACCAGCTCGATCTCTCGCGCTTCGAGCCGAGCGGATCGCCTGCCCCGAAAGGGGCGCTGCCTCTGCTTCCCGCTTTGGCCCATGCCTTCGTCGACCGGGTGGGGGAGCGAGCCGGTCTCGCCCTCACGATCGACGGGCGGCCCTACGAGATAGACCTCGCCGAGGAGGCGAGCCGCTCTGGGGTCCAGCTCGCCCGTGCCTCGAGCCACCCCGAGGCAGCAGAGCTCTCGGGCCGGGCCAGGGCGAGCTTCACCGCCCCCGACTCGATTGACGCCACCGACGAGCTGGCCGAGGCCTTCTCGAGCGACGGCACGGTGCTGAGCGTGCCGGCCGGCGTCGCGCTCTCGGCTCCGATCGTCATCGTCAACCTGCTCGGCGCCGACCACCAAGACACCTCCTCGGGCCCGGCCTTCTTCCCGCGGACGCTCGTCTCCCTCGGCGAGGGCTCCTCGGTCACCGTCGTCGAGCTGTATTTCTCCGGCGACGGGGCGATCCTCGTCCTGCCGGTCACCGAGCTCGAGGTGGGGCCGGCTGCCCGGCTCTCTTATTCGGCTGTCCAGCAGCTCGGCAGAGCGACCTGGCAGATCGGCCGCAACTGGTCGCGAGCCGGACGGGACGCCCACCTCAAGTCCTTCACCGCCTCCCTTGGCGGTCACTACGCGAGGACGAGGACCGACTCCCGCCTCGAGGGCAGGGGGGGCTCGGCGGAGCTGCTGGCCGCCTATCTGGGCGACGGCGACCAGATGCACGACTTTCGCACCTTGCAGGAGCACGACGCCCCTTCTACGACGAGCGATCTCGTCTTCAAGGGCGCGGTCGGGGGCAGGGCCCGGGCCGTCTACACCGGGCTCATCCGCATGCGGCGTGGTGCCCGGGGCGCGAACGCCTTCCAGACCAACCGGAACCTCGTACTCTCACAAGGCGCTTCGGCCTACTCGGTCCCGAACCTCGACATCGAGGAGAACGACGTGCGGTGCAGCCACGCCTCGGCGGTCGGCCCGATCGACTCCGAGCAGCGCTTCTACCTCCAGTCCCGCGGGATCCCGGCCGAGGTGGCCGAACGGCTCATCCTGCTCGGGTACTTCGAGGAGCTCTTGGGCAGGGCCGAGCCGGCGGTGCGCGACCACATCGCCGCCGCGGCCCGCAGCCGGCTCCACGCCCTGGCCGAGGTGGTCGCGTGAGCCAGGTCCGCCTCTGCGGGAGCGATGAGCTGGAGGTCGGGAGCGTCAGGCGCTTTGCCCTCGGCGCCGGCGCGGTCGCCCTCGCCCGCTGCGCCGGCGGCTACCACGCCGTCGTGGACAACTGCTCGCACGAGGACTACCCCTTGTCCGAGGGCGAGGTGGAGCCGGAGCTCTGCGAGATCGAGTGCGTCCGTCACGGGAGCACCTTCTCCCTCGTGGACGGAGAGCCGCAGTCGCTGCCCGCCACCCGTCCGGTCAGGGTTCTCTCGGTCGTCATAAAGGACGGCGACGTCTACGTGGAGGAGCCGTGAGCCTTTTCAGCATAAAGGGGCTCCGGGGCGGCGTAGCCGGCCACGAGCTGTTGAAGGGCGTCGACCTGGAGCTGCGGAGCGGGGAGCTGCACGCGGTCATGGGGCCGAACGGCTCGGGCAAGTCGACCCTGGCCCATGTCCTCATGGGCCGGCCCGGCTACGAGGCGACGGCGGGCTCGGTGACGATCGACGGAGTCGAGCTGCTCGGCCTGCCGGTCGACGAGCGAGCCCGCGCCGGGCTCTTCCTCGGCCTGCAGTACCCGATAGAGGTGCCGGGCGTCCCCGTCGTCGAGGCGCTGCGGGAGGCGCTCGTCGCCTCGGGCCGACCGACCATCTCTCTGGCCGAGGAGATGGAGGCGGAGGCCACCCGCCTCGGGATGGCGCCGGGGCTCGTCAACAGGCCGATGAACGTCGACCTCTCGGGCGGCGAGAAGAAGCGGAACGAGACGCTCCAGCTCGCCATCTTGCGACCCCGTTTCGCGGTCCTCGACGAGCTCGACTCCGGCCTCGACGTCGACGCCTTGCGGCAGGTCTCCCGGCGGGTGGAGGAGGCGAGGCGGGACGGCGAGCCGGCTCTCGGAGTCCTCGCCATCACGCACTACCGCCGCCTCTTGCGAGAGCTCCGGCCGGACGCGGTCCATGTCTTCTCCGAGGGACGGATCGTGCGCTCGGGCGGTCCCGAGCTGGCGAGCGAGCTGGAGGAGACCGGCTATGTCGCCTACCGGAACGAACCGGGCGACGAGGGCTCCTAGAGGCGTACCACCGGGCAGGTGAGGGTGCGGGTGATGCCCTCTATGAGCTGGACCCGGCTCACCACCATGCGCCCGAGCTCGTCGACCGATTCCGCCTCGGCCTGCACGATCACGTCGTAGGGGCCCGTGACGTCCTCGGCCAGGACGACGCCGGCGATCTCGCCGACCTTCGAGGCGACCGAGGCTGCCCTTCCTACCTCTGTCTGGATAAGAATGTACGCGCGAACCGCCACTTGAGACCTCCTCGGAGCTTTCCGGCATCGTAGTGGTGACAGGGGGCCCGTACCATGGGCCTGTGGCGACCGCGGGGCGGGTTAAGAAGCTCACCGGCATGGTGCGCAGCTCGCTGGCGGGCTTGCTCGACCAGTCGCAGCCCTTCGGGCGGATGGCGCTCGTCCACACCATCTTCTCGGCCGGCTCGACCCTTGTCACGATCTCTCTCGCCGGCTCCCTCTTCTTCTCCGTCTCGCCGACCGAGTCGAAGTCGAAGGTGCTCTTGTACCTGCTGCTCACGATCGCCCCGTTCGCCGTGGTGGCGCCGGCGCTCTCGCCTCTCCTCGACCGGGGGCTGACGGCCCGCCGGGCCGCAGTCGGGGTCGCCTGCGGAGGAAGCGCCCTGCTCGTCTTTTCCATGTCGGACCACCTGAAGGGGCTGGTCCTGTTTCCCGAGGCCTTCGGCTTCCTCGTCCTCTCCAAGCTCTACCTGGTGGGAAAGGCGGCCTTGGTGCCCTCGATGACGGCGGCGGAGGACGATCTCGCGTCGGCCAACGCCAAGCTGGCGGTGCTGGCGGCCCTGGCCGGCTTCTCGGCCTCTGTGGTCGGCGTGCCGATCCTGAGAGCCGGCGCCCCCTGGGTTCTCCGCCTCGACTTCTTCGTCTTCGTGGCCGGCGCCCTGGCGGCCGCCCGGCTGCCCCGCGGCCACGGCGCCCCGGCGCCGACGCCGGTCGGCCGGCATCTCGACGGCCGGCCCCTCCAAGGGCCCGCCCGGCCGCCGCCGCTCGAGGCGCCCGGGAGCCTGCCGGGCGGTCCCGGCGGCCTCATCTACAACCGCTCGGGCCGCTCCGAGCCGCGGCGCAAGATCGACGTGAGGGCCGAGCGGCATCGTCTCGGCCTTCCCCTGCTGGTGCCCGAGGTGACCGTCAACCTCCTCGCCATGACGGTGCTGCGGGGGACCTTCGGCTTCATGATCTTCTTCCTCGCCTTCGGGCTGCGGGCGGCCAGGGCTCCGACCATCTGGTACGGCGTGGTCCTCTTCGCGAGCGGCGTCGGGGGGATCACGGGCAGCCTCTTGGTGCCGCGGCTCAGAAGGCGCATCTCCGAGCCGCAGATCATCGCCGCGGCCCTCGCCCTCACGACTCTCGCCGGGCTGCTCGCCGGCTGGGCCGGGGCGCTTTGGTCCCAGCCCTTCTTGGGGCTCGTGGTCGGATGCACGGTCACGGGGGCCAAGCCGGCCTTCGACTCGATCGGCCAGCAGTACGTGCCCCCGGCCGCCCTCGGACGGGCCTTTGCCCGCTTCGAGACCCAGCTGCAGCTGGTATGGGTGCTCTGCGCTCTCGTGGCCGTGGTGATCTCGTTCTCGTTCCGGGCCGGTGACATCCTCATCGCGGTGGCCTGTGCCGTGGCGGCCATCTTCCACTTCTCGCTCAGGCGCTCGCTCGGGCGCCACGACCGGCTGATCCCGGGCAAGCGCCAACGGCGTCACAAGGCGGGTCTGAGCCGGGTCTGAGCCGGCCGGCGGGCTCTAGCCCTCGAGGCGGTTTTTCAGAGCCTCGAGCTGGCCGGCGAGAGCCGGCGGCAGGTGGTCGCCGAACTGCTCGTAGTACTCGGCGATGGCCGGAAGCTCCTTGATCCACTCCTCGGTGTCGACCCGGAGCAGCTCGGCCATGTCCTCTTCGGAGAGGTCGAGGCCCTCGGTCGGGATGGCTCCCTCGGCCGGCAGGTAGCCGATCGGGGTCTGCCGCGCCTCGCCCCGGCCGGCGCAGCGCTCGAAGACCCACTTGAGCACCCGGGAGTTCTCGCCATAGCCCGGCCAGAGGAAGCGACCCTCGGGCGACTTGCGGAACCAGTTGACGTAGAAGATCTTCGGCAGCTTGTCCTCGTCCATCCTCTCTTGGAACGAGAGCCAGTGGCCCCAGTAGTCGGCCATGTTGTAGCCGCAGAAGGGGAGCATGGCGAACGGGTCGCGCCGGAGCGCCCCGACGGCGCCCGTGGCCGCCGCGGTGGTCTCCGAGGCCATGATCGAGCCGAGGAAGACCCCGTGGCTCCAGTCGAAGCTCTCGTGCACGAGCGGCACCACAGAGGCCCGGCGGCCTCCGAACAGCACGGCCGAGATCGGCACGCCGGCCGGGTCCTCCCACTCGGGGGCGATGGCCGGGTCCTGGCTGGCCGGGGCGGTGAAGCGGGAGTTCGGATGGGCAGCCGGGGTGCCCGACGCGGGCGTCCAGTCCTTGCCAGTCCAGTCCGTCAGGTGGGCCGGCGGCTCGGGCGTGAAGCCCTCCCACCAGACGTCGCCGTCGTCGGTGAGGGCCGTGTTGGTGAAGATCGAATTGGCCGCCAAGGTGAGGACCGCGTTCGGGTTGGTCTCGTTGTTGGTGCCCGGAGCCACGCCGAAGAAGCCCGCCTCGGGGTTGATCGCCCGTAGCTGCCCGTCGGGCCCGATCTTCATCCAGCAGATGTCGTCCCCGATCGTCTCGACCTTCCAGCCGGGCAGGGTCGGGATGAGCATGGCGAGGTTCGTCTTGCCGCAGGCAGAGGGGAAGGCACCGGTCACGTAGCGGACCTCGCCCTCGGGCGAGGTGAGCTTCAAGATGAGCATGTGCTCGGCAAGCCAGCCCTCGTCGCGGGCCATGACCGAGGCGATGCGGAGGGCGAAGCACTTCTTGCCGAGGAGGGCATTGCCGCCGTAGCCCGAGCCGTAGGACCAGATCTCGCGGGTCTCGGGGAAGTGGGCGATGTAGAGGTTCTCCGGGTTGCAGGGCCAGGCGACGTCCGGCTGGCCGGGCTCGAGGGGGACTCCGACCGAGTGCAGACAGGGGACGAAGTCGCCCTCGGCGCCGAGCACCTCGAGGGCACGGGTTCCCATCCGGGTCATGATGCGAAGGCTGACGACCACGTAGGGCGAGTCGGTGATCTCGACACCGATGTGGGCGATCGGAGAGCCGAGCGGCCCCATCGAGAAGGGGACGACGTACATCGTCCGGCCCCGCATCGACCCCTTGAACAGCCCGGTCAGCGTCTCGCGCAGCTGGTGGGGGTCGATCCAGTTGTTGGTCGGCCCGGCGTCCTCCTGCTTGGCCGAGGCGATGTAGGTGCGGCCCTCGACCCGGGCGACGTCGCGGACGTCGGAGCCGGCCCAGTAGCTGTTCGGCCGCTTGGCGTCGGAAAGGCGCCTGAAGGTTCCCTGGTCGACGAGGAGCCGGCAGAGCCTGTCGTACTCCTCGGCCGAGCCGTCGCACCACTCGACCCGGTCCGGCTGGGTCAAAGCGGCGACCTCGTCCACCCATTCGAGAAGCTTGCGATTGCTCGTGGGAGCCCTTGTCGGCAGCGTTCCTTTCTCACCGGGCCGTGCGGCCCCGAAGGCCGAGAGCCGTGCCCGGCGCCCTGCGTGTCCCCCCGATCGTACGCGGAGGCGCTCGGGGGCGAAAAGTCGGTACCCACACGAGGTATTAGGCCAAGCGCACCGGCTGGCGCGAGCTAGGTTCGCCCCGGTGCCAGAGCCTGCCCGAAACGGGGAGTTCGCGTTGATCGCAGCCCTGCGTCGCCGCCTCGGCGCGGCGAGCCTGCCGGGCGAGGTCCACTCGGGGGACGACACGGCCGTCCTCCTGCCGCCCGCCAGCCCGCTGCTGTTCGCCACCGACGTCGCCGTCGAGAGGGTCCACTTCGACCTGGCCTTTTCGAGCCCGGCCGATGCCGGCTGGAAGGTGGCGGTCGCCAACCTGAGCGACGTGGCGGCTATGGGGGGCCGGCCGACCCACGTGGTCGCCGGGGTCGCCGGGAGGGGCACCCGGCTCTTGGAGGAGGTCTTCGAGGGTCTCCTCGAGGCCTGCCGCGCCTACGAGACGGCGCTCGTCGGGGGCGACCTCTCCCACTCCGAGCAGCTCTTCCTCTCCGTCGCCATCCTCGGGCAGGCACCCCCGAGCGGCGCCGTGCTGCGCTCGGGGGGGCGCCCGGGCGACGAGCTTTACTGCACCGGCCCGCTCGGGGCCGCCGCCGCCGGCCTCTCCAGGCTGCGCCAGGACGGGAGGGCCACCGGCCGGCTCGTCGAGGCCTTCTTGCGGCCGAGGGCCCGGGTGAGGGAGGGAAGTCTCGCCGCCCGGCTCGGAGCGAGCGCCATGATCGACATCTCAGACGGGCTCGCCCAGGACCTCTCCCACCTCACGGCGGCCTCGGGCGTCGGTGCCGAGCTGGAGGGCGTCCCGGTCGCAGAGGGGGCGAGCGAGCAAGAGGCGCTCTCGGGCGGGGAGGACTACGAGCTGCTGTTCTCCGTGGCGCCCGGGACCGATGTCGAGCAGGCCTTCGCGAGAGAGGCTCTGGCGCCGCCGGTACGGATCGGCCGCCTGGTGGCAGAGCCCGCCCGCCTCAGCCTGCGGGGCGAGCCCCTGGAGCCCAGGGGCTACTCCCATGGGTTCGGCTGAGCCGCCCTCTTGGTCCTCAGAGCCTCTCGGGAGCCCTGGTCCGGCTCGGCTTGGTCACCTTGCCGGCCCGGATGCAAGAGGTGCAGACGCTGAGGCGGCGGGGCGTGCCGCTCACGAGAGCCCTCACACGCTGGATGTTCGGGTTCCAGCGCCGCTTGTTGCGACGGTGGGAGAACGAGACGCTCATGCCGAAGCCAGGATGCTTGCCACAGATTTCACACACGGCTGCCATCGGGCGCGTCTCTCCGTTCGAACCAAAGCACTGCGGGAACAGCCCGCAAGGTTACCATCCTCGCCCATGAGCTCAGCCAGGCCCGCTCGACACGGGGAGGTCACTTGGCGCTGACCTGCCTCGGGGCGAGCGAGCTGCGCGCCGTGATGGGCGCCTTCGAGCAGGCGCTCGAGCGCCACCGCCCGACCCTCAACAGGCTGAACGTCTACCCGGTCCCCGACGGTGACACCGGGACGAACATGCATCTGACCGCGGCCGCCGTGCGACAGGAGCTCGAGGCCTCAGAGGGCCCGAGCGACATGCGGGGCGTCTGCCGGGCGATCGCGCACGGCTCGCTGATGGGGGCCCGTGGGAACTCGGGGGTGATCCTCTGCCAGGTTCTGCGGGGCCTCGGCGAGGCCTTCGAGAAAAAGGAGGTGATCGACGGGCCCCTCCTGGCCGACGGGCTCGCCCGGGCCGAGCGGGCGGCTCGGGCCGGGGTGATGCGCCCGGTCGAGGGCACCATCCTCACCGTCGCCTCCGAGGCCGCCAAGGCCGCCTCCGCCGCAGCCGGCGAGGGCCTGCTGCAGGTGGCCGAGGCGGCGCGGGCAGCGGCCGTCCTCGCCCTCGCCCAGACGCCGAGACAGCTGCCGGTGCTCGCCAAGGCCGGCGTGGTCGACGCCGGCGGGGCCGGCCTCGTGCTCTTTTACGACGCCCTCTTGACCGCCATCGACGGCCGCCAGATGCCGACCGAGCTCGAGCTGCCGCCCGAGGTGAGGGCCAACCTCGGCTCGGCTCTGGCCCCGAGCGGGCCGGTGGTGCCGCTCGAGGCCGGGGCCGAGGAGCCCCCGAGCGAGCCCCGTTACGAGGTCATGTACTTCCTCGAGGCCGACGACGGGGCCATCCCGGCCTTCAAACAGGTCTGGTCCGACATCGGGGACTCGATCGTCGTCGTGGGTGGCGAGGGGCTGTGGAACTGCCACATCCACACCGACGACATCGGCGCTTCGATCGAGGCCGCCCTCGACGTCGGCCGGCCCACCCGCATCCGGGTGACCGACCTCCACGAGCAGGTCGAAGAGGAGTCCTGGGTCCGCCGGGCCGGCCAGAGCGCCGTCGACCAAGAGGCGGTGGAGCCACCCCAGCGCACCTCCGTCATCGCCGTCGCCACCGGAGAGGGGATCCGCCGCATCTTCCACTCGCTCGGGGTGCGCAACATCGTGGCCGGCGGCCAGTCGATGAACCCCTCGACGGCCGAGATCCTCGAGATGATCGAGTCAGTCCCGGGAGCCGAGGTGGTCCTGCTCCCGAACAACAAGAACATCCACGCCGTCGCCGCCCAGGCGGCCGAGGTGGCCAAAAAGCCGGCCCGGGTGGTGCCGACCGAGGGCATCCAGGAGGGCTTTGCCGCCCTGCTCGAGTACGACCCGGAGGCCGGGGCGGAGGAGAACGCCGCCTCGATGGCCGAGGCTGCCCGCCGGGTGAGCGCCGGAGAGGTGACCCAGGCCGTGCGGGGGAGCGAGACGCCGGCCGGCCGGGTCGAGCCGGGGGACTGGATCGGCCTCTCGCGCCAGGGCATCGAGGTGGTGGCCGCCGGCCCGGCGGAGGCGGCCTGCGGCCTGTTGCAGAAGCTCCTGGGCGACGGCCAGGAGATCGTCACCATCATCGAGGGGGCCGGCGCCAGGGCGGCCGACACCCGCCGGGTCACCGAGTGGCTGGCGGACAACTTCCCGGAGGTCTCGGTCGAGCTCCACCAAGGGGGCCAACCCCTCTACCCCTACCTGCTCGCCACCGAGTAGCAAGGGCGAGGTGTCAGGTCGCCGGCTCTCACAGCTGAAGCGCATCGGCGTCGCCGAGCTGCGCCGCGTCGGGCCGAAGAGAGCCGCCGCTCTCTCCGCCCTCGAGATCGAGTCGGTCTACGACCTCATCACCCACTACCCCCGCCGGTTGGTGGACCGCACCAACCAGCAGGAGATCGCCGCTTTGGCAGAGGGGGAGGAGGCGGTCGTCACCGCCAAGGTGGTCCGTTCCTCCTCCCGGCGGCTCAGAAACGGCAGGAGCCTGGCCGAGATAACCGTGGCGGACGGGACCGGCACGCTCGTGTGCACCTTCTTCAACCAGGCTTGGCGGGCGCGCCAGTTCGAGGCCGGCGATACGGTGACCGTCTTCGGGAAGACGAGCCTTTACCGCGGCCGGCGCCAGGTGGCGAACCCGGTCGTCGACCTCATCGGGAACCAGACGGGCCGCCTCGTGCCCGTCTACCCCCAGTCGGCCAAGGCGGCCGTCACCTCGGTGCAGCTCGCCGGCTATGTCGAGGAGGCCCTCGAGCGGGCGGGCGAGTTCGAGGACCCTGTGCCCGGGCGCTTCCTCAGACGGCTCGGGCTCATCGACCGGACAGCCGCCCTCCACGGCCGTCACCGGCCGGAGACCAAAGAGCAGTGGATGAAGGCGAGAGAGCGCCTGGTCTTCGACGAGCTGCTCCGCCTGCAGCTGCTGCTCGTCTCCCGCCGCCGGGCGACGGCGGCGGCGGCCAAGGGCATCGCCCACCGGGTGGCGGGACGCCTCCTCGCCCGCTTCGAAGAGAACCTCCCCTTCGAGCTGACAGGCGCCCAAAAGAGGGCGATCGCCCAGATAAGAGCCGACCTCGAGGCGCCCCATCCGATGAACCGCCTCTTGCAGGGAGACGTCGGAGCGGGCAAGACCGTCGTCGCCCTGGCGGCCCTGCTGGTCGGGGTGGAGGGCGGCTACCAGGGGGCCTTCATGGTCCCGACCGAGGTCCTGGCCGAGCAGCACCACCTCTCGGCCGCCCGCCTCCTCTCGGGCCTCGAGCTACCCGACGAGAGTCGCCTCGGCGGCTCGAGGCCGCTCGAGGTCGCCCTCCTCACGAACAAGACGCCGGCCGCCGAGCGGGCCCGCATCCTCGAGGAGCTGAAGAGCGGGGCGCTCGACATCGTCATCGGCACGCACGCCCTCATCGCGGACCGGGTGGACTTCGCCCGCCTCGGGGTCGTGGTGGTCGACGAGCAGCACCGCTTCGGCGTCGAGCAGCGGGCCGTGCTCGCCGAGAAGGCCGCGGCCGACCCGGACCTGCTCGTCATGACCGCCACGCCCATCCCGCGGACGGCCGCCATGACCGTCTACGGCGACTTGGACCACACCACCCTCGACGAGCTGCCGGCGGGGCGGGCGGAGATATCGACCCGCTGGCTGGAGGGCGACCAGCGCGAGAAGGCCGCCTGGAAGAAGGTGGTCGAGGAGGTGAGGGCCGGCCACCAGGCCTACGTCGTCTGCCCGCTCATCGGCGGGGGTCTCGAAGCCGGCGGGGAGGGGGACGAGCCGGAGGATCCGGACCTCTACGAGCCGGAGGAGGAGGACGATCAGGCCCCCCGCCTCGTGGTGCTCGAGCCCGAGCGCCCGCCTCGAGGCGCCGTGGAGGAGCTCGCCCGGCTCTCTGCCGGGCCTCTTGCGGGGCTCCGGCTCGCCCTGCTGCACGGCCAGATGGCCCCGAAGGAGAAGGAGGGCGTCATGGCGGCCTTCAGGCAGGGCGAGCTGGACGTCCTCGTCTCGACGACGGTCGTCGAGGTGGGGCTCGACGTCGCCAACGCCACCGTGATGGTGATCGAAGACGCCGACCGCTTCGGGATCGCCCAGCTGCACCAGCTACGGGGCAGGGTCGGCCGCTCCTCGCTCGACAGCTGGTGCTACCTCCTCACCTCCTCTGAGCCGACCGAGCAGGCCGAGAGGCGGCTGCGGGCACTCGAAGCGACCCAGGACGGCTTCTTGCTGGCCGAGGAGGACCTCGACCTTAGAGGCGGTGGCACCGTGCTCGGGGCCCGGCAGAAGGGGCGAAGCGATCTGAAGCTCGCCAACCTCCGCCTCGACCGCCAGCTCGTGCGGCGGGCCCGCCAGGTGGCAGAGGAGATCGTCTCGGACGACCCCGAGCTCGGCGGCGAGTACGCGGCGCTGCGAGAGGAGGTGTCCACGCTCGTGAGCGAAGAGGAGTCCGCCTTCTTGTTCCGGAGCTGAGGTGCGGGTCATAGCCGGCACCGCCAAGGGACGAAGGCTCGCTGCCCCCGAGCTGGCGGGCCTTCGTCCCACGAGCGACCGGGTCCGCGAGGCGATCTTCGACATCCTCGAGGCCCGGCGCCTGGTGGAGGGGGCGAGCGTGCTCGACCTGTTCTGTGGCAGCGGGGCCCTCGGCATAGAGGCGCTCTCGCGCGGCGCCGCCTCGTGCAGCTTCGTCGACGAGAGCAGGCGGGCGCTGGCGGCTGTCGCCGCCAACCTCCGCTCGGTCGGAATGGCCGACCGGGTGGGCGTGAGGCTCGTGAGGTCGGGCGCCAGGAGGTTCTGCCTCGACTCGGCCGAGCGCTTCTCGCTGGCCTTCTTGGACCCTCCCTACAGCTTCGAGCACTGGCCGGAGCTGCTGGCCGTCCTGCCGGCCGAGGTGGCCGTGGCCGAGCACGCCCGCCCGCTCGAGACGGGCGGCGCCTACGAAGTCATCCGTTCCTACCGATACGGCGGTACGCTCGTCACGCTGGTTGCGACAAAACCGACCGAGAAGGATTCCTCTTGAAGATCGCCCTCTTCCCAGGTTCGTTCGACCCGTTCCACAACGGGCACCTCGAGGTGGTAGAGCGCGCCAGCAAGCTCTTCGACGAGGTAATCGTGGCCTCCTTGCGGAACCCGCAGAAAGGGGACCCGCTCTTTTCGATCGAGGAGCGAGAGGCGATGCTGATCGAGGCGATCGCCCACGTGAGCAACGCCCGCGTGGTCGTGATGTCGAGCCTCGTGGTCGATCTCGCCCGCCAGCTCGGGGCAAGCGTGATCGTGAAGGGGCTGAGGGCGGTCTCGGACTTCGAGAGCGAGCTCCAGATGGCCCAGATGAATCGCCAGCTGTCGGGGATAGAGACCCTTTTCATCCCGACCGGCTCGCAGTATGCCTACATAGCCTCAAAGCTGATCCGCGAGGTGGCCCGTTACGGAGGCGACGTGAGCGAGCTGGTACCGCCGCCGATCAACCGAATGCTGAAGGCGATAGCTAGATGAGCGACGGCGGCTACCACGACCAGGACGCCCCGCCTCCTTACGAGGAGGAGGCCGCCCTGCCCGTCGGCGGCTCGGGCGTCGAGGGGATCCTCGAGGAGCTCGTCGACATCGTCTCGACGGCCAAGTCGGTCCCCCTGTCCGCCTCGGTGATGCTCTCGCGCGAGGAGGTGCTCGAGCTCCTGGAGGCGGCCCGCGAAGAGCTGCCCGAGGAGCTCCGCCGGGCCCGGCGGCTCCTCAAGGACCGGGAGGAGGTCTTCGCGGCCGCCCGCCGGGAGGCGATCGAGATAACCGACGACGCCCGGGTGCAGGCCGAGCAGATGGTGCAGCGGACAGAGATCGTTCGCCAGGCCGAGTACCGGGCCGTGCGCATAGTCGAGGACGCCGAGGCCGAGGCCCGGCGGCTGCGACACGAGGCCGAGGACTACGTCGACCAGAAGCTCGCCGGCTTCGAGATAGTGCTCGACCGCACGATCAAGACCGTGCGGGCCGGGCGCGAGCGCCTGGCTGCGGTTCCCGAGGAGAGCTACGAGCCGGGCGAGGGCTACGAGACCGAGAGCAACGGCCCGGCCCCGGCCGGCCTCGGACCCCTTTTCGACCAGGATCTCGAGTGAGCGGCGCCGGCGAGAGGCCGGTGCAGGGGGGAGCTCCGGCCGAGAGGCACGCCCCGAGGAGGGCCCGACCCTTCGCGGTCAAGGTCCATCGCCTGCGGGCCCGGCCCGGCAGCCGTATTGAGCTCCACCTCGAGGGAGAGATCGAGGAGCTCTCCTTCGGGGCCCATGGCGACGAGGGCGAGCCGGTCCTCGGGCCGCTCGAGGCCGGCCCGGCGGTCGTCCCGGCGGGCGCCCCGGTCGCCTTCGACGGCTGGGCCGAGTCGACGCCCGGCGGCGTGACGGTCGCCGGCACCGTGACCGCTCGATCCCTCGGCGTCTGCCGGCGCTGCCTGCAAGAGGCCGCCGGCACCTTGCGGGTCGAGGTGCGGGAGCTGTTCGTCGACCCGAACCAGAGGCCCGACGAGCTCGTGGAGCCGGGCGACGACTACTACCCGGTCGGCGCCGATGAGCTGGACGTTCAGCCCCTGGTCCGCGACGCCTGTATCCTTGAGCTGCCGCTCGCGCCGCTTTGCAGCGAGAGCTGTGCCGGGCTGTGCCCGCGCTGCGGTGCAGACCTCAACCAGAGGGCGTGCGCCTGCGAGCCAGAGGTAGACCCCCGTTGGACGGCCCTCGCCGGGCTGTCGGGCGAGGAGAAGGGCGCGCAGGTGGACCAGGAGAGCCAAGCCGACCAAGGATCCGAGTGAGGAAAGACGATGGCCGTCCCGAAGAAGAAGACCTCGAAGGCCAAGAGCCGCAGCCGCCGAGCCTCGGCTTGGACGCTCGAGGCGCCGGCACGCAGCATCTGCCCGCAGTGCCGCCAGGCCAAGCTGCCTCACGTCGTCTGCCCCCACTGCGGCTGGTACAAGGGCCGCCAGGCCCTAGAGGTCGACTGATCCTTGGCTGAGCCGGGCGGCTCCTCGAGAACCGAGCTGCCGGTCGCCCTCGACGCCATGGGCGGCGACCGGGCTCCGGGCGAGATCGTCGCCGGCGGATTGGAAGCGGTGGCTGCCGGCCTGCCGGTCGTCCTCGTCGGACCCGACGACGGCTCGCTCGGCGACACGGGCGGGCTCGAGGTCATCGCGGCGCGTGAGGTCATCGAGATGAAGGACGACCCGGGCAGGGCCGTCCGGACAAAGAAGGACTCCTCGTTGGTGCGGGCCGCCGAGGCGGTCCGCGACCGGCGGGCCTCCGCCATGGTGAGCGCCGGCAACACCGGGGCGACCATGGCCGCTGCCCTCTTGCGGATGGGGAGGCTGCAGGGGGTCTCGCGACCCTGCATCGCCACCCCGCTCCCGGTGCCGGGCGGCTCGCACTCGGTAATGGTCGATGCCGGCGCCAACTCGGACTGCCAGCCGGAGTGGCTGGTGCAGTTCGCTCAGATGGGCGCCGCCTTCTTCACCGAGCGCTACGGGACCGCCCGCCCCCGGGTGGCGCTCTTGTCGATCGGCGAGGAGTCCTCGAAGGGAAACCAGCTCACGAAGGAGACCCACGTCCGCCTGGCCGAGGGGAACTGGGGCGAGGCCTTCGAGTTCATCGGCAACGTGGAGGGCCGTGGCCTCCTCACCGGTGAGGCCGACGTCGTCGTGACCGATGGATTCACCGGCAACGTGGCGCTCAAGAGCCTCGAGGGCTCGCTCAAGACCTTCATGACCATCCTCGGCGGGGTCATGGCTGCCACCGAGGAGACGAAGGCGGCGAGCGAGGTCCTGCTGCCGGGTCTCCTCGAGGCGGCCGCGCCGCTCGACCCCGAGAACACCGGTGGCGCCATGCTGCTCGGAGTCGACGGCGTCTGCATCATCAGCCACGGCTCCTCGTCCCGTCGGGCGATCGTCAACGCCGTGCGGGTCGGCCACGACCTCGCCGCGAGAGGCCTCGTCGACAAGATCGCCGAGGCGGTGCGCTCGGCAGCAGACGGGCTCTGACCGGCGCCGCCCTCGTCTGTTTTTGGTGGAGGTGGCGGTCGGCCACCGAGCGGATTGGGATGGCTCAGCTCTTCGAGCAGGCGGCATCGGCGCTCCGGCTCCAAGGCGCGCTCAATCCCGATGTCGCTGTCGCGCTCGAGGCTGGGTCGGGTCTACCGATGGGGCTGCCAACGGACAACGGCGAGCTCTCGGCCGGAAGTCCAGCTCCGCCCCTCTTCTCTCGAAAAGACCCAGGCCGAGACGGCCAGGCCCGCCGCGGGCTCGAGCGGCTCGTCGAGAAGGATCGTCCCGGTCCTGAGCTACGGGCCAAGACTCACATGAGCCCGCCGGGGAGCGGCCGGGTGGCGCTCTGGCGGCTCGCACCGCTCTTCCTCGCCGTCCCAAGCTCCCCCGTTCCGAGCGCCTGCGACCCAGGGGCGATCGAGAGAGGACCACCGAGCTTCCTCGATGGTAAGAAGCCCTCTCCTCCAGAGCGCTTACGGCCCCTCCGCCGCGGCGATCGACCTCGGTGTCCGCCGGGATCTCCGAGAGCGGCGGGCAGGCCTCACCTGCCACAGGAGTGGACAAGGCGGGTGCAGCTCTCGCGAGTCCACTCAGCTCTTCGCGACCGGGCATCTCCAAAAGCTGCGGCGCTCTTGCACGAGCAAAGGCCCCTGCTCGCCTCTTTGTCTTCGTGCTCTCAGAGGTGTTGGCGACACCAGTCGAGCTGCCGTCGGTGGTGTCGCTCGAGCCACTCGGCCCGCGGGCGGGGATCGCTGATCTCTCCTTTCCGCCGGAGCTCCTGCAGGTACTGCCGATCGAGGTCGATGCGTCGCAGCAGCTCCGCGCCGTCTCCGGCGGCGCCGTGGCCGGGCACGAAGCTCGCCACCTCCGGAGCGACCGACTCGAGCAGGGCGAGCGCCTCCTCATAGGAGCCGACCGGGTCGTCGCTTGCGAGGTCGAGGCTCGGTATCTCTATGTCAGAGACCATGTCGCCGGCGACGAGGACGCCCTCCTGCTCGACCAGCAGGGCGCCGTGGCCTGGAGCGTGGCCGCCGTGGCAGATGACCCGCACGCCGGCCGGCCACCCGCCGTCTCCGGGCGGACCGGCCAAGAGAAGCCCGCAGAGGTCGAGCTCGTGTCCGGGCGAGCTCTTTTCGATCTCCCGCTCGAGCTCGGCCCTCTGCGCAGCGCAGAGGGCGGCGCTGGTCGCCGTGGCGTAGCGGGGCGCCGCTGCCCGGAGGGCCCGGGCCCAAAGGACGTGGTCCCAGTGGGGATGGGTCGACCAGCCGAGCGCCACCCGGCAGCCGGCCGCCCGCAGGGAGCCGGCGATCAGCGCCAGGTCGGCCGGCTCGACGGCCGGGTCGACGAGGAGCACCTCGCCGTCGCCGAGAGCGAGCACCGTCGAGTTCGTCCGCTCCCTTTCGGCCTGGCGGAACAAGACTGCCTTCGAGAGCTGTCGAAACCCGGCGAGGTCCACGCCGGTGACCCTAGGCGACGCCCAGCCAGCCGCAGCCCAGCTCGGGGCTATGATTCGCCGTCGCCCGGCTCGTGGGCAGAAGAAGATGGAGGCCGCGTGTCTGAATCAAGTGGGTCCGGTCTGACGCGAGGCGAGATCGTCGAGATGGTCCGCAACCAGTTGGCCGAGATCCTCGAGATCGACGCCAGCACGATAAGCGAGTCCTCGTCCTTCTCCGACGACCTCGACGCCGACTCCCTCGCTCTGATCGAGCTGGTCGAGGCGCTCGAGGAGGAGCTGTCCGACAGGGCGGAGGGCTTTCGGATCGACGACGAGGACCTCGAGGACCTTCGGACGGTCCGCGACGCCGTCGACTACGTGAGCGCCAAGCTGGAGATCGCCTGAACGTCGAGCCGAAGGGCGTCGCCGAGGAGCTCGAGCCCTACGGCGTCCCGGCGGAGCTCTTCCGCCAGGCGATGGCGCACCGCTCGTACTGCGCCGAGCACCCCGGCCAGCCCTCGAACGAGCGCCTCGAGCTGCTGGGCGACTCGGTGCTGGGCCTCGTCGTGACCGACCATCTATACCGGGCTTTCCCGAACCTGCCCGAGGGCGACCTGGCGAGGGTGCGGGCGGCCGTCGTCTCGACCTTCGGCCTCGCCCCGCTCGCTCGCCGCCTCGGGATAGGCGAGAGGCTCCTGCTCGGAAAGGGCGAGGAGGCCTCGGGCGGGCGGGACAAGGCCTCGATCCTCGTCGACTCCTTCGAGGCGGTCATCGGGGCCGTCTACCTCTCGGCCGGCTTCGCCGGCGCCCAGAGCTTCGTCGAGGAGATCGTCGGGCCGGAGGTCTCGCTGGTCGCCTCCGAGGCCCGCCTCGGCGACCCGAAGAACCAGCTGCAGGAGATGTCGGCCCACCTTGGCTACGGGGCGCCCACCTACGCGGTCACCGAGAAGGGTCCCGACCACGCCAAGCGGTTCACCGCCGTCGCCATCCTTTGTGGCCGCCGGGTCGGCGAGGGCGAGAGCGGCTCCAAGAAGGACGCCGAGAGAAGGGCCGCCCAGGACGCCCTCACCGCCCTGGCCGGTGCCGCTGGGGGTCTCGAGGGCTTTCCGCTCTCCGCCGGGCGTGCCTGAGCTTCCGGAGGTCGAGACCGTCCGGCGGGGCCTCGAGAAGGTGTTGCCGGGTCGCCGGGCCGAGAAGGTGAAGGTGAGCGGGCGGCGCACCGTCCGCCGCCAGGACCCGAGAGAGCTCGTCGCCCGCCTCGAGCGCCGCCGCTTCGGCCCGCCCGAGCGGCGGGGGAAGTTCCTCTCGATCCCGCTCGACGACGGCCAGGTGCTCGTGGTCCACCTCCGCATGAGCGGCCAGCTGGCATGGGTGGAGCGACCCCGGGAGCTGGCGGCGCCCAAGCACACCCATGTCGTGGTCGAGCTCGACGACCTGAGCGAGCTCCGCTTCACCGACCCGAGGACCTTCGGCGAGTGGTTCGTCACAGACGACGTCAGGCCAGACGGCCTGCCGGCCATCTTCGACGCCCTCGGCCCCGACCCGGTGGCCGAGGGGCTCTCGGCCGCCCAGCTCCGGGAGATACTCGCCAAGAGGCGCAGCCCCCTCAAGTCGGTCCTCACCGACCAGCGGGCGATAGCCGGCATCGGGAGCATCTACGCCGACGAGATCTGCTTCGCGGCGGCCGTCCGGCCCGATCGCCAGTCAGCCTCGATCACGCCCGAGGAGGCCCGTCGCCTGGCGGGAAGGACCCGCTCGGTCCTGCGGGCTGCCGTACGAGCGCGGGGCTCCTCACTGCGGGACGCCTCCTACCGCGACCTGCTGGGAGAGCCCGGGGACTACCAGGCTCAGCACTGTGTCTACGACCGGGCAGGCGAGGACTGCCCGCGCTGCGGGGGGACTGTCGCGAGGGTCCGCTTCGGTGCTCGGACGGCCTTTTGCTGCCCCGACTGCCAGCGCTGAGGGGAGCTTCCGAGATCCACTGAACTCGGCGGCTTGCCGAGATATGGTGAGGACGCCATGCACCTCAAGTCCGTCACGCTGCGTGGCTTCAAGTCGTTCGCCGACCCGACGACGCTCGAGTTCGAGCCGGGTGTGACGGTCGTGGTGGGCCCGAACGGCTCGGGGAAGTCGAACGTGGTCGACGCCGTCGCCTGGGTGCTCGGGGCCCAGGGGCCGCGCATCGTCCGCTCCTCGAAGATGGACGACGTGATCTTCGCCGGCACCGCCAAGCGGCCCGCCCTCGGCCGGGCCGAGGTGAGCATCACGATCGACAACAGCTCGCGGCGCCTGCCGGTCGACCTGGCAGAGGTCAAGATCACCCGGACCCTCTTTCGCACCGGTGAGAGCGAGTACTCGATGAACGGCGCCTCCTGCCGGCTGCTCGACATCCAAGAGCTCCTCTCCGACGCCGGGGTCGGCCGCCAGCAGCACGTCATCATGAGCCAGGGCCAGCTGGCGAGCATCCTCGACGCCCGGCCCGAGGATCGCCGGGCGGTCATCGAAGAGGCGGCCGGCGTCCTCAAGTACCGCCGCCGGCGGGAGCGGGCCGAGCGCCGCCTCGACTCGACCGAGGCCAACCTCCTGCGGCTGCAGGACCTGGCGCGCGAGGTGCGGCGCCAGCTCAGGCCGCTCGAGCGCCAGGCCGAGGCGGCCAGGCGCCACGGAGCGCTCGTCGAGGAGCTGTCGGCTCTCCGGGCCTACCTGGCCGGGCGGGAGGTCGACTCCCTCCAGCAGCGCCTCGGCGCCAACGAGGAGCGCCGGGGCACCTTGTCTGCGACCGAGTCCAACCTCGCCTCGCGCCTCGCCCGCCTCGACGAGCAGGTGACGGCCGGCGACGCGGCGCTTTCCCAAGAGCAGGCGAGCGAGGTGATGGCCGAGCTCTCGGCCGCCGAGCGCCTCTTAGAGCGCTCCCGCGGGGTCGCCAACGTGATCGAGGAGCGCCGCCGCCGGGTCGAGGCCGCCCTGCAGGCCTCGAGCGAGGCTGACGTCGTCTCTTCCCTGGAGGCAGAGGCCGCCCGGCTGGCTCGCGAGATCGAGCTCGCCGCCGCCGCCGCCGCCGAGTTCGCACCCGAAGCGGCCGCGCTCGAAGAGCGCCAGGCGGAGCTCGAGAGGGCCGCCATAGCGCTCCCCCAGGAGACGCGCGGCGAGGAGGGGACCCCGGCCCACGAGCTGCGGGCTGCCAGAGATGCCGCCCTGCGAGAGCTCGCCCAGGCTCGCGAGCAGCTGGCCCGGGCGGGCGAGCAGCTCGCCTCCGCGGTCCGCCAGCGCAGGGAGCTCGATGGCGACCTGGCCCGCCTCACGGCCGAGGCGCCGGCATTGGCGGAGGCGGCCGCGGCCGCTCGGGCGGCGCTGGCGGCTGCCGAGCGGGCCGAGAGCCAGGCAGCCGACGAGGTCACGCGGCGCGAGCAGGAGGCCCGCCAGGCGGCCGAAGAGGCCCGGGGCCTGCATGCGAGGGCCGAAGCGCTGCGAGAGGCCCTCGGCGAGGCTCACACCCGGGCCGGCCTCGAGCGCCTGGCCGGTCGTCCTGGCGTGCTCGGGACCCTGGCGGACGTCGTGGCCGTGGAGCCGGGCTACGAGCGAGCCTTCGAGGCGGCTGTCGAGGAGTCGCTCACGGCCGTCGTCGTCCTCGGGCTCGAGGAGGCAAAGGGGGCCATAGCCCATCTCCAAAGCCTCGGGAGCGAGGGAGCTGTCCTGCCGGCCGGCCTTGCTCCCGAGGCCCCCACGCTCCGGTCGAGCGGGGCCGAGTCGCTTCGCGGCCACGTGCGTGGCACCCGGCCGGGCCTGGAAGGGCTGCTGGACGGATTGCTCTCGGGCGTCGTGGTGGCCGGCGCAGGCATCGCCGAGGCG
>JAJZLV010000098.1 GCA_021803215.1 Actinomycetes bacterium | reverse complement strand
TCGGCGCCGGTAGCTCCGGGCGCATCGCGGTCCTCGATGCGGCCGAGGTGCCGCCGACGTTCGGCTTGCCGGCGGGGAGCGTCGTCGCTCACCCCGCCGGCGGGGAAGATGCCATGCAGGTGGCTCGCGAGGGGGTGGAGGACGACGAGCTGCTCGGCCTTGCCAGCGCCTCAGGTGTCGGCCCGGCCGACGTCGTGGTCGGGGTCACGGCGAGCGGCCGGACACCCTACGTCGCCGGCGCCCTGCAAGCGGGGAGGGCAGCTGGGGCCCGCACCGTGCTCGTCAGCAGCAACCCCTCGGCTCCGGTCGCGGCCCTGGCCGACCTGTGCGTCATCACCGACACCGGTCCGGAGGCCATCGCCGGCTCGACCCGCCTCAAGGCGGCCACGGCGCACAAGCTCGTTCTGAACAGCCTGTCTACCGCTGCGATGGTGCGCCTCGGCTTCACCTACTCGAACCTGATGGTCGCCGTCCAGGGGCTCAACAGCAAGCTCCGCCTCCGCCAGGTCCGGATCCTCGCGGAGGCGAGCGGCTTCTCGACCGACCGCTGCGCCACCGAGCTCACGCGCTGCGAAGGCGACCTCCGGCTCGCTCTTGCCTCTCTGCTCTCGGGGCGCTCCGCGGTCGAGGTGGCGGGGGCGCTCGATTCGGCCCATGGCAACGTCCGCCAGGCGCTGGCTCTCTTGGGAGAAGATGAGGGCCGATGAGCGCCGCTCCAGCTGGAAGAGCCGGTTCTGCCACCGCCCGGCCGCGAGCCGGGCGCAAGCCGCGGACCATGACGCTGTCGGAGGGAGTGCTCGTCAAAGTGCGGGCCCTCCTGCCGGATCTGGCGCCGGCTGAGCGTCGGGTGGCCGATGCCGTGCTGGCCGACCCGGCCGGTACCGCCATGCAGTCGATCTCGGACTTCGCCCGCAGCTGCGACACCTCCTCGACGACCGTCATGCGCTTTTGTCGCCAGCTCGGGCTCGGGGGCTACCCCGAGTTGCGGCTGGCGCTCGTGGCGGCGGTGACAGGCGACGCCTCGGCGGCCGAGGCGACCAGTGACATCCAGCCGAACGACAGCGCCGCCGAGGTCGTGAAGAAGATCGCCTACGCCGATGCCAAGGCGGTCGAGGACACGGCTGCCAACCTCGATGTCGAGGTGCTCGAGAAGGTCGTGAAGGCGCTGAGGACGGCACGCCGGATAGACCTTTACGGCGTCGGTGCGAGCGGCTATGCGGCGGCGGACATGCAACAGAAGCTCCACCGGATCGGCAAGCTGGCGTTCGCCTGGCCCGACGCCCACCTCGGGATCACCTCGGCGGCGCTCCTCGGTCCTGGTGACGTCGCAGTCGGCCTTTCACACACGGGAACTACCGTCGACACGATCGATGCCCTCGTGGAGGCCCGCAAGAACGGCGCCACCACGATCGCCATCACCAACTTCCCGCGCTCACCGATCACCTCGGTCGCCTCGCTCGCCATCCACACCGCGGCGCGCGAGACCGCCTTCCGGGCCGGGGCCATGACCAGCAGAATCGCCCAGTTGACGGTTGTCGACTGCATCTTCGTCCTCCTCGCCCGAGCAGATCCTGGCAAGACAAAGCTGGCGCTCGAGCGCACCTTCGCCGCCGCTCAGACCAAGCGGGTGCGGGGCGGCCAGTGGCGAGCCGGCGAGCCGGCGAGGCGGCGAACCCACCGGCCCGGCCAGTGAGGGCGGGCCGAGGCGGCGCCCCACCGTGACTCGAGGAGCCTCCGGGAGAGCGGGGAGGATCGACTACGCCTGCACAGACCTCGAGGGCAGGCTCATCGCCGGGGACTCTCCCGAGCGTCCCCATTACGCCGCCAGCACGATGAAGCTGGTGGTCCTCGCCGAGCTCTTCCGCCAGCGAGACGCCGGCATCCTCCGGCTCGATGAGAGGCTCGTCCTGCCCGCCAGCTTCCCGAGCGCCGTCGACCGCCGGCCCTACTGCCTCGAGGAGGCGGACCGCGACCCCGAGCTGCTCGGTGCCGTCGGCGAGCGCCTGAGGATAGACGAGCTGCTCGAGCGGATGATCACCCTCTCGAGCAACGAGGCAACCAACGTGCTGATCGGGCGGATCGGGCTCGACAGCCTTGAGGGCACCCTCTCGGCTCTTGGGGCCGGCGCCTCTCGCCTCGAGCGGGCCATCGGCGACCGCCGGGCCGAGGCGGCCGGACGCAGGAACATCGTCACCCCGCTCGACCTCTGCCGTCTCCTTGCTGCCATCGGATCGGGCGCTGTGGCCGGGCCCGACTCGACCGAGGCGATGATCGGACTCCTCCGGCGGCAGCGCTCGCGCGACGGGATCGCCGCCGGGCTGCCCCCCGGCGTTCTGACCGGCAGCAAGGACGGCTGGGTAGAGGGCCTCTTCCATGATGCGGCCCTCGTCTGGCCACCGGGCGGCCCGGCCTACGCCATGGCCATCTGTACCGAGGGCTTCCCCGACTGGGCGAGCGCCCGGAGCGCGGTGCGCTACCTCGCCTCGCGCCTGCACGCCAGGGTCCTCGAGGTCCGCCAGGAGGAGGGCTCTGGCCGGCGATGAGAGGGCGCCGGCTCCGCCTCCCGGCGCTCGCCGCCCCAGAGCCGTTCGGCAGGGCGCGCCGGCGCCAGAGCTCGGGCGGAGAGTCGTGAGCCCTGGCGCGCAGCCGCCGGCCGCGAGCCACCGGATCGCGGTACCGGTCACGGTCGTCTGGTCCGAGCCCCGCGCCCCACGACCGGACGACCACCTGGCCGTTGCGCCCGTGCCGGACTACCCAGCCTGGGTGAGCAGCCTTGACCTCCCGGCCCGCCGCGGCCTACTTGGACGGGTCCTCACCCATGGGCTGTTCGACGAGCCAGTCAGGGTGATCGACGAGCGCGCCGGCTATGGCGCGGTCGTTCTGCCCGAGCAGCCCTCCTCGCTCGACGCCCAGGGCTACCCGGGATGGGTGCCGCTCTCCCACCTCGTCGCAGAGGAGGGCCGGGCCGGTGCCCTGGCCGGGGCTGTCGCCAGCTTTCCGAGCGGTGTGCTTGAGACGGCGGCCGGGCCGGTGGGCCTCAGCTACGGCACCTGGCTGCGCACCCGAGGAGGTCGTCGAGCTCCCGATCGGATCCTCTTGCCGGGCGGCGGAGAGGGTCGCTGCGAGGAGCTGCTCGACACCCCGCGCAAAGGAGGCCAACTGGTTGTGACCGAGGCGGAGCGCTTCCTCGGCCTCGATTACCTGTGGGGCGGCCTGTCGGGCTACGGGGTGGACTGCTCGGGGCTTGTCGCCCTCGTCCACCGCCGGCTCGGCATCGCCGTCCCGCGCGACGCCCACGATCAGGCCTCCTCTGGCACCGCCCTTGCCGCCGAGGAGGCCCGGCCGGGAGATCTGGTGCTCTTCGCCCGTCCAGGCGAGCCAGTTCACCACGTCGGGATCGTGAGAGGCGAGGGGGAGATGGTGCACGCCCCGCGGACCGGCTGCAGGGTTGAGATCGCCCGCTTCGATGAGAAGCCCTGGCTCGACGAGGAGCGTCTTTTCCGGCGGTACGCCGGCGCCTAGCCGCCCGCTCGAGGCGGTTTGCTCAGCGCCCGCTCGAGGCGGTTTGCTCAGGGATGGCGACGACCGAACGGGCCTCGGGGTGGAGGCAGGCGTGCAGGTGCCCTGCAGCCCCGGCAGGAAGCAGCGGAGGCCGGCCGAGCAGGCAGTCGTCCTGAGCCTGTGGGCAGCGGTCGGCGAGGAGGCAGCCGGGCGGCTCGACGTTGTCGTCGAGCGGGCGGAGCGGCACGAGGCGGTCGGGACCGGGACGCTCCAGCCCCCGCATGACCGGGATGGCCGACAGCAGGCACTGGGTGTAGGGATGGGTCGGCCGCTGCACGATCTCGTCGACGGGACCCTGCTCGACCACCTGCCCCCGGTAGAGGACGTAGAGCTGGCCGTCCTCCCCGACGTAGCGGGCGGCCGCCACGTCGTGGGTGATGAAAAGGAGGGAGAGCCCGAGATCGGCTCGCAGCCTCCTCAGAATGCCGAGTATCCCGAGACGGAGCGAGACGTCGATCATGGCGACGGCCTCGTCGGCCACGAGCGCCTCTGGATCGACCGTGAGGGCCCGGGCGATGACCACCCGCTGGCGCATACCGCCCGAGAGCATGTGGGGGTATCGAGGCAGGCAGTAGGAGGGGTCCAGGCCGACGAGCTCCAGCAGCTCGGCGGCGCGCCTCTCGGTCCACGCCTTGCTCCGGTTCGTGGCCGAGGCCCGGAGGCGGAGGGAGGCGAGCATGGTCTGGCGGACCGTGCGGGTCGGGTTGAGCGCCGAGTAGGGGTCCTGATGGATGAGCTGGATCCGCTGGAAGCGCTCCCGGCGCTCCGCGAGGCTCATCTGTTTCGCCTCACGTCCTTCGATGAGAAGAGAGCCGGAGTCGTAGCTCTCGAGCCCGCAGAGGATCCGCCCGAGAGTGGTCTTGCCGCAGCCGGACTCGCCGATGACCGAGACGGCTCCGCCGGAAGCAAGCCGGAGGTCCACCTCACGCAGGGCCGGGACGGCCCGGTGGCCGAGGAGCCCTCCCCGCCCGGCGAAGGTCTTCGAGAGCCCGCGCACCTCGATCACCCGGCCACCTCCTCGGTCCGCTCCGGCACGGCCAGCGGTCCGGCCGCCAGGTGGCAGGCGGTGGCATGGCCCGGCCCGACGCTGACCGTAGCTGGATCGACCTCGGAGCAGATCGGCAGCGCCAGGGGACAGCGCGCCCGGAAGACGCAGCCGACCGTGGGGATCGAGGCAAGGTCAGGCGGGCGGCCCGGCAGCGGCTCGGCGGCGGAGATGTCACCGCTGATCCGGGGGATCGAGCGAAGGAGCGCTCTCGTGTAGGGATGGGCGGCATGCCGCAGGACATCGCCCGTCGCTCCCGACTCGACGATCCGACCGGCGTAGGTCACGACCACTCGGTCGGCCATCTCGGCCACGACGGCGATGTCGTGGGTGATGACCACGGTCGCAAGGCGCCGCTCGGCATGGATCTCACGCACGACCTGGAGGACGGCTGCCTGGCTCAGCATGTCGAGCGCCGTCGTCGGCTCGTCGAGGATGAGGACCTTGGCGTTGAGCACGAGGGCGAAGACGATGCCGACTCGCTGGCGCATGCCGCCCGAGAGCTCGTGCTGATAGGAGGAGAGCACCCGGGTGGCGTCCAATCCCATCCGCTCGCAGAGCCGCTGCGCCTCGCCGAGGATGAGGCGGGGTTGTGGGACGCCATGGGAGCGGGCGAGGTCGAGGAGCTGGGCGCCGACCCGCTTCAGCGGGTTGAGAGAGTTCTGCGAGGCCTGGAAGACGTAGCCGAGGACCCCGCCCCTGACCTCGCGCAGAGCTCGGCCCCTCAAGCGCGTGATGTCGCCTATGCCGCTCATCGTGACGGATCCGGCCGTGATCCTGCCCGGGGAGGGGACGGCGTTCAGCATCGCAAGGGCGAGCGTCGACTTGCCCGAGCCCGACTCGCCGACCAATCCCGTGATGGTGCCCGCTTGCAGGTCGAGGTCGACCTGGCGTACGGCCGCCAGCTCGCCGGCCTCGGTCCCGTAGACGATGGTGAGGCCACGCACCCGCAGGCCCTCGAACTCCTCCGTGTCGCCGGCGCCGCTGCCGAGATGGGCGGCGCGAGATGGGCGGCGCCTCACAGCGTCCTCAGCCGGGGATTGAACATCTCGTCGACCGCGTCGAGCACGAGGACGATTCCGAGGGTCAAAAGGAGGATCGACACGAGAGGGGCGAGGAGGTAGGTGAGCGCCTGCGGGCTGCCGATGGCGCCGGCGGAGAAGACGGCCAGGTTCAGCATCACACCCCAGTTGTTCACCTGGGCGGGCAGGACGCCGAGGAAGAACAGGCCGGTCTCGGCATAGATGGAGCCGATCACCGCGAGCAGGAGGTTCATCGCCACATACGGGGCGATGTTCGGGAGCAGCTCGCGCCAGAGTATGTGGCGGAGCGGGAGGCCGAGACCCCTGGCCGCTTCGAGGAAGGGGCGCTCGCGAAGAGACAGGGCCTGGGAGCGCACGGCTCGGGCCAGCCCGCCCCAGCCAGTCAAGCCGAGCACGACGCCCATCATGTAGGGGGAGGTGAAGCGGTACACGGTCGAGAGAACCACGAGCAGGGGGATGCCGGGCACGGTGAGAGCGAAGTCCGTGAAGCGAGAGAGGCCGAGGTCGGCCAGCCCTCTCAGGTAGCCGGCGACGAGACCGATGGTGGTGCCGACGACGACCGCGACGAACCCGGCGACCACCGCCGACAACAAGACGTAGCGAGCCCCGGTGACGAGCAGGGCGAGCACGTCTGTGCCCTCGAAGTCGGTCCCGAGAGGGTGGGCCAGGCTGGGACCGGCATAGATGGCGTTGGCGTTGACCGGCAGGTTGTGCGGGTAGAGCCACGGCCCGACGAAGCCCATGACAGCGAAGCCGACGATGATGACCACGCCCGCCACCCGGCCGGGCGTCCGCAGCAGCGCCTTGCCGGCGACGGCGAGGAGGCCACCCCGATAACGCCGGCCCCGCGGCGGCCTGCCGACCGACGGGGCGGGGAGCTCGGTCGCTGCGGTGGTCACGAGGCCTGACCGCGCACTCGCGGGTCGATCAGGGTGTAGAGGAGGTCTGCAAGCAGATTGCTCAAGATGACGGCCACCGTGATGAGCAGGAAGGTGCCGCTCATGAGGGGGTAGTCGCGGGCGCTGATCGAGGCCAGCAAGAGGTGACCGAGGCCGGGATAGTCGAAGACGTCCTCTATGAAGATCGATCCACCGAACATGAAGCCGATCGAGAGGGCAAGGACCGTGAAAAGGGGCAGGAGGGCGTTCCGGGCGACGTAGCGGAGCTGCGTGAGTGGCTTGAGGCCCCGCAGCTCGGCGGCGAGCACGAAGTCATCGCCGAGAACCGAGACGACGCTCGACTTCATCGAGAGCATCCAACCGCCGTAGCTCGAGAGTGCGTAGGCGAAGACCGGTAGGACGGCATGGGTCACGAGCGAGCCGATGTACCCGAGGTTCCATCCTGGGGTGACGGTGATGTTGTAGGGGGCGCCGAAGGGGAAGACGGGCAGCAGGGTCGTGAAGACGTAGGCGAGGAGGACGGCCATCACGAACTGGGGAATGCCGTGGAGCAAGGAGCCCGAGACGCTCAGCAGGTCACCGAGCTTGCTCGTCCGGCGCACCGCTGCGACAGCCCCGGCCAGCACTCCGAGGAGGAAGCTGACAAGCACGCCGCTCAGTACGAGGATCACCGTCCAAGGGGCGGCGGACAGGACGAGGTGGCTCACGCTCACGCCTGAGTAGGAGATCGACTTACCGAGGTTCAAGTGGATCAGCTGCCAGAGGTAGCTCCCGTACTGGCTCACGACCGGCTCGTGCGAGACGAAGCCGTAGATGATCCTCGTCTCCTTCAGGGCCTGGGCGGGCGGCACGCCGTGGCTGATGAGGGTCTCGTACTGCACCTGGACGGGATTGCCCGGGAGGGCGTGCACGAGGAAGAAGGTGAGTGTCGCCACGGCCCAGATCATCACGAGCGCCGCCACGATGCGGGCGCCCAGGCGGCGGGCGACTCCTTTCAGCCTCCGCCTCCGGGCGCCCGCCCCCCGGCCGGTGCTCTGCGCCGCGATCGGGGGACTAGCAGGCACCACTTCGCAGACCGGCAGGAACCCTGGTGAGAGCTGGTGCCAGCGTCGCCGGATGAGCCTGCCGGCCGTCAGCGAGACTCAGGTCGTTCACTTCGCGTGCACGTACCCTTGCATCATCCAGACTCCGGCTGGGTCGTTGAGCAGGCCGGGCTTCCCGACCGGCCAGTCGGTGAAGTGCTTGTCGTTGACGAACTGGACATTCACGTAGTCCCACAGGCCGATCACCGGCAGCTCGGCGTTGTCGGCCGCCGCCAGCTTGGCCACGGCCGCCTTGGCGGCCGAGCCGGTCAGCGCCGTTAGCTCGCCGGTGAGCGTGCCAGGCTGGACTCTTCCGATGGAGGGTAGGTCATAGCTGGTCGGCGTGTTCATCCAGTTGCCGGCGGTGTGGTGCTGGACCGTGTTGCCGACGGCAACGAAGCCGTCGTTCGGACCCCAGATCCGGTCGTAGGCGTCGGCCACCGAGGGACCGAGGGCCGTCAGCCAGAAGGCAACCGGGTAGTCGCCCTTGGCGAGGTTCGCCAGGTAGGTCGCATAGTCGGGCGCGATCGACTCGGTGGTCGGAATGCCGAAGGAGGAGAGCTCGCTCGCCATGAACTTGCCGGCCGCGATCCAGTCGCTGAAGCCGCTCACCGACTCGATGCTCATTGTCCATGGCTTGCCGCTTGGCAGGTACCACTGGCCGCCCCGCTTGGTGAAGTGGGCCGACTTGAGGAGCGCGGCTGCCTTGGCCGGATCCAGGCTGTAGGGGTTGAGGCTGGCGAGCTCTTGGTGCGAGAGCCACTTCGGTGCGATGGAGTCGATGATGCCTGTCTGGTAGCGGACGGGCTGTCCGCTCACGGACTCGCCCACCTTGGTGATCTGCTTGCGGTTGAGCACGTAGGCGATCGCCTGCCGGACGGCGGTGAGGCCGTAGGGGTAGTCCTTCTCGTCGAACGCCAGCGAGGCGGCCACGTAGGCAGGTGACTTCAGCTCCTTGTTGCCGGCGGTGCGAAGGATCTCGTCCAGCACATTTGTTGGCATAGCGGTGTAAGGCGCGGCATCAAGCTGCCCGGCGATGAGGTAGTTCCAGATCTGCTGGTTCCCCGTGTAGTTCCGCATCACGACCTCTTTCGGCGCGATCTTCGAGCGCGCCCAGAAGTAGGGGTTGGCGGTGAGCAACGCCTCGCCCGGGTTGAGCCGGACGAGGACGAAAGGCCCGGCGCTCACGTCCTTGGCCGGCGCGAAGGCGGCGATCTTCTTGCCGAGGGCGGTGAGGGTCGCCTGGGCCTTGCGGGCGGCGGCCGCTCTGGCCGGATTGCTTCCGGTGTAGGTCGAGGCGGTGATGGTCGACCAGATGTTGGAGGGCAGCTCCTTGCCGTAGACCGAGGCTGGGACGACCGTGGTGGCGAGCACCTCCGCAGTAAAGAGCTGGTTGGTCGTACCGGGTATGGTGTTGAAGCGGATCTCCTTTTGCCCAAGGATCGTGACCGAAGCCAGGTTCGACGGCTGCGTGCCCTGGGTGAAGGCGATGGCCACAGAGTCCTTCACGTCCCTGGCGGTGACCGGCGCCCCATTCGACCAGCGTGCCTTCGGCTGCAGGTGGACGGTCAGGCTGCCGTTCGCGCCCAGCGACCAGCTGGCGGCCAGCGCTGGGAAGCTGGCGTTCGGGTTGGTCGGGCTGAAGGCGGAGTAGCCGAGCTCGAGCTGGTCATAGCTGTCGAAGGTGTTGCCGCTCGCGTTGAACGGGTTCATCGGAGCACCGGCGGTGATCGGATGGGCTTCGTTCACCGTTGTGAAGATCCCGCCGTTTGAAGCCGAGGCGGCCTTCCCCCCACTGCTGCAGGCGGCCAAGAGCATCGGGGCGACGGCGCCGAGGGCCAGAGCCTTTTTCCAGAGGGATGTGTGCATGGCTGAGCGCCTCCGCGTCTATACCGGGCCTGTTCGGCAGGAGTTTACGAGAGCGTGACAGACATGGTCAATGAATTCCGAAAAATTATGTCGCAAGTAGAACTAGCTACGGCAATAGCTGTCCGAGCCTGGCTCACCTCCACCCTAGGGCATCGCTCGGGCGGAAGGGGGCCTTGCCGGGCGAGCTCCCGCCGCCAGACCAGAGTGCGTCGCCATTACCTTGGTCACCCTTGCCGCTGTGAGCCTGTGACAGCGGCTCCGCGTCCGAGAGGAGCTCAGCTCGAAGAGGGTCTCGGCCCTCGCCGGGCGGGGAGAGCGGGCGCGCCGGACCCTGGCGGGTCGCCGAGGCCGTCGCCCGGCCAGCGTCGCTCGGATGACACTTCAGCTGTCTGCGGGAGGCAGAGACCTGGCCGGCGGCGCCGCGGCGCGCCCGGCCCGGGTCGCCGGTCGACTCGGTCGACCCTGGCATTCAGGCTCCCCTCGGAGTGGGTGGGCTCCGGCGGGCCGTCGGGGCGAGGAGCAAGAAGGTGATCGAAGGGTCCAGAGGCTCTTGCGGAGTCAGGCGGCCGGCGGGTGGGTGGCTTTCGTGTTGCCGGCCAGGGCGGGAGAGCGGTAGGCCTCCACCGGCGCCGATCGGGAGCCTCCAAGGCGGGTGCTCGAGCTCCGCCCGAGGCGAGACCAGCCCGCCCGCGGCCCTGCGAGCGCCGAGCGCCTCACCGGCTCCCCGCCCAGCCTGGCAGATCGACAGCGCTCGCCACCGAGTCGTGCAGGCGGCGGCGGAGCTCCATGATCGGCGCCCGACCCCGTCCGAGATGGACGGCATTGGTGAGCAGCACCAGCCAGATCCCGCTCACCGGGTCGAGGGCCAGACTGGTCCCAGTGAACCCTGTGTGGCCGACGGCGCTCGGCGGCCAGAGGCGACCCATGTGGTCATAGGGGTCGCCCCGCCTGACCCACCCGAGGCCACGGTGGCCGCCGAGGCCGTGGGTCTGGCATGAGAGTGCCCTCTCCCAGAGCTCCTCTCCGACAAGGACCCCCGGTGCGGCCCAGGCGGCCAGATAGCGGGCCAGGTCGCCGGCCTCCCCGAAGAGGCCGGCGTGCCCCGAGACGCCGCCAAGGGCCGCGCAGTTCTCATCGTGCACCTCACCTGCAGCCGGCCGCCCCGTCTCCGGCTCGGTCGTCAGGGCAGTGCGGGCCGCCACCGCCGGCGGCGGGCAGAAGCCTGTCGCCCTCATCCCGAGAGGTTCGAAGACCAGCTCGCGCACGGCGTCCTCGAACGGGCGGCCCGTCACGGCGGCCACCACCTCTCCGAGCACGATGAACCCGACGTCGGAGTAGCGAACGGCGCTGCCGGGTGGGCTCTCGAGCTCCTCCCGGCAGGCGGCTGCGGAAAGGAGCCGGCCGCGCAGCTGGCGGAAGTACTCGCGGTGGCTCGGCAGTCCCGAGGTGTGCGTCAGCAAGCTCTCGATCGTCACCTCCCGGCGTGCCCCCTTGTCACCGAAGGCAGGCAGAAGCGGGTCGACGCGACTCTTGAGATGCACCTCGCCGGCTTCGACCAGGCAAAGGACCGCCGGCAGGGTCGCCACCACCTTCGTCAGTGATGCGAGATCGAAAGGGGTGCTGGTGCGGACAGCTGGGGCGTCGGCGGCTGTCCCGAGGTGGCCGGCCGCCACACTGCACACTGTCCGCGGCCCGACACCCACGGCAAGGACAGCTCCGGGGACCTCGCGGGCTGCAACGGCCTCGCGCAACAGCTCGACACTCGCAAGCAGCCGATCCTCGTCGAACGGCTCGGCGGCCGTCACGAGAGCGGCCGCCGAGCACCGAGCGCCAACATGGCGGCGCCCACCTCCGGCTCGAAGCAAGCGTCCACCACCTCCCGGCCCGTCGCGAAGGCGGTCCGGACGTAGCTCGAGGCGAAGACCCCGCCGACGCCGCAGACCCGCAGGGGGCCGAGGCGGCCGAGGACGGCGTCGGCCAGCTCGCCCAGCGCTCGACCGGCAGCCTCGAGGACCTCGATGGCCTCGGGCAGGGCGCTCCCGGCGATGGCCGGGGCCAGGCGGGCGAGGAGAGACCGATCCCCCGGAGCCCGGTGGAGAGCGGCGACGAGAGCCTCGAGCTCGCAGCCGGCGGCGGCCTCCACGAGAGCCGTCAGAGCGTTCGCTGGCTCGACTCCGTCGACTGCCCGCAGGGCGCGACGGACCGCCTGACGCCCGATCCAGTAGGCGCCTCCCTCGTCCCCGAGGAGAAAGCCGTGGCCTCCTGCCCATGCCTCTCGTCCCTCGTCATCGATCCCGAGAGCGACCGAGCCGGTGCCGCTCACGACAGCGACGCCCGATCCTCCGCCAAAGGCGCCGAGATGGGCGGCGGCGGCATCCGAGCAGACCGTCACCGGGAGTCCGGCGGCCGCCGAGAGGTGCTGGCTGAGCTCGAGGGCGAGAGCCGCAGTTCGCACGCCGGGTAGCCCGATCCCGGCAGCCACGACCTTGTGGCGACCGATGATGGCGGCCAGCTCGGCGGCAGCCCCCGACTGCAAGAGGGCGTTGAAGGGCCCGGCCCTCCCACGACCCACGACCCGCCCCTCCGCCACCACCGCCAGACGGGTGCTGCTGCCGCCGCAGTCGATTCCGAGGACCGGCTCGGACCGCCGGAGCCCGGGTGCCAGCCGCGCCTCATCCACCGCTCAATCCCACCGCGAGAACCTCTGCCAGCGCAGCCAGGTTGGGCGGTGCGCCACCCCTCGTCCCGAGGTAGCGTCCCGGTGCCAGCCCCGCATCGTGGTCGGTTCCGACCCCCACCACGAGCGCCTCGGGATGTGCTGCCAGCAGCGCCCTCAGGCGGGCCTGCTGGGCGGGATCGAGATGGGCGTCCTGCACCACGAGGAGCGGCAGCTCCTTTGGCCCGAGGTCGCTCATCTCACCAGGCGATGCATCGCTGGCGCGGACCGGCAAGCCTGCCGCCGAGAGGGCGGTCAGGAGACGAGCCGGGGTACGCCCGATGCCGGAGGCGCCTCTCGGGCGGGCGTCGAGCAGGACGAGCGGCTTTAGGGCCGGGAGCTCGGAGCAGAGGTCAACGACGAGGGCCCGACGGGCCACCTCCAAGGCCAGGGTCGGGGCGGCCTCACGGTCGCCCTCCTCCCGCCCGGCTGCTCCCCCCGCCGGCGGCGACAGCACCGCGAGGCGGTGGACGCGGTCGGCTTTCTCGGCGAGCCGCTCGGCCAGCGCCTGATGCCGGAGGGCGGTCAGCATCGCATCGCGAGTCTCCCGCTGGCCCGCCACCTCGCTCCCGAGACAGAGGAGGTCGACTCCCGCGTCAAGCGCAGCCAGTCCACCTGCCGCCATTCCACGGCTCCGGCTGATCGCTGCCATCTCGAGCGCGTCGCTCACCACAACGCCCTCGAAGCCGAGCTCCTCTCGGAGCAGCGACAGGACCGGCTTGGAGAGAGTTGCCGGCGCATCTGGGTCGAGCGAGAGGTAGCGCACATGGGCGGTCATGACAGCGGCAACACCCGCTGCCACAGCAGCCGCGAACGGGAGCAGGTGATCCCTGCGAAGGCACTCCGGTGAGAGCGCTACGGTGGGCAGCCCCCGATGGGAGTCTGCGGTGGCGGCGCCGTGACCGGGGAAGTGCTTGGCGCAGGCCGCCACGCCGGCACCCTGCAGGCCTCGGACGAAGGCCGCCGTGTGTGCCGCCACCTGGCAGGGATCGCCGCCAAACGAGCGCGTGCCGATGACCGAGTCGGTCTCGGGTCCGACCAGGTCCGCGACGGGCGCGAAGTCGAGCGTCACCCCAGCCTCGAACAGCTCCCGGCCGATCGAGGCGGCTATCAGCCTGGTGGTGGCCGGCTCGCCCACCGCGCCGAGCGCCAGGTTGCCGGGCCACGGGGAGCCGGTGGCGGCATGCAGCCGCGTGACGTCGCCACCCTCCTCGTCGATCGCGATGACGAGATCCTCCCGCCTCGCCCGCAAGGCGTCTATGAGGTGGCGGCACCCCTCGGGATCCTCGAAGTTCCGGGCGAACAGCACCACCCCTGCCAGGCCCTCATCGATCCAGCGGGCCAAGTCCTCCGAGAGCTCCCGTCCGGCCACGCCGGCCAGCAGGCAACCGTCTATCGCAGCCACGGTCCCTCCTTTCTAGCGGCTTGGACCCATTCGGTACCTGCTTGCGCTGGCCTCGGGCTCATGTTACTAATTTCCTACGAGCGTCGAAATCTGCAAAAGCAAGTTACATTCCACAAAGCGCTGGGAAGCGGGCGCCCTGGGGCGGGGAGCAGACCAAGAGCCTCGGCCCGCCGAGACGTTCGAGCGGGTCGGAGGCCGAGCGAGCTCCCTTCTCGTCACGACGGGCCCAGCATGCCTGGCCCGAGGGACCTCCGGAGCCGGCAGCCGCTCCGAGGGGCTCGAGGCTGGAGGCAGCCTCTCAAGAGCCGGAGCCTCTCCTCGGGGAGGCAGAGCTCGAAGGAGCCTGTTCGAGGAGAGGTGTCATAGCGCCTTCGAGCAGCGACCCCGTCCGGTCGTGCTCGGACCTTGCCTGAGCGGGCGGCGGGGATGCCGAGGCCTCTCCTCGGCAAGCCAGGTTCACAAGCTCGATGAGACAAGCTGCGTGGCTGGCATCCCCGCGCCGCCGTGCGACCAGGCGGCCTGCGAGGCGGTCCCTGCCGCCGCGGCAGGTGGTGTTCGGCACCGTCCGCCCCGCAGTGCCATCGGCCACGACAGCCGGCCCGGCGAGAAGCACCGGTGATGGGACCGGCAGGCGCCGTCAAGCCGGGAGTCGTCAGCTTGCTGGCGCGGGCGGGCCGCAGGCCGCGAGCCAGGGCGGCACTGGTGGCCTCGGCAGCCTCCGTGCTGCCGGACGGGACCCACACCCTCGATGCTCTCGTCGAGGCGGGCATCCCCGTAGGCTGCGTGCTCGGTCCGGAGCACGGCTTGCGATCTGCGATCGCCGCCGGTGGCAGTGAGCCCGACTACGTCGACCCGCAAACCGGGATACCGGTCATCGACGCCTACCTCGCTGACCCGGGCCGGCTTCGCAACGCCCTGGACGAGGCCGGCGTCGAGGAGGTCCTCGTAGACCTGCCGGATGTCGGTACCCGCTGCTTCACCTACGTCTCGACCATGTGTGACGTGCTGGCGGCAGCTGCTTCGTCGGGCCGCCGGGTGGTCGTGCTCGACCGCCCGAACCCTCTCGGCGGTATGAAAGTCGAAGGGCCGGTCCTCGAGGCCGCGTTCACCTCCTTCGTAGGCCGGCTCCGGGTGCCGCTCCGCCACGGGCTCACAGTGGGAGAGCTCGCGCTGCTCTGGGCCGCCGATGCCAAGTCCCCAGAGCCGGAGGTGGTGCGGGTGGAGGGCTGGAGGCGTCCGGCCGGTGCCTTTGAGACCGGCCTGCCGTGGGTGCCGCCCTCGCCCAATCTGGGCTCGCCGGCGGCTGCCTACTGCTACGCCGGCACCGTGCTCGTAGAGGGCACGACCCTCTCAGAGGGCCGCGGCTCTGCGAGCCCCTTCGAGTTCGTCGGCGCCCCTTTTGCCGACGGCCGTTGGGCCCGGGCGGTGAGAGCTTTCGGCCTCCCCGGAGCAGCCGTCTCCGAAAGGCACCTCGTGCCTGGCTCCGGGCCGTACTCTTCGAGGCGGCTCTTGGGCGTCGGGATCCACCTGAGCGACCCAGCGAGCTTTCAGCCCGTGCGGACCGGCCTCGCCATCATTGCGCTGGCGCTCGAGCTGTACCCCGAGACGAAGATCGAGCCCGAGTTCTTCGATGCGCTGGCCGGCGGGGTAGAGCTGAGAGAACGACTCACCTCCGGGCAGGACCCGGCCGAGATCGAGAGGAGCTGGGAGCCACAGCTCGACAGGTGGAGGGCAGACCACTGTGACCTGCTCATCTACGCCCAGTGAGAGCTGACCTCGTGGTTGACGCCGCTCCGGCCCGCCTCGGCCACCTCAACCCGCCCGCTCTGGCGCGGCTGCTCGACCTGCTCGCAGAGGTCCTTCCCGGTGATGCTCCCACCCGAGCAGCCTTCAAAGAGCAGGTGCTGCTCGACCCGGGCTTTTGCCCGGAGGATCTCGTGCTGGCGTGGGCGGGCAGTGAGCTGGTCGGCTTCTGTCACAGTGCTGCCGAAGAGGTGGAGGACGGTCACAGGGGCTGGATCGTGGCGCTCGGCGTGCGTCCCGGCTATCGCCGCAAAGGAATCGGCCGGCTCCTCCTCGAGCATGCCGTCGAGCAGCTGGCAGGTGGCGGCTGCCAGGAGGTGGCTGTGGGCGGATACGAGGAGCGGTACCTCTTCCCTGGCGTCGACAGCGAGCGGTACCCGAGCGCCCCGAGCCTCTTTCAGCGGGCGGGCTTCGAGCTTTACGGGACCGCCATCGCGATGGGGAGAGCGCTCGGCGCAGGTGAGTGCTCGGGGCACGCCGAGGACTTTGGTTGCGAGCCGCCGCGCGACGGTGACCTGCCCGGGCTGCTCGCGCTCGCGCAGGGCATCCGACCTAGCTGGGGGAGACTGCTGCGCAGCTACCTTTCGAGGAGCTCCGATCACTCCCGAGTGTTGATCGCCAGGCAGCGGGGTGCCGTCGTCGGTTTTGCAGCCAGCGACATATTCGTCGATCAGCCCGGCCGCTTCGGGCCCGTCGGCGTCAGCGCTGAGCAGAGGGGAGGAGGCGTCGGTGGCCGACTGCTGAGGGCCAGCCTGGCGTCTATGTCCAGTCGGGGAGATACGCGGGCTTGGTTCCTCTGGGCACCAGAGGACGAGGCCGGTCGGCGGCTGTACGCCTCTGCCGGCTTTCTGAGCGAGCGACGCTTCGGTCTCTACCGGCGCCGCCCAGCTCTTTTGCTGAGCAGCTCTCACGATCAGCGTAGGGCGTAGCGGCTCGTTGGCTCACCCAGCCACGACGACGGCCGAGCAGGCCGGAGGCCCAGTCGGTGCAGATCGCTCGAGACGGCCTCCTCTTCTGCCTCAGTGGTTGCGACCGTGAACCGGGCCGGTGAGCCCGGCCCGCTCGGGGCAGCTCTCGACCGGCCGTCGCTTGGCGGGGCTCGGCCGCTTGGCACCTCTCCACGAGCCGGCCCGGCGGGCTGGCTTCGATGAGCCGGCTCCCGACGATCTGCCCGATGGAGCAGGAGGTCGAGCTCGTGAACCAGATGGAGGACCTCGACCAGTTCCACCTGGTTCGCTACGATCTCGGCCGCATGCTGGTCGCCGAGGGAGATAAGCGGTGACTTCCTTTCCAGCGTCTCGACCGGGTGCCCTCATGTCGGCCGAGATGGCGGAGCAGCCCGCCCGCCTCGCCGAGCTCCTCGCCAGGCGGGAGGAGATCGCTGAGCTGACCGGGCCGCTGTTCGCCGGCGGCATCGCCGGAACCGTCGTCGTCGCCCGCGGCTCATCCGACCACGCCGCCACGACCGGCCGCTACCTGCTCGAGATGGCGACCCGCCGTCCGGTCGCCTCCGCCTCGCCGAGTCTCCACACGCTGTACAAAGCCGGGGTCGACTTCGAGGGTTACGTCGTCGTTGCCGTCAGCCAGTCGGGTCGAACGCCGGAGATCACGAGCGTGCTGAGGGCCGCCGCCCACCGGGGTGCCCGGACGATTGCCGTCACCAACGACCCGACGAGCTCGCTCGCCCGGGCGGCCGATGCGGTCATCGACCTCTCCGTCGGAGAAGAGCTGGCGGTGCCGGCGACCAAGACCGTCACGGCCGAGATCGCCGCCTTCGCCCTCCTCGCCTCGGCCTGCGGGCTCGACCCGGGAGAGGCGGCCTGGTCGGCTCTGCCCGCCCAGGTCGAGGCGGTCCTCGCCGACAGCGGGCCGGCGGAAGAGCTGGCAGCCTGGCTCGTCGACGCTGTGTGTTTCGCGACGGTCGCCCGGGGCCCGCTGTCTGGAGCGGCGGCCGAGACGGCGCTCAAGCTGCAGGAGACCTCCGCGCTGTTCGCCACGGCCTTCACGGCGGCTGACCTGCGACACGGGCCGATTGCCCTGGCGTCTAGCGGCATCAGGGTGCTCGCCCTCGCCCATCCGGGGCCGGCGGCCTCCGACGTCATCTCGCTCTCGGTCGAGCTCGCCAAGCGGGGGGCTGACGTGCGGATCGTTGGCCCCGTCCCAGGGGCGAGCTGCGGCTGGGCCGCCGAGGCACCCGAATCGCTGGCCCCGGTGCTGGCCGTCGTGCGCGGCCAGCAGCTGGCGCTCAGTCTCGCCAGGGCTCTCGGCCTTGATCCGGATCATCCCAAGGGCCTCAGCAAAGTTACCGAGACATGACCGAGCTGGTGCTGCGGGCCGACCGGGTGGTGACCGGAGAGGGCGTCCTCGAGCCGGGCGAGGGTGGGGTCGAGCCCGCGAGCGGCCTTGTGAGCTTTCTCCGTCCCGCGAGCCGGGACCGGGGGGCGCGCGACCTCAGCGGCCACCTCGTCGTGCCGGGCTTCGTCGACCTCCACGTCCACGGAGGGGACGGTGCAGGCGTCAACGGAGATGATCCCGGCGCTCTCGCCGAGTCGCTCGAGCGGATCTCTTCCTTCCACGCCTCCCACGGAACCACCACAATGCTCGCCACGACGGTCTCTGACAGCGCCGAGCGACTTGCCGCCTCGGTCAGCGCCATCGCGGCAGCCGCCCGGCGCCGGCTACCAGGGGCGCGGATCGCCGGAGCGAACCTCGAGGGGCCGTTCCTGGCTCGAGCTCGCCGAGGTGCCCAGGACCTCTCGGCCCTGCGGCGGCCGGACCTCGCCGAGCTCGACCATCTGCTCGAGCTCGCCTCCGGCAGCCTGCGGATGCTCACCCTCGCTCCCGAGCTGCCCGGGGCCGCCCAGCTCATCGGCCGGCTCCGGCGAGCCGGGGTGGTTGTCGCCCTCGGCCACAGCGACGCCGACTTCGAGACGGCCCGCTCCGCCTTCGAGGCGGGCGCCAGCCACGTCACCCACCTGTTCAACGCAATGCCGCCCTTGCACCACCGCCTGCCCGGGCTCGCCGGTGCGGCCCTCCTCCGCGAGGGCGTGAGCCTCGAGCTCGTGGCTGACCTCCACCACGTTCATCCCGCCGTCATCGCCCTCGTGGCCCGTCTCGCCCCCGGACGGGTCGTGGCAGTCACCGACTGCACGCCGGCCGCCGGGCTCCCGCCCGGCCGCCATCGGCTCGGGAGGGTCGAGGTCGTGCTCGACGGGGACCGGGTCGAGCTGGCCGACGACCCGGGCACGCTGGCAGGAAGCGTGCTCACGATGGACCGGGCCGTCGCGAACCTCCTCTCGCGGGCTGGACTTTCTTTCGAGGAGGCTCTGGCGGCGGCAACGGTCGCCCCCGGTCGCCTGCTCGAGCGGGCCGGTGTGCCCGGCATCGGCAGGCTCGCCCTCGGCGGCCAGGCCGATCTCGTCGTGCTGCGCCCGGACTTCGAGGTGGCGGCGACGATGGTGGCAGGCCACGCGGTTTACGACCCGGGTGGTCTGCTGCGATGACCTGTGGCCCCCGTCGCCGGGCGGTTGCCGCGATGGTGCTGACAGAGGCGGCAAGTCACTCGGCGCTGTCAGAGACCGTCGTGGTGCCGGCCGGCTCGGCCTCCTGCCGGGCGGTCTCGTTCCCGGTGCCCGAGCTGGTCACTGAGCGGGCAGGCGAGGTGAACGGCCGGGCCTTCTCCGCGGGGAGCGGCGCGGCTCGTCGACGAGGACGGGAGCTTCGGATGAGCCCGGCAGCCTGAGAAGCTGCGAGCTCTCTCGACTCGGCCGGCGGTTGTGAGCCGGCGTTCCAGCCGGGGCCAGGTTCAACTTAGGCGAGGCTGATCGAGAGATCGCCGGCGCCCGACCACGCGACCGAGCCGTCGGCGCCCACTTTGACGCCGAGGCGCTCTCGTCCCATCGGGAGGTTGTCGACCTCGACCGCCCCCCACTCGGCAGGGAACGCCGGGGAGATCCGCAGGCGGCCGTTTGGCACGTCAGGATCTATGCCCAAAAGGGCCGTGAGCACGCCGACGGGAGCAGCCGAAGCCCATGCCTGCGGCGAGCCGGCAGTCGGGTAGGGGACAGGGCCCGGCATCTCGCTGCTAGCAAAACCGCAGAAGAGCTCGGGGAGCCGACCTGAGAAGTAGGCGGCGGCTTGCAGCAGGCCGGCGGCCACCCGGCTCGCCTCTGCGGCGAAGCCGTAGCGGACCAGGCCGGCCACCGCGATGGCGGTGTCGTGGGGCCAGACCGAGCCGTTGTGGTAGCTCGCCGGGTTGTAGGCGCCCATGCTGCTGGCGAGGGTGCGGATCCCGTAGCCGCTGAACAGCTCCTTCGAGACCAGACGCCTGGCCACCTGCTCGGCCTTGCCGGGCTCGAGGGCGCCGGCCCAAAGGGCGTGGCCCATGTTCGATGCCAGGGCGTCGATCGGGCGCTTCTCGGCGTCGAGCCCGACTGCGAACCAGCCCCGATCCTGCAGCCAGAAGTCCTCGTTGATCCTGTGCTTCAGCACGGCGGCCCGCTCTTGCCAGTAGCGAGCCGCCTCTTCGTCGGAAAGCTGCCGAGCCAGCTCGGACCGAGCGACGTAGGCGGCGTAGACATAGGCCTGCACCTCGATGAGGGCCACCGGCGGCTGAGCCAGGGTGCCGTCGGCGAAGTTGATGCCGTCGGCCGAGTCCTTCCATCCCTGGTGGCGAAGCCCGCGGTCGGTAGAGCGGAGGTACTCTACGTAGCCGTCGCCGTCCTTGTCGCCGTAGTCGTCGACCCACCTGAGAGCGGCGTCGGCCGCGGGGAGCAGCTCGGCGACCACCTCGGAGGCGGCTCCTCCCCAGCGAGATAGCTGCCCGAGCAGGACGACGAACAGAGGAGTCGCGTCGACCGAGCCGAAGTACCGCTCGGCGGCACCGAGGGCGAGCGAGACGTCAGCACCGAAGCGGAGCTCGTGCAGGATCCTTCCCGGCTCCTCCTCGCTCAGCTCGTCGACCACCCGGCCTTGATGGAGCGCAAGCGCCCGGAGGGTGCCGACGGCCAGCTGCGGGTCGAGCGCCAGGCTGAGCGAGCTTGTAAGGAGCGAGTCTCGCCCGAACAAAGCCATGAACCAGGGGGCGCCGGCCGCCACGACCTCGATGGCGGGCTCGGCCGGGTCCGTCAGGCGAAGGGCGGCCAGGTCCTGTTCACTTCGCTTGAGGGTCAAGGTGAGAGTCAGCGAATCGGATTGGAGTCTCGGGGACGTCTTGTGCCGTTCCGCCCTCTGTCGAGCCGGTCGGCTCTCGGCCGGTGAAAGGCCGAGAGGAAAGCGCATCGCCAACTGCTTGCCGTCGACCTCGGTGAGGACCGCGAGCGAGCATGACCAAGTCATCTGGGGCGGGACAACTACCTTGTAGGAGATCGTGTCGAGACTCACAGCAGCTCCTGGGGCGACCACTTTCACCTTGCGCTCGCTCTCGCCGTGGGGGGCGCTCGCCGACCAGAGCTCGGTTTCGGCCCGGACCGTGACGGGCTCGGCGACCGGCAGCCCGCCGGCCTTGACAGCGAAGAGGTCGGCGAAATCGGCACCCACCTCCAAGGTGAGGCCGATCCCGGCCGTCTCGGCGCCGAAGTTGCGCACCAGAAGGTCCTCCCGCATGCCGTTCGAGACGTAGCGGCGCCGCTCGATGACGACGGTCGGCTCTACCTGTCCGTCTCGCAGGCCGCCTCTCGCCACGAACACTCCTGCGAAGGGATCGGCCGTGTAGCCGCCAAGGGGCGCCAACCTGAGGCCGTCCAGGAGGAGGCGCCAATGCGAGATGACTCGGGCGTCGCGCACGAAGAGACCCTCTGCGGCGCCGGTCATGTCGCCGCCGGCCCCGCTTACGGCGAAGCTCGTTCCCTCGACGAGAATCTGGCCTCCCCGGTCGGCCGGCTCCGCCCCGAATCCGACGCCCGCTCGGGAGCGCCCGCCGGCCAGACCGCCGCTCGCAGCACCCTCGAAGGTCTCCGCCGACCCAATTAATACCATAGTGATAGATTATCTCTCACTTGAGTCCGAATATCGGCATGGCCGGTGCCGGGCGCGGAGCTTCGCCAGCGAGTATGCGAGAGTGACGAGGCTCCGGCTGCTTCCTCTTCCCGACCTGCTGGGCTCGAGGCCCTCCTCGTGGGCGATGCCCGCTTCCTCTTGATGCTGCAGGGCTCGGGGCTGGGCCTGACCCTCAGTGTGTGACTGGCTTCGTGCCCGGCCGCTGAGCTGTCGGCCCGGTCCCACCCTCAGACGCGCACCAGCCGGTCGGGCGGACGTGACCTGATAGGAGCCTTGTACGCACCGTGAGAGTCCTGTCCGCCGTCCCGGCCGGTGGTGCCAACCAGACCCATTAGATGGAAGGAAGGCATGTACCAGCATGCCAGGTACGACGCGAGTCGTGGTCGGCGGGGTCGACACCCACAAGGACTTCCACCTCGCAGTGGTGGTCGACCCAACCGGCAAGATCCTCGACACGAATAGCTTCCCGGCCACGGCTGCGGGCTACCCCGAGCTCCTCGCCTGGATGGCCAGCTTCGGCGAGGTCGCAAGGCTCGGCGTGGAGGGCACGGGCGCCTACGGCGCAGGGCTCGCCCGCCACCTGGCCGCTGAGGGTGTCGCAGTGCTGGAGGTCAACCGGCCCAACCGCCGGGCCCGCCGGCGCCGGGGCAAGTCCGACACCATCGACGCCGGGGCGGCCGGGAGAGCGGCCTTGAACGGCGAGGCGACGGTGCTGCCCGAGGCCCAGGGCGGCCTCGTCGAGTCGATCCGGGCGCTGCGCTCGAGCGAGCAGCTGTCGCGAGAGGAGCTTGCTCGGTGCTTCGAGCACCCGGAACTGCCGTCTCACAAGCGGCTGGAGAGCGATAGGAGCATCAGAGCTCCCAACCCCAGTGATCAGACGCCCTTGGAGTCGTCCCCCTGCCCCTCGCTGTCGCCTCTGCGAAAGCCCGTTCGCCGTCGCAACTGGGCGTAGCGGCGCAAGGCCGTCTCCACGAGCGTGCGGAACTGCATCGGCCCGATCCGTTCCAGCTGGCCCTCGGCGGCAAGGTCGAGCTCGAGGGGCACCATGGCCGCCTTCTGCACCTCGGCGAGCGGCCCGTAGCAGGCGGCCACCTCGAGGACCTCGGCTGCCAGGTGAGAGCGGACCTCGCCCCACTGACCGGTGGTCGCCTCCCCTCTGGCCAGCCGGAGGTCTTCCTCGCTGCCATGTGCGAGCAGATTGCTCCACGCCCAGCTGGGAACCTCTGAGCCGCTCTCGGCCAAGCGGTCGGCAAGGTGCCCAGCGAGGAAGGCCTCGCTCTCCTCGACGAGGACACGGCCGGCTCGCGGCCTGTCATGCAGCCAGTCGAACCACCGCATCTCGAGGTGCCTCCTCGCTCTCAGTCGAACCACTGACGAAGCTCCCGGCTCGCTCTCCCTCGCGACCGATACCCCGGTGGTGGTCATAGGCGTCCTCGGCGATCGCACCCGCCACCTGGGCGGCCGCCTGCAGGCCGACCGGCGCTCGGGGAGACCAGGCCCGGACAACCTCGGCGGGCAGCAGGTCGTTCGTCACCGCGACCACCTCCGTCATGAAGCTATGCCGCCGACTGCCTGATCGACAGGGCCGAACGTCCCGAAGGCTCTCGGTGGTCGTGCTCCCTGGCTCCCCGAGGGCGGGCTTGCCTGGCGGCTCTTCTCCGTCTCTCGAGGCAGAACGAAAGACCGATGTGAGCCAACCGCGCTCGGGGGCTTTGCGCGCCGCGTTGCGAAGCGCCGCCGGCAAGAAGTGACCCGCGGCACCCGGAGACGTCATCGCCCGGCTGGGTGGCCCTCTTCATCGATCCGTGCCGCGTGACCGAGGGGCCACCGTTGGCGAGCTCTCTCGGCCGCCCGCTGGCGGGCCCGCTCGAACCGAGCCACGGCGAGCACCGGCGGCCGGCCCGCTCGGCCTCTCGGCGGGCGGCGCTGAAGAAGCGTCGCTCGCTGCCTGGTGGGTCCTCGTGGCCGGAGCACCGGGCTGTCTCCAGCCGGCTCTCAGGTTCCTCAGCCGGCTCTCAGGCTGACATAGGCCCGCCTCCCGGGGGCGACCCAGGGCGGCGGGGTAGCGGGGTAGCGGGGTTTGCTCCTTCTGCGGGTAAAGGATCGGGCTGCGGGTAAAGGATCGGGCTGCGGGTAAAGGATCGGGAAAGAGCGACCGGGAAGGGGCGCTGCCCGCTGCGATAATGGAGGCGAACTCGGGACCGGCCCCGATCGA
>JAJZLV010000091.1 GCA_021803215.1 Actinomycetes bacterium | reverse complement strand
CAGTGGAGGTTGGGTCACACAATACGAACCAGTCGCCCAAGGTTGCCGGGCCGCTCTTCGACCTCGGGTGACGACCCAGCGACTGGTAACCAATGGTCAGCCGGCGCGACTCCGCACATTATTGAGGATCCGATCGAGATCGGCGGTGGTGTCGGCAAACACTCTGTCGGAGGAGAGGTCCCCCGGCAGCGCGTGGGCGAGGAGATGACGGTAGCCAGCCAGTTCAGACCACGGTTCGATGCCAGCGGCGATGCCTTCCTCGATCCTGTACGCCTCGGCGAGATTGCCAGCCGTTATCCAAAGGCGTTCGACAGCGAGACGAACCAGAACGTCGTTGTCCCATACGGTCTTGTCGTCGGGGAGGACCTGGCGGAGCTGTTCGAGGGCGACAACGAGTGCGACCAGCACCTCGTCGGCGGTCACAGCTCCCGAGTGTCGGTCGCACCAGGCACGTCGTCGGTGATCACGTGTACGTAGGCGCCGACCAAATCCGAGGCTGCCGCAGAGAGACGGGTCACGGCCCGGTAGCCAGGCTCGTCGCTGTGCACGACCACGGTACCGTCGCGGCGCAGGCGTAGGTCGCTCAGTCCGAGGTCAGCCGCCAAATGGCGCACAGTGGCGGCGTGAGCCGTCACCTCGTCAAAGGCGGCTTTGCGGTCGATGAGCGTTGCGCGGGGCACGCGTGAATCCTACCTCGCCTCGACAGTCGGTCTTCGGCTCGAGCCAGCGAGGGCAGGAGCGGCGACAAGAGAGGCCGAAATGGCAGCCAGACTTCATCCACCCGCAGGGCGGTTCGCGCAAACCAATTTTGTGGGCGTTACAGGACTCGAACCTGTGGCCTCAGCCGTGTGAAGGCTGCGCTCTAACCAACTGAGCTAAACGCCCCAGCCCTTTGTGCCGTCCTTCGGCCAGCAGGTGACCCCTGGATCGGACCGCGCCGGCGGGCATCAGGCTAGCTCACGCGATCTTCCTGCCCCGAGCATTCCGAGAGCCCCTGGAGTCTCGCTGGTTTCTGCCCACCCAGCTGGCCCGCTCCTTGGGGGGCGGCGGACCGAGCGGTCGGCTCGGTGTCGCTTGCAGAAGCTCTGCCGGCGTGACGTGATCGTTGAAGCAGCGTGAATCGACGTCTTCGCACGACGCCGGAACTGCTGGCCAGATCTCCCTTCGCCAAAGCATCGGTCCGGGTGAAGGTGGCGCCCCTAGCCGTTCTGCCCGAGCTCAGAGTCTCGTGCCCGTGCGCCAGCGCGCAGGTGAAGGGACTCGGGTGCTCTTCGAGCCAAAGCTCGGTGCAACCTCACGATCCTCGACGCCGAACAGCTGCCGAGAGGACCAGGGGCCTCCGGTCGACCCCGGCGAGAGAGTCCCCGAGAGCTCACAGCCAAGGAGCCCGGCGCCCAGTACCCTGGGGCAAATGCCTGACGAGGCCACCGGTCAAAAGCACACCCCAGCCGCCACCGACGCTGCCACGCGGAGAGCCGCACCCGCGAGTGCGCCGTTCAGGCCCGTCAGCTTCGTCGACGCCTTGAAGAACGCCTTTCCCCGTCAGAAGGTGGCTAAAGAACGAGCTGCTCGCCGGCCACGTCCCCAGGCCCAACCGGCCACCGGCACCGCCGAAGATGCCCAGCGGGTTAACTTCATCGACAAGCGAGAGCGCCTCATCGGTGGCTTCCTCGCCATCTTCCAGATCATCCTCGGGGTGGTCACCTATTTCAGCATCCGTCACTATGTCGAGCACGCCCACAAGGGCGTCTCGCTCGGCCAAGCGCGCCTCAACACGATCACGACCCAGCACAGCGCCCCCTGGCTGCTGGTCATCAACGTCGTCCTCGGTCTCGGGATAGCTGGAGCGGTCTGGTCGAAGCGCCGTGCGCTCGTCGGCTTCATGATCATCATCGGCGGCTTCGCGATGAACACAAGCGGCGGTGGCTACATCGGGATCCTCTACCTCGTCATTGGTATGTGGCTCATCTTCCGGGCCATGAAGAAGAACCCCCGTCGCGCGGCGGCCGTTGCGGCGGCGAACGCCGGGGCGGCCGGACGGACCTCCGGCCAAGCCAGGGCCACCGCGAAGAAGGCATCGGAGCCTCGCAAACCCCCAGCCGCCTCGAAGCGCTATACCCCTCCGCGCACCACCAAACGACCCAACTCGCGGTCTCCGCTCAATAAGGTGCCGGAGCCTGAAGCGGGCCTACGCGGGTGGGTCTCCCGCAAGCTCGGGCGCGACTCGGCATCCTGATAGACAGATTGCCCGTGATCGCCGACTCCCTCGCCGGGAAGCGGATCGCCATAACCGGCGGTACCGGCTTCCTCGGCACTGCCCTCATCGAGCGCCTCTTGCGCAGCGTGCCGGGTTGCGAGGTGGTGGCACTCGTTCGCCCTGGCCAGCGCCTCTCGGCCACCGAGCGGACCAGGCGGGAGATACTGAGGAACGACTGCTTCGACCGGCTACGGGACGAGGCCGGCCAGGACTTCGACGAGAAGGTCGCCTCGCGGCTGATCACCATCGCCGGTGACGTCGGCCGCCACGGGCTCGGCCTCGACGAAGAGGGCCGCCGGCTCCTCGCCACCTGCGATCTCGTGATCCACTCGGCTGCCACAGTCAGCTTCGACGCTCCCCTCGATGCAGCCGTCGAGGTGAACATGCTCGGCCCCTCCCGGGTGGCCGAGACCGTCCGGGAGCTCTCCGAGGAGACGAGCCGACCTCTCCCCCACCTCGTGGCCGTCTCCACCGCCTACGTGAACAGCGGCCACAAGGGCGATGCCGCAGAGGAGCTCATCACCGAGAGCCGCTACCTGGCGCTCCCGAACTGGAAGGACGAGCTCTCCGCTGCCCGCCGCGCCAGAGCCGACGCTGATGCTGCCAGCCGCCAGCCCGAGCGCCTGGCAGAGTTCAACAAACGGGCCCGGCTCGAGCTCGGAGCCGCCGGGACGGCGCTTTTGGCCCAGCGGACCGAGCGCTTCCGCCACGACTGGGTGATCGAGCAGCTGGTCCAGGCGGGGCGGGCGAGGGCACGGGCCCTCGGCTGGCCGGACGCCTACGCCTATACCAAGTCGCTCGGCGAGAAGGCCCTCTTGGAGACCAGAGGAGCTCTGCCGGTCACCATCGTGCGTCCCTCCATCGTCGAGTCAGCCCTCGCCGAGCCGCGGCCCGGCTGGATCCGGGGCTTTCGCATGGCCGAGCCGGTCATCATCTCCTACGCCCGAGGATTGCTCAGCCAGTTCCCAGGCGTGCCGGAGAGCGTCATCGACGTGGTGCCGGTCGACCTCGTGGTGGCGACGATCATCGCGGTGGCTGCCTCTCCCGTCCCGACGGAGCCGTCGGTCTACCAGATCGCTTCCGGCGCGAGAAACCCGCTCCGCTACGGCCTCCTCGTCGACCTCATACGCGCCTGGTTCACCGAACATCCTCTCTACGATGACCGGAACCAACCAATCGTGGTGGCCGAGTGGAGCTTCCCGGGCAGAGGGCGGGTGCAGGGCCAGCTGCGACGGGCGACGAAGCTCCTCGGCACCGCCGAGCAGATCGCCAACCAACTGCCGGTCCGGGGGAAGAAGGCGGAGTTCCTCTCTTCGATAGAAGAACACCGCACCCAGGCCAACCGGGCCCTTGACTATGTCGAGCTCTACGGCGCCTACGCAGAGACCGAGGCGCGCTTTCGCATCGAACGCACCCTCGCGCTCTACGAGAGCCTCGACAAAGTGGATCGAGCCCGCTTCGAGATGGACCCCTCGGTCATCGACTGGAAGGCCTACCTGCACGAAGTCCACCTCCCCTCTGTCGTCGAGCACGCCAGGGTCCGCACGAGCCCGGGAAAGCGCACCCTCGCGAACAGGGAGGAACGGGCCCGGCGAGCGATCCTCTCGAGCGAGCCCCGCCTCGTCGTGTTCGATCTCGAGAACACCCTCATAGCCTCGAACGTGGTCGAGACATACGCCTGGCTCGCCTCCCGCCACGCCGCGCCGACCCGCCGGGCGAAGGTAGTGGCCGACC
>JAJZLV010000116.1 GCA_021803215.1 Actinomycetes bacterium | reverse complement strand
CCGCTCCTGCGAGGAGTGCTCCGACTGCAAGGCGTGCTCTATTAAGCATCGTGCGCTGTGACCTCCCTGAGGGGTGTCGGCCCACAGCACCGCCTCGGGCCACAACGGCGGCGAAGGGGTGGGAGACCGACTGCCCGGCTAATGACGGTGGCAGATCCCGTCAGTTCATCTTGGCGATGGCAGCTCTCGGTGCCACGAGGACCTCATCCTTGATGGCCAGCCAGGCGAAAGTCAAACGGTGGCGATGTCAGTTCGTTTACGATTTCTGCCTGTTTTGTAATGCAATTCCCATGCGTCAAGAGTTGCGTGCCGTCACTCCCGGTGAAGACAGTCAGCAAAAATCCGCTACGAGCAGGCAGACGTCGTCCTGGTGGGCTTGGCCCAGCATCTCGTCGAGAATTGTTTCGCAGGCCTCTTCGGGGCCCTGTTGCCTGGTCTCGTCGGCCACGATCATCAGTTGGGCCACACCGATCTCGACATCGACGTCCCGACGCTCGACGAGGCCGTCGGTGTAGAGAAAGAGGCGATCTCCTCGCGAGAGCGTCAGCTGCTTGTCGCAAAGGCCGCTGTGCGCGCCCGGGCTGTGCGGCCAACCGATCGGGGGGCACGTGCCGCCCCGGAGGTAAGAGCTGCCGGTTCGGCCGAGCACGATCGGAGCCGGATGACCCGCTGAAGCCCAAGTCAGTTCGCCGCTCTCCGGCCTCAGGTATAGGCAGACAGCTGTCGCGAAGTCATCTGGTGACTGCGCGTCGACGAGGTCGCTCAGGGCGCCGAGGGTCTCGCCCGGGCTCATACCCCTGAACGCATAGGCGCGCAGGGCATTTCTCATCTGAGCCATCGATGAGGCGGCCTGCAGCCCATGGCCGGAGGCATCGCCCACGACCAGGGAGATACGGCCGTCTTTCAGCGTGAAGGCGTCATACCAGTCACCACCGACCTGGCCACCCTCGCTCGCAGCCCGATAGCCGGCCGCCAGCCGCAATCGGCGATGCTCTGGCAACTCGCTCGGCAACCCGACGACCTGGAGAGCGCCTGCCATCTGGCGCTGGGTTTCGACGAAGCGGGCCTCTTCGAGAGAGCCGGCCACGCGGGCTGCGGCCTCGCGAGCCAGCGAGACCTCGGTGTCGTTGAAAGGCCTCGGCGCCGTCCTCACGAGAGTCAGCAGGGCCGCCACATCACCACGCGACACGACTGGCACTATGAGAGCCGGGCCATCGCCTAGGAGATGGAGGGTCCTCCCGTAGCTGTTGCTGTCGATGCTGGTGTCAAGAGTGGCTCCTATCTCCGACGCCAGCCGCGACAGGCGCACCGGCTGGGCCGAGTGGTAGGCAGCGATGCTCGGGGCGGGGCCATCGAGCGGGTGGGGATAGGTCCCTACCAGGCGCTGCGCCAGCGTGTTGAGGGCTGGTACTCGGTGGCGCGCTGCTACCCGGACGAGCTGGTCTCCTCGCGGGACGACGATCGTGCACCAGTCGGCCAGCGAGGGAACGACAGCCTGCACGAGGCGTTCGAAGACCTGGGCTTGGCTCCGGACGCCGGCCAGCAGAGAAGAGAGGTCGGTGAGGAACTGCAGCCGGGCGTTGGCGCGCTCTGCTTCCTCGAGTGCCTGTTGGCGCTCCTCTGCGAACAAGCGCCTCTCGTCGATGTTGGAGAAGGCGACGTTGACGCGGCCATCGTCAAGCCAAGCGTGCACCTCGAACCAGGAGCCGAGGGGTCCGTAGTACTCCTCGAATGCGATCGAGCCCTCTTCTACGAGCTGGCGGTACTGCTCCTCCGAGCCGGTCGTGAGTCCCGGGAAGGCCTCCTCGAGGGTGCGGCCGATCAGGTCTGCCCGGCTGAGGCCGAGCACTGACTCGACTTCAGCATTGACATAGGTGATGTGGTCGTCCTGGTCGAGAGAGAAGAAGGCGACAGGCATCGTCTCGAGGGCGCGCAGGAGGTAGGGAGCGGCTTCGTCGGGCTGCCTGGGGGTCATCATCTGGTTCTGGGGGGAAAGCGTCCCGCGCGCCGCTCGGACGGCTCGAGACGTGAGAGCCGGCAAAGGTCGCTCGCAGCTGTCACCATAACGGGGCCTCCCGGAAAGCTGTGTCCTCCCTTAGCATGCTTCTTGGGGCGAGGCTCCTGTGGGCGAGCGTCGAGCGGCGGCCTTGGGCTGCAGCGCTCGGCGGCAGTATCGAGCCGGCGGGCCAGCTTGTCGCCGATGGCCGGCAGGGCGCCTGCCGAGTCCCGCCCACCCGAGGATGGACCCGGGCTCGAGGCCCGGTGGACATGGCGTACCCGGCCTCCCAGTGGGCGAGCTCCGAGCCACCGATCGAGGGGCCGGCGATCACCCTGGCTGCCCGGCACACCAAGGTCCGCTTTGCGGGGTACTCGCTATGAGGCGGCTCGACCGGCTCGCCAGCACGGTCGCCAGCGCCCGCTAGCACTACGTCCTCGGCGAGCTCGGGGCCATGGTGGTCGCCGCCGAAAGGGGAGAGGATCCCACGACGCGCGCCCATATTTCCGGGCGGGTCGTGCCCCATCCGCCGGTTCCCAGTTCAGTACTGGATGTCGAGGGCGTAGCGGAGCGCTTGGTCGAGCCTGATCCGTTTGTCGAGGTCGAGGTGGCCAACTGGTTGTGAGTCGAGCAACGTGGTCGGAATGGTGATCAGGTTGTCGCAGCTGATGACGCTCTGATCGGGCAGGCCCTGGGTGGTCCCGACTTCAACCTCCGAACGGATACCGCGCTTTGTTCGGGTGATCGGCGCGCACGTAACCGCGGCGAGAACCGCGAGTGCTGCGTCTCGGGTGAGGATACAGACCGGCCGCCGGCCGGCTGGTGGCCCGAGTTCTGCCCAGATGATGTCGCCGCGCTCTACCACTCGGGGGCTGTGAGCGCCGCGAGTCGGGAAGCGGCGGCGACGATGGCGGGATCCTGGGGGATCCTCCGGTAGGCGTCCTGCAGGGCCCGGTCGGCTTCGGCGTTCTCGGCGGCTTCGAGGACCGCAGCGGCGCCGCGTCGCAGTAGCTCCGAACGGCTTGTTCCTTGCTTGTCGGCGAGTCGGTCGAGTCGCTCGATGAGTTCGCCGTCGAGCTGTACGAGCACTTCCTTCCGGCCCACAGCCATATGGTACTCCATATGGTCGCCTCCGGGCCGAAGGCGAGTCGGTTGGCTGGGTTTCTCACCGTTCCGGCTGAGTGTCTACAAGTGACACCCGGCCAGGACGAACGGTCTTCGCCGGCCTAGGAGCCTCCGGTGCCACGTTCGCCGCTTCGGGTCTCGCACCGCGTGGATGGCGGATGTCCTTGCGCCTGGGTGGCGGAGGCTCCTTCGCACCCGGGCCCTTTCCCGTTGGCGTGTTGCACGCGGTAGCTCTCCACGCCACCGGGTTGCCCCGGATCTTCGATCCTCTGGTCGGGTGCGGTCAGACCTGGACTTGTCTCTGCTCTGCGCCGGGCAGAGTGCCCGAGTGCCCCTCTCCGAGCACGGCCGCGGCTGCGGCGGGCCCGGAGAGCCTGGTGGAATGAGGTGCCTGCCGGTGCTCGTTGCCCTACATGGACGAGTACGCAGCCGGGGTGCCTGCTGTCACGAGCCCCCGGCGTGACGCCATCGCCACCAACCGGCCACGGAGATGGGCGGTCGGCATCCCACAGACCACCTTCTTGAACCACGTACGTGACCCGTCGCGCTCACGTCCTGCCGCCCGCCGAGGCCGAAGACGCCATCGATCGCTACCTCTCGGCCGTCGAGGCCGGCACGCTGCCCGAGGCCCAGTGCGCCAAGCGCCTCGAAGGGCTCGCCGCCAAGGTGCGCGACCTCCGGGAGCGACGGGAGGAACTGGTCGTGGCCGGGCAGCAGGCGTCGCCGCCGCACCGGGCGCCGAGGCGATTGCCGAGATGAGTCACCACCTCGACCAGGCCGTCACCAACGGCGCCGTGTCGGCGCGCAACGCGCTCCGCCAAGTGCTCGTTCACGAGATCCGCGTCGAAGCTCGCCACCGCGTCACACCGTGGTTGCGCGGGCCCAGCGGCGCGAAACCGAAGGTTCGCGCCCTGGCGCGCTCGGCACCCCCAACGGGATTCGAACCCGTGTTACCGCCTTGAAAGGGCGGCGTCCTGGGCCTCTAGACGATGGGGGCTCGGGCACCGCAGGCCAGCTGAGGCTATCAGCCAGCAGGTCGCAGGCTCATGGCTCGACAAGCCACTCGCTTGCCTCCGGTCCGTCTCTAACCTCGACTCCGAGAACAGAGAGCCTTTCTCTTATGAGATCCGCCTCCTCGAATCGGCGCTCGGCTCGCGCCCTTTGGCGGAGCTCGAGCATTGCCTCAACGAAGGGTCCGAGCACTTGGCGGGGATCTGCCATGCCTGCTTCGCCGGCACGTCCGAGGTCGACGATGAGAGCCCGCAGAGCTGCCTGGGAACGGTCGAGCGCATCGCCGGCCGGTATGTCGTGGGACCACTCGGCGATGGCGGCCTGCAGATCGAGGATCGCCTTCACCGCTCCTGAGATCTCTCGGGCGGCGATGGCGGTGGCGAATTGCTCCTCTTTGGCCCTGACGATCTCCAGCAGCGGTGAGCCCTCGTAGCTGCCCCCATCTGAGGCGGGGGTGTCAGGCTCAAAGCCGAGGTCCTCCTCGTCGCGGGCCGCTCCGGGTGTTGTAGCACCACCGGGCGGCCCCACCGCGCCCTCGAGGGTTCTCGCGGCCTTTTCCAGCTCGTCGACCGTGAGCTCTGCTCCTGCCGGCCAGGTTCTGGAGCGTCCCGCCGCCCGAACCGTCACGACTCCGTTCCCGAAGATCTGGCAGCGCCCGCTCTGAAGGTCCATCGTCAGGGCTGTGTGCTCGTCTATCCCGAGGACGAACGCCCCTTCGGGCAGCTCTCTTTCGAGAATGCTCAAGCGCCGCTCACCGAGATAGCAAAAGCGGGTGTCGTGGGTGCCGCCTTCGGCGTTGTTGTAGTGGGGAATGACCGCCGCGTTGAGCCCGGCGGCCGCCAGCAAGTCGAGCCCCTCGAGCCAGTAGGGATCCTCTCCGACCTTGTATATCTCGTAGACGGGCACCGTGGTCACCCCGAGAGTGAGGGCGGCCGCCGAGGAGAAGGTGACCGCCCCGCCGTGGGCCAGGGTCTCTCTCAGCAAGGAGGGGACCGCTGTCCCTTTCCACCTGCGAAGGGCATAGCTCGGAGAACCGGGACCGGCGAAGACGTAGCGGGCGTCGCGTAAAAGTGAGGCGAGCCTCTCCTCGGCGAACGGATCGCCCGATCGGGCGCCGAGGTCGCCGGCGTCGGCCACCTCGATCGGCTGGCGGAGGCTTTCGGCGAAGTAGGAGGTCACTCGAGCCGCCAGCTCGGCGGCGTTCTCCTGGAAGCCGAAGGGCGTGGCGAGCAGGACGGCCGGCACCGGTGGCGGCCCGAGCCTCTCGAGCACCTGTCGGTGGACCTTCACCATGGTGGGCGCGGTCTCCCCGGATCCCATGATGGTGAGGATGCGCGGGAGCCTGCTCATGGCTTGTCCCCGAACGGAGAGCGGGGCTGGGGAGTGCCGTCCCACCGGAGCCCGCCGAGCGGATCGCCCCAGGGGTCCTCGGGCAGGGCGTCATCGGCCCCGGGCATCGGCGGCGGAAGGGCCTCTTCCATGACCTCGATCAGCTCTGCTTGCAGGAGCGTCAGGTACTGGTAGATGACGAACTCGGACTCGACCGGGGCCGGCGGGACCCAGTCCTCGTCGTCTCGCACGTCGAGGACGGTGCCGAGAACGAGGCGCAGGTCGTTGAGGGCCGTCAGCCAGGCCGACATCTCCTCTGGGCCGAGCACCGAGGCCTGGGCGGTCCCCCGCAGGGTCTCGAGGGCTTGGCGGTGAGAAGCCGCCAGCTCTCCTCGGGTGGCTGCCACGAAGGCCCGCTCGGCCTTGTCGTCAGAGACGTAGGCACGGGGAAAGATGCGGCGAAGAGACTCGGGCACCTCCCCCCCCTCGAGGTCGAGCCCGGCCAACACCCCGGCGAGCTGGTCGGGCAGGCTCTCGAGCAGCTGGCGCTCCTCCGGGGGAAGGTTGAGCTGGCAGCCCGGTCCTCGCCTGGCGGGCCGGATCCGCCTTCTCCTCATCCGCTCTGCTCCATCGTGGCCCAGAGGCCGTGCTGGTGGAGGCGGGCGACGTCGAACTCGGCCCGCTCCCGCGGCCCGTTCGAGACGACGGCTCGTCCCTTGGTGTGGACATCGAGCATCAGCTTGTGCGCTTTCTCGCGTGAGTAGCCGAAGAGCTTTTGAAAGACGAAGGTCACATAGCTCATGAGGTTGACCGGGTCGTTCCAGACGATCACGAGCCAGGGTGCGTCCAAGGAGAGGCTCTGGTCGGTCTCCGAGCCGGCCACCTCCGAGGGCGCCGCCGTGGCGAGCGAGATATCGAGCGGGTGTGCCAGGTCGCTCATCGTCTGCCGGCCCCGGCAGGCGTGACGGCAGCTCCCGGGCTCGGCCGGAGCTCGTCCTCGCGCCGCATGCGGAGCTCGCTCGGGTGGGTGTGGAGAGAGAGGTAGAGCCCTATGGCGGTGATCCAGAGCATCGTCACCCCTGCCAGGTGGAACTCGACCACGACCGCCGCGTCGTGCAGGAAGTACTGGGTGTAGCCGAGCGCCCCTTGCACGACGGCCAGCTCGAAGAAGAACCGGATCCTTCGCCAGACCAGCTCGGGCGCCCGGGCGTGGTGGAAGGCGAAGAGAGCCGCGGCCGTGAGGCCGAGCAGGAGCCAGGCGATCGAGGCGTGCACCTCGGCGATGTCCCGGAAGGCGATCGGGTAGCGCTCGGTGTTCGGAGAGCCGGCGTGCGGGCCCGAGCCCGTGACCACCGTGCCGAGGATGGTCACCAGCCCGAGCACGGAGATGAGGAGCCGGGAGAGCCAGAGCAGATCGCGCGAGACGAGCGGGCTCGGCTGCGCGCCGGCCGCCTCGTCGGGGAGGCCCGCCCGGTGGTACATGGCGATGGCGGTGGCGAGGACGGCGAAGGTGAGGAGGAAGTGGAGCGAGACCAGGTAGGGGTTCAGCTTGAACAGCACGACCAGCCCGCCGAGGACGATCTGGGCGACGAGTCCGAGGATGAGCCCGAAGGCCGGCCAGGTGATGTCCTTGCGACGTGGGGCGCGTGCGAGAGCCATGAGGAAGGCCGCCACCGAGATGAGGCTGACCGCCACGGTCACGAGGCGGTTGAGGAACTCCACCATCGGGTGGAACGAAAGTTGCGCCGTGACTTGGTGCTGGTAGCAGGTGGGCCAGTCGGGGCAGCCCAGCCCAGAGCCTGTGAGACGGACGGCGCCACCGGTCACGACGAGGAGGGCGTAGGAGACCACGGCCGCAAGAGCGATCGTGCGGACCGCCCTCGGCGAGACGGTGTATCGCAGAAGCCGCACGAGACGATGGTACGGCGGGAGGGCCGCCGGCTGCGACCGGGGCGAGCTCCGGCTCGGACAGCCGCCGCCCGACGGCTCTACACTTGAGCGAGTGGCCCAATTGACTCCCGCATCGACGCGCCCGGTGGCGGGTGCAGCCGGCACAGCTGCGCTGCAGAAGGTGCGAGGTTTCGTCGCTCTCACCAAACCGCGCATCATCGAGCTCCTCCTCGTGACGACGGTCCCTACGATGTTCGTAGCCCGACGGGGCATCCCCTCTGGCTGGCTGATCCTCGTCACGCTCATAGGCGGCGCGCTCTCGGCCGGCGGGGCGAACGCCACGAACATGGTCATCGACCGGGACATCGACGCCGTGATGAAGCGCACCAGCAAGCGGCCGCTTGTGACGGGCGTGCTCGAGCCGGCCGAGGCGATCGTCTTCGCCGTTGCTCTCGAGGTCGCAGCCTTTCTCGTCTTCGCCCTCTTCGTCAACGTCCTGTCGGCCGTCTTGGCCCTGGCTGCGGCTCTCTTCTACGTCTTTGTCTACTCCCTTGGCCTAAAACGGCGCTCCAAGCAGAACATAGTGATCGGCGGCGCGGCCGGGGCGGTGCCGGTCCTGGTCGGCTGGACGGCGGTGACCGATCACCTCGCGTGGCCGCCCCTCGTCCTTTTCGCTCTCATCGTCGTCTGGACGCCGTCGCACTTCTGGGCCCTCGCTGTCAAGTACAAGGATGACTACGAGCGGGCAGAGGTGCCGATGCTGCCGGTCGTCGAGTCGTTCAGCCGGGTGGCCCGCCAGATCGTCTGGTACTCGGTCGCCCTTGTCGCCGTCTCGTTCCTCTTCGCCGTGGTGGCCCACCTTGGCTGGATCTACTGGGCGACGGCCGCCGTCGCCGGTGCCGTCTACCTGGTGGACGCCTTCCGGCTGAAGGCGGCCGGCGGCACCCAGAAGGCGGCCATGCGGCTCTTCGGCTACTCGATCACCTATGTGACCGTGATCTTCGCGGCCATGGCGCTCGACATCGTCGTCCGCTACCACTGAGCCGCCCCGCCGGCCGGCGCGAGCCGGGCGATGTGAGGCGGAGTCGATGCTCTCGGCCACAGCAAGGCAACCGGGTGATCCTCGCTCGTTGCCGCTGGCCAGGCCACTTTGCCCGCCGGTGCTCCCCGATGAGGGAGGTGGGGCGGTTTTCATGCCTCGCCGACTGTTGTCCCGACCTCGGCGAAGCCCGCCCCGGCTGCCGGCTCCATCTGCTGCGGCCGCGCCGGGTCCTTCTCGCCCGGGCGACAATGCGTGCTGCCCAGCTGCTCCTGCCGGGCGGCTCAGGCCGCCTGATCGCGAGACCGAGAGGGGGCTCGGGCCGCAAGCCCCCCAACCCATTCGGTCGCGGCCGGACCGGCTCTCATTCCCAGTTGAAGCCGAAGGCCGCCAGGAGCGGGGCGATCACGGCCCAGGCGCCGAGCACGCTCCAGGCCTCGATGCCGGGGGCGGCTCCATGCCCGAGGGCGGGGTGGAGCGCCTGGGTGAGGGCGCCGGCCGGCAGCAGCTTCGCGAAGGCGGCAAAGCTCCCGAGCTTGTCGAGGGGGAAGACAACCCCACCGATCAGCAGCAGGACGATGTAGAGGGCGTTGGCGGCGGCCAGGTTTATCTCGGCCCGGAGGCTTCCGGCCAGGGCGAGGCCTATGCCGGCGAAGGCGACGGTTGCGAGCAGCTCCGCCACCACGGCCAAGCCGGCCGCCGGGTGGGGTCGCCAGCCGAGCCCGAGGGCGATGGCGGCCAGCACCACGACCTGCGTGATCTCCACTCCGAGGACGGCCGTGATCTTGGCTGCGAGAAGGCGGGGCCGCCCGAGGGGGGTGGCCCCGAGGCGCTTCAGCACCCCGTAGCTGCGCTCGAAGCCGGTGGCGATGCCGAGCGAGACCATGGCGGTCGACATGACAGCCAGGGCGAGCACACCGGGCGCCAGGAAGTCGACCGGCTTCCCGCTCCCGGTCGGCAGGACGGGCACGAGCGAGAAGAAGACGAGCAGGAAGGCGGGGATGCCGATGGTGACGAGCAGCGTCTCGCCCCGCTCGAGGGTCATCCGGACTTCGGCCGCCGCCTGGGCCGTGAGGGCCTTCACGGGCTCTCCTCGGTCACCAGCCGCAAGAAGACGTCCTCGAGGCGCTCGCGGCCGATCCTGAGGTCGGTGAGCGCCACGCCCTCTTCGGCGAGGAGCGCCGTGAGCCTGGCCGCGATCGTGGCATCGGTCGCTCCTTCGAGCCTGTAAGAGGAGCCGTCGACCACGATCCGCGCCCCGAGGGCAGCTTCGAGGCGGGAGACCGGGACCGGCCCGTCGGCCGAGAACCTCACCTCCTGGGCACCGGAGAGCTCCTCGGCTGTCCCGGCTGCCCGGATCCGGCCATGGTCGATTATCACGACCCTGTCGGCCATCCGCTCGACCTCGTCGAGCTCGTGGCTCGTGAGGAGGACGGCCACGCCGTCCTCCCGGCAGCGGGCGACGACCTCTCGCACCACGACTCTCCCGGCCGGGTCGACGCCCGCCGTCGGCTCGTCGAGGAAGCAGACATGAGGTCGTCCGACGAGAGCGAGAGCGAGCAGGAGCCGTTGCTGCTCGCCACCCGAGAGGCGTTTGAAGGGGGTCTCGGCGACCTCCGCAAGGCCGAGAAGCGAGAGAAGCTCATCTGGCGAGCGAGGCTCGGGGTAGTAGGCGGCGAAGAGCTTGAGCACCCGAGCGCTGCTCATCATCGGGTAGACGCCGCCTTTTTGCAGGACGACCCCGATCTTTTGCACGACCTTGGCATGCTCGACACGCGGGTCGAGCCCGAGCACCCTCACCCGGCCCTCATCTGGGCTCCGGTAGCCCTCGAGGGTCTCGACGGTCGTCGTCTTGCCGGCCCCGTTCGGCCCGAGAAGGGCCACCACCTCTCCCGGTTCGACCGAGAAGCTGACGCCGTCGACGGCAGCCCGGTTCCCGTAGCTGACCTTCAGCTGCTCGACCTCTATCGCCGGCATGGAGTCGCTAGCGCCTCGGTGCCTCGAATCGGTAGCCGACGCCACGGATCGTTGTTATCAGCTGCGGCTTGGAGGGGTCGAGCTCGATGCGAGAGCGGAGCCGCTTGATGTGGACGTCCAAGGTCTTCGTGTCTCCGACGTAGTCGAGGCCCCAGACCCGGTCGATCAGGTTGTCGCGCGTGACCACCCGCCCGGCGCTCTCGAGCAGGGTCTCGAGTATCTCGAACTCCTTGAGCGGGAGCTTCACCTCCTCGCCTCTCACGACGCACTCGTGGCGGGCGGTGTCGAGGCTCACCTCGCCGACCGTGAGAGCCGAGCGCTCCTCGGCTCTCACGCTCTCTCCGGGCGGGTGGTCCTCGTCCGAGGCGGAGTTGTTCCTTCTTCGCAGCACAGCTCGCATCCTCGAGACGAGCTCTCGGAAGCGGTATGGCTTGGATACGTAGTCGTCTGCTCCGACCTCGAGCCCGACGACCGTGTCGAGCTCGGTCGCGCGGGCTGACACCATGATGATCGGGACCTGCGAGCGGCTGCGTATCGAGCGGCAGACATCGATGCCCGACATCTTCGGCAGCATGACGTCGAGAAGCACGAGGTCGGGCTCTTCCTGTTCGAAGCGCTCGAGCGCCTCGAGCCCGTCGCGGGCGACCGTGATGGCGAAGCCCTCCCGCTCGAGGCTCACGACCAGGGCGTCGACGAATGACTCCTCGTCTTCGACCACGAGGACTCTCGTCGGGGCGGCCGTGGTCGGCGTCATGGCGTCCCGGAGCTGTTGAGGGGGAGCCTCAGGGTGAATGTGGAGCCCTCGCCCTCCCGGGACTCGACATGGACGCTTCCATGGTGGTTGGCCGCCACGTGCCGGACGATAGCCAGGCCGAGGCCCGTCCCGCCCGTCGAGTGTCCCCGGGCCGAGTCGACCCTGTAGAAGCGCTCGAAGATCCGCTCGAGGTCGCGGGTCGGGATGCCGACGCCGGTGTCGACCACCTTCACCACGGCGAAGCCGTCCTCCTCGCCGCCGCGCAGGTAGAGCTTGGAGTTCTCATAGGAGAACTTCACGCCGTTGTCGAGCAGGTTGAACACGGCCGAGGTGAGCTGGCGCCTGTCCCCGAGCACCGCCAGCTGCGGTTCGGCCTCCTCGACCACGAGCTCGACCTCCCGCTGCTCGGCGGCCGCCCTCACCCGCTCGGCCGCCTCGGCCATCACGAGGTTGAGCTGCACCGGCTCCCGAGGCGGCGAGGACTCGTTCTCGATCCGCGAGAGCTCGATCAGGTCGTCTATCACCCGGCTTATCCGGAACGCCTCGAGGTGGATCCGCTGGGCGAGCCGCTTGGCCACCTCGGGCTCGGTCTCTCCGAGGAGCGTCTCCGCCAGCAACCCGAGGGCGCCCATCGGGGTCTTCAGCTCGTGCGAGACGTTGGCCACGAAGTCGCGTCGCACCTCCTCGAGGCGGCGGCGCTCGGAGATGTCCTCGATGACGGCGATCGTCCCGAGCAGCCGGGCGCCGTTGTCGATGCTCTCGGTCCTCACGACGAGCGTGCGCCGCGGCGGCCCGTAGAGCTCGAGGGTCCGTTCCTCCGAGCCGCCGATCGCGGTCGCCTCGAGCAGCTCTTCGACGGCCTGGGCGGCGATGGCGTCGGCGTGCCGGCCCCCCATCAGCTGCGCCGCCCGGTGGTTCGAGAAGGCGATCTCGCCCCGCTCGTCGACTATGACGATGGCCTGGCGGAGGGTGTCGAGCGCCCGGCGGAGCCGGATCGACTCGGAGGTGGACTCGGCGACCGCCTCGGCTGCCAAGTCCGTCGAGCGCTCCAGGTGGGCGAGCGCCTCCTCGGTTCTTCGTGTGTCGCTGCCGGGCGCGTCGGCCCCGAGCCTCGTGGCGATGGCCCCGAGCCGCTGGCGCAGGGCTCTCTGCCCCCGGCGGGGGCTCAGCCAGTAGACGGCTCCGATGACGGCGACGGCCGCCAGGCCGCCTATGACGAGGTCGAGCACGGGCACTGCGACGGTGCTCACCAGCTCAGCCTCCCATGTCCGCCGCCCAGGTCGCGCAGCTTGGGATGAGTTGAAAATGCGCGAGCAGCATCGGTATCCTATGTAAAGCTCGAAAGAGCACTGAATCGGTCACGGACCCTTCGTCGCCAGGCCGCCCGAGGGCGGCAGCATCCGGGAGGTCGTCCATGCCGGGAACGAAGGCTCTTTCACTCGCGAGCATCGTCTCGCTTAACCCGTCCTCGACCGCTCTCCCGGGCCACGGGGTCATAGAGGAATTGGCGAACGGGCTCGGCTGGTGGGCTCTCGTCGCCGCCCTCGTCGGTCTCGTCCTCGGCGCGGCCACCTGGGCGCTCGGCAGCCACACCAACAACTACCAGTACTCCTCCTCCGGTCGGCGGGCTGTGCTCGTCTCGGCTCTTGCCGCGCTCGTCATAGGAGCTGCGCCGGAGGTCGTGAACTTCCTCTTCGGAGCCGGTCGGTCGGCGCACTGAGAATGTCGTTCGCCGTTCCGTCGTTCGGCACCGGGCTGCCGTTTGCGGGGCTGGGCGGGCTCGCCCACCAGATCTCAGCCGACACCGTCGGTGCCTTCTTCGGAGGTCTCGTCGGCTTCGTCGCCCGCCTCGACCGGGAAACCGTCTTCCGACTCTGGCAGGCCGTCTCAGCCTCGAGCGCCCCCGTCCTTTCTGGGAGCGGCTTCGGCCACGAGCTCCAGACGATGTCGGTCCTCGCCGGCGAGGTGCTCCTCCCTCTCCTGCTCGTGGCGGTCGTGCAAGCCGTCGTCAGACAGGACCTCGGCGGGCTGGCCCGGACGGCCTTCGTCAAGGTTCCCCTGGCGCTGTTGTTCACGGCGGCAGCCGCCGAGATCGTCTCGCTCGGACTGCGAGCGACCGACCAGGCTTGCGCCGCTCTGCTGCAGGAGGCGGGCCGGCCCCTCGAGAAGCTCTTCGCCCAGATCGACCTCGCCCTCTCCATCGGGCAGGGAGGGGCGCTCACGGCGAGCTTCCTGTTCTTGGTCGTGGCCGGACTGCTCGCTTTCCTCGTCTGGCTCGAGCTCGCCGTTCGGGGGGCCGCCGTCGCCGTGGCGGTGCTCTTCCTCCCGCTCGCTCTGGCCGGCTCCGCCCTGCCAGCCACTTCGCACTGGGCCCGCCGGCTCGGGGAGACCCTTGTCGCCCTCGTGCTCTCCAAGCTCGCCATCGTGGCGGTCCTCTGTCTCGCCGTCTCGACCCTCGGGAGCGGTTCGGGGGCGTCGGCACTGACAGAGGGGCTCAGCCTGCTCGCCCTCTCGGCCCTGGCGCCGCTCGCTCTCGCCCGCATGCTCCCGATGGTGGAAGCAGGCGCCACAGCCCATCTCGAAGGGTTGGGCCGTCGAGCCGCGAGGAGCGCCGCCGCGACGGCCGGCGGCAGCGAGGGATGGGTGGCGAGCACCCTTGCGACGAGGAGGGTGTCGCCCGGCTCGCTCTCCAAGCAGCCACTTTCAACCCAGCCACCCCCTCCTCCGGCCGGTGGTTCCCCGCCCGCCCCGACCCAGAAGATGCCCCTGCCGCCTCGCGCCCGGCCGCTCGAGTGAGCTCCGCGACCCCCCGCTACCGCTTCGGCCCCCGCTCGACCCGGGGGCTCATCGCCGGCTGGTCCGGCGGTCAGGTGGTGAGCCTGGCAGTCGGAGCCCTGCTCGCCCTCGTCGTCCTTCGAAGCGTCGGCGGCGGAACCGGAGTCGTCTTGGCGCTCGTTGCGCTCGGAGGCGGACTTGCGGTCGCCCGGCTCCCGGTAGCGGGGCGCCCGCTCGAGGCCTGGGCGCCGACGCTGGCCCGCTTCACCGCCCTCGGGCTGAGCGAGGGGCGGCTTCCTTGGCAGGTAGGTCGCCGGGCGCCACGAAGAGGTCCTCTCGCCCGGCTCGAGCTCCGGTCGCTCGGTCGTCTTGCCGTCGTCGTAGACCGGGAGGCGGGCACCTGGTCGACCGTGCTCACGGCCGGCGGGGATGGCTTCGCCCTCCGCGACGAAGAGGGCCAGGCGGCCTCGGTCTCTTCGTGGGCCGAGGTCCTCTCCGCCCTCGGCGTCGAGAGCGACGGGCTGCACCGGCTGCAGTGCATCGTGAGGAACCGACCGGGAAGGACCGAGTGGCTGGGGATGCCCAAACTCTCGGGGTCGCTCGCCTTGGCCTATGAAGAGCTGGTCGCGGCCCGCGGACCGGAGCTGCAAGAGCGAGAGGTCCTCTTGGTGCTGACGACGCCGGCGCCCGGCGGTCTCGGCGGCCAGCAGTCCCGCCGGCGAGGCGAGGAGGCGGCCGCCGAGCGGCTCTGGTCAGCGGCCTTTTCGCTCGCAGAGAGGCTACGGGTCACCGGCCTCGAGGTGGCCGGGCCGCTTTGTCTCGAGGAGCTCTCGCTCGCGATCCGGCGGGCCTACGAGGAGCCGGACCCCTCCTCGCCAGGGGCCTGGCCCTTTCCTCTCGGGCTCGAGGCCTCCTGGAGCAGGCTCCGGACAGACGCCAGCTGGCAGGCGGTCTACTGGGTCTCCGAGTGGCCCCGGAGTGAGGTCGGCCCGGCCGTCTTGCTCCCGCTCCTCCTCGGCGACGCCGCCCGCCAATCTGTCTCGCTCGTCCTGGCTCCGGTGGGGCCGATGGCAGCCGTCCGGCGAGCCGAGCGGGAGCGCACATCGGGGGAGGCGGACAGGGACCTGAAGAGGCGTCACGGCTTCTCTCTCACGGCCCGCTCCCGGGCGGAGCAGGAGCTGGCCGAGAGCCGGGAGGAGGAGCTGGCGGCCGGCCACGGCGCCTTCTTCTTCTCCGGCTACGTGGCGGTGAGCGCCTCAGACGAAAAGGAGCTCGAGTCGGCCTGCGCGGCGGCCGAGAGAGCGGCCCTGCTGTCCCACCTCGAGCTCCGCCGCCTCTACGGGGCTCAGGAAGAGGGCTTCGCCTGCACCCTTCCGACCGGGCGAGGCTGCCGATGAGCCTGCTGGGACGGCTCAAGTTGCCGGCCCACGAAGCGACGACCGCCCAGGTCGGCGCCGCCTACCCCTTCGCGGCCTCGGCGCCTCTCGGGGTGGACCGGGTGCTGGTCGGGAGGGACCTCGCCGGCAACGCCTTTTGCCACGACCCATTCGAGCTCTACCGGGCGGGGATCGTGACGAACCCCAACATCACGGTCATCGGGCAGATCGGCCGGGGAAAGAGCGCCCTCGTCAAGAGCTACCTCCTCCGAGAGGCGGCCTTCGGCCGGCGGGTGGCGGTGCTCGACCCGAAGGGGGAGTACGGCCCGCTCGCCCGGGCGCTCGGCACCGAGCCCATCCGCCTGGCCCCGCGGCAGGGCACGAGGGTGAACCCGCTCGAGTGGTCCGGCCTGTCGGCAGAAGAGGCGAGGCTCGGCCGCCTCGCCCTCCTCGGCGCTCTCGCCGAGGCTTCAGGGCACCGCCACCTCTCGCCCGGCGAGCGCCTGGCTCTCGAGCTGGCCCTCGACGAGGTTGTGAGGGGAGGCTCCGGCCAGCCGACTCTCGGCCAGGTGGTGGCCGCCTTGCTCGCTCCGGCGGCCGCCGGAGCTGCCCGGGCCGGTCTCTCCGAGCGAGAGCTCGCCGCCGAGGGCCGCGAGGTCGGTCTCGAGCTTCGCCGCCTCGTGGTGGGCGACCTGGCCGGCATGTTCGACGGAGAGACGAGCGGCGACCTGCCGAGCCGCCGCCACCTGGTGGTCGACCTCTCGGAGGTGTACCACTCCGAGGCCCTGCCCGCTCTCATGGTCTGTGCCTCCTCCTGGTTGGCGGCCATGACCGCCGGCGGTCCGGATAACGGGGGCCAGAGCCTCCTCGTCGTCGACGAGGCCTGGGCGGTCCTCTCGGAGGTGGCGGTGGCCCGCTACCTCCGCTCCTCCTGGAAGCTGGCCCGGGCGAGAGGGAGGGCCAACGTGGCCGTCTGCCACCGGGCCTCCGATCTCGAGGCCGCCGGCCCGCGAGGGAGCGAAGAGGCCCGGCTGGCCGCCGGGCTCCTGGCCGACTCGGAGACGGTCGTCTGCTATGCCCAACCGGCCTCGGAGCTGCCGGTGTTGGCGGGCCTGCTCGGCTGCTCGCCGGGCGAGCTCGCCTACCTGCCTCGGCTCGGGAAGGGAGTGGCCCTCTGGCGGGTGGGCACGAAGCGGTATCTAGTCGAGCACCTGCTCGCTCCGAGCGAGATGGACCTCGTCGACACAGACGCCCGGCTGAGGACAACAGATGACGCGACCGGCTGAGGACGAGGGCCCCCTTTTCGTCCTCTTGGCGGCCGGGCTCGTCTTGCTGGTCGCCCGTCACCTCCATGCGAGCCGTCCCCTCTTCCTCCTCGCGCTCGGCGCCGCCGCACTGCTCTCGGTCGGGCTCCTCGCCTTGCTGCGCGCTCTTCTCGGAGAGCCTCGCCCGAAGCGCTCACCCGGCGGGCCCGGCCGCAGCGGCTGGGCCCGCCGCGGGGAGCTGACCGGCCTGCTGGTCTCATCAGCCCCGCCGGGCCGGCTCGTGCTCGGCCGGCTCGGGCGTCGCCTGGTGGCGGCCGAGCGCTGCCAGTCCCTCCTCGTCGTCGGGCCGAGCCAGTCGGGCAAGACGACGAGCCTCGCCCTGCCGGCGCTGTTGGAGTGGGACGGCCCGGTGCTGGCAACGAGCGTGAAGGGGGACCTCGTGAAAGGGAGCCTGACGGCGAGGTCGGCCGTCGGCGAGACCGCCCTGTTCGACCCGACCGGCTCGAGCGGCCTGACGGCGGCGGGCTGGTCGCCGCTCGAGGCCGCCAGCTCGTGGGCCGGTGCTCGCCGCCTGGCGGCCGACTTCGCCTCCATCGGCCGCCTGGAGGGCGGGATGGAGGACGCCGGCTACTGGTATGCAGCGGCAGAGAGGCTGCTGGCGCCGCTTTTGCGGGCCGTCTTCCTGGCCGGCGGCCGCATGCCCGAGGTCCTCGCCCTTCTCGAGGCCGAGGAGACCGAGCTGCCGCTCTCGCTCCTCTCGCGGGCCGGCGAGGAGGCAGCCGCCCGTTCCGCCCGGGCGGTCTTCTCGCTCGAGGAGCGCCAGCGCTCCTCGATCTACTCGACGGCTCACAGCCTGCTGGCGGCCTACGGCGATCCGGCCGTGGCCGCCTCGGAGCTCAACACGGCGAGGGTCGACGCCGGCTGGCTCTTCCAGGCGCCACGACGGACCTTGTACCTGGCCGCTCCGATCAGGGAGCAGGCGAGGTTGCGCCCCGTCTTCGTGGCACTGGTCCGCCAGGTGCTGGACGCCGCCTACGAGCTGGCCGCCGGCCGGGGCCGCCTGGCGAGCCCCCTACTCGTCCTGCTGGACGAGGCGGCGAACATCGCCCCCCTCGACGACCTCGACCAGCTGGTGGCGACATCGGTCGGCCACGACATCACCTTCCTCACGATCTGGCAGGACCTCGCCCAGATCGAGGCCCGCTACGGGGCTCGCTGGGCGACGATCGTCAACAACCACCGGGCAAAGGTGGTCTACCCGGGGCTGAGCGACCCCCGCAGCCTCGAGCTCGTGAGCTCGCTCCTCGGAGAGACCGGCGCCGAGAGGAAAGGCCGGCGGGGCCGCCTCGTTGACGAGACCGAGCTCCGGGTGCCGGTCGCTCCGGTCGGCTGGCTGCGGCGGCTGCCGGCCGGGCGCTGCCTCCTCGTCTACGGGACCCGCCGCCCGGCGCTCTTGCAGCTCCGCCGGCTCGGGAGGCGGAGCGAAGCTCAGCCGGCGATGGCCTCGTTGCGCAGCTGGGTCGGTACGCGGCGGGCGATGTTGACGGCGTGGTCGCCGAGGCGCTCGTAGAAGCGGCCGACGAGCGCCAGCTCGATGGCGGTCGGGATGCTCACCGAACCGCCGGCGATCTCGGCGATGAGCTGGACGTGCAGGTCGTCGAGCCGGTCGTCGAGCCGGTCGATCTGCTCGACGCCCGCCGCCCGGTCGGCATAGAAGTCGGCCGCCATCTTCCACATCGAACAGGCGATCTCGCCCATCTCCTCCACGAAGCCCCGCACCCTGGCGGGCATCTCGGTCGGCAGAGTGCGGACGGCCCGCTGGGCGACGTGCTCGGCGAGGTCCCCGCTCCGCTCGAGCTCGGGCAGCATCGAGAGGAGGGCGAGGAACCAGCGGACCCTTCCAGCGGTATGGCCGCCCGCCACCACCTCGGCCTGCACCTGCTCTTCGAGCAGGTGGTAGAGGGCGTCCAGCTCGGCGTCTTTGGACATGAGGATCCGAGCGGCCTCTCTGTCACCGGCCAGAAGGGCATGGGTGGCGCCGGCCACCGCCTCTTCGACCAGCGCGAAGAGCTGGATGACCTGGCGGTCGATCCTCCTCGCCTCCTCGCTCCTCGAAGCGGGCGGGGGCGGGGCCGCCAGCGCGCTCTCCGCCTTGGGGGAGGAGAGGAAGCGGCGTGCCATCCCTCTACGCTACAGGCGCCCCCCGTCGCCCAAGGGCTCGCCCGGCGAGCTCGCAAGGCCCGGGGCTCCGGTGCAGGCCTTCGAGGTAAGGGATCGCCCGCCCCGCCTCGGCCACTCCGGTAGGTTGCACCCGTGGTCAAAGGGCACCCGAGCGCGCAGGTAGGAGCGATGGCTCCGGAGCCCTCCGAGCGGGCAGTCCTGGAGCTCGGTGGACGCCTCGCCCACCTCGGCACAGGGGTGAAGGCGAAGGCCTACGAGATGTCGCGCCTCACCGAGCTCCTCATGAGCTGGGCGATGCGCCGCCCCCGCTTCCAAGCCCAGCTCTTCCGCCTCGTGGACGTCTTCCCGGCCATGACCGACGACGCCGAGACCGGTCGGCACCTCGAGGAGTACTTCGAGGCCGAGAGCTCGCCTCTCCCGGTCGTGGTGGCCACCAGGCTCGCCAACCGGGCTCCGATGGGAAAGAAGATGGCCGCCCGCCTCACCCGGCGCGAGGTTGCCCGCATGGCCGAGCAGTTCATAGTCGGCTCTGACCCAGAAGAGGTGGCGAAGCAGCTCGGCGCAATGTGGCTCGGCGGCACCGCCGCCACAATCGACCTCCTCGGCGAGCACACCTATTCCCACCAGGAGGCCGACGTCTATGCCGCCCGCCTGCAAGAGCTCGTCTCGGCCCTGCTCGACAAGGCACCCATCTGGGCCGAGCGGCCCGTCCTCGAGCAGGATGACCTCGGGCGCCTCCCCCGGGTGGCCGTCTCGATCAAGCCGAGCGCCCTGGCGCCCGACTTCCACCCTCTCACCGCCGAGGCAGGCATCGAGAGCGCCCGCCGCCGCTTGCTCCCGATCCTCGAGCTGGCGGCCGAGCGGGGCGCCCAGGTCTGGTTCGACATGGAGCGCTATGAGGCGAAGGACCTCACCTTCCGCCTGTTCAAGGAGTTGCTCGACGAGCCGGGTCTCGCGCAGCTGCATGCCGGGATCGTCGTGCAGGCCTACCTCCGCGACTCGGCCGGCGACCTCGCCGACTTGATGGGCTGGGCCGAAAAGCGGGCGAGCTCTTCTCGCAGGCCGCCCCCGGTGGCAGTGCGGCTCGTGAAGGGCGCCTACTGGGACACCGAGACGATCGTCGCCAAGCCGGCCGGCTGGCCCTCCCCATTCTTCGCCCACAACCCCGAGACCGACCTCAACTACGAGCGCTGCACCCGCATCCTGCTCGGCCACCACGGCCGGGTCAGGGCAGCCTTCGGCTCGCACAACCTCCGATCGCTCGCCTATGCCATGGCGACGGCCGAGGCGGCCGGGATCCCCCAGAACGGCTACGAGATCCAGCTTCTCTACGGGATGGCGGAGCCGGTTCACGAGGCGGTCCGCCAGATGGGAAGGCGCCTGCGGGTCTACGCCCCGATGGGTGAGCTGGTGCCCGGCATGGCCTACTTGGTGCGCCGCCTGCTTGAGAACACCTCGAACGAGAGCTTCGTGCGGCGGCGTTTCGCCGAGGGTCAGAACGTGGCCGACCTGCTCGTCCGCCCGAAGCTCCCCGCCCGGGTCCGCCGGGTCAACAGGAAGAGCGGCGGGCCTAAGCCGGCCGCTCTCGCCCGGCGACCGGTGACCGAGGCCGGGCACCCCACCGGCTACGAGCCCGAGCCGCTCGCCGAGTGGTTCCGGCCCGAGGTCCGCCAGGAGATGGGAGACGCCGTCGCCGAGCTGCGCAAGGGCCTTGGGCTCTTCGTCCCGGCCCGCATCGCAGGGCGAGAGGTCCAGACCGACCGCCGCATCGTCTCGGTCGACCCCTCGGATCCGGCCGTCGTCGTCGCCACCTCGGCCTCGGTCGGCCTCGGCGAGGTCGAGCGGGCGCTCGTCTCGGCCGACCGGGCCTACCGGGACTGGTCGCGCCGGCCGCAGATCGAGCGCTCCGAGGTGATGTTCAAGGCGGCCGACTGGCTCCGCCGGCACCGGTTCGAGGCGGCCGCCCTGCAGCTCTTCGAGGCCGGGAAGGGCTGGTCAGAGGCCGACGGGGACGTCTGCGAGGCGATCGACTACCTCGAGTACTACGGCCGGGAGGGCCTGCGGCTCGCGGAGGGCGGCAAGGTGCAGTCCCCACCTGGGGAGAACAATCGCCTCACCTACCGGGGTCGGGGTGTCCAGGTCGTCATCGCCCCCTGGAACTTCCCGCTCGCCATCCCGACCGGCATGACAGCCGGCGCCCTCGTCACCGGCAACACGGTGGTGCTGAAGCCGGCCGAGCAGACCCCGGCTACCGCCCAGCTCCTCGTGCGGGCCCTCCTCGAAGGGGGCCTGCCCGAAGAGGTCCTCTCCTTCCTCCCGGGCGTCGGCGAGGAGATCGGCGACGCCCTCGTCACGCACCCCGTCGTCTCGGGGGTCACCTTCACCGGCTCGAAGGCGGTCGGGCTCCACCTGAACGAGCTCGGAGCCAAGGTGAGCCCCGGCCAGAGGGAGGTGCGGCGGGTCTTCGCCGAGATGGGCGGCAAGAACGCCCTCGTCGTCGACTCCGACGCCGATCTCGACGTGGCGGTGCCGGCAGCCATCCAGTCCTCCTTCGGCTTCGCCGGGCAGCGTTGCTCGGCCGCCTCCCGCTTGGTGGCCGTCTCCTCGATCTACGAGGCCTTCCTGGAGCGCTTCGTCGAGGCCGCCAAGGCGCTGCGCATCGGGGCGCCGAGCGAGATGTCGACCGAGATGGGCCCTGTCATCGACGAGGACGCCTTGAAGCGGATCTCGCGCTGGCAGGAGCGGGCCTCGGAATTCGGCCAGGTCGTCTTGTTGCGCGAGGACCTGCCCAGCCGGGGCTACTTCGTCGGTCCGACGATCGTCGCCAACGTCTCGCCGGCCTCCGAGATCGCCCAGACCGAGATCTTCGGCCCGGTGGTGGTGGTCTCGCGGGCTTCTAGCTTCGAGGAGTCGATCGAGCTCGCCAACACGAGCCAGTACGCCCTCACGGCCGGCGTCGTCTCGCGCTCTCCGGCCCACATCTCCTATGCCTCAGAGGAGCTCGACGCCGGGAACATCTACGTGAACCGGACGATCACCGGAGCCGTCGTCGGCCGCCAGCCCTTCGGCGGCCACAAGATGTCCGGTTTCGGCCAGAAGGCCGGCGGCCCGGACTACCTCTTCCAGTTCGTCGAGCCTCGCGTGGTGACCGAGAACACCATGCGCCAAGGCTTCGCCCCGATCGACTCGCCCGACGAGCGCTGAGCGCCCGACCGGGCCGAGTCCACCACTCAGAAGGCGAGCAGCTCCCGGGCGGCCTTCTCGATGTCGTCCACCTGGGGCAGGATGGCCGACTCGAGGGTCGGCTCGTAGGCGACGAAGGTGTCGGTCGCCGCCACCCGCCGGATCGGGGCGTCGAGCTCGGAGAAGCACTGGTCGGCTATGAAAGCGGCTACCTCGCCGCCGAAGCCGCCCGTGAGGACGTCCTCGTGGACGACGAGGACCCGCGAGGTCTTGGCGACCGAGCTGGCGACGGCCTCCTTGTCCCAGGGGACGATGGTGCGAAGGTCGATCACCTCGATGCTGCTCCCCTCCTCGGCGAGGCGCGAGGCGGCGTCGATCGACTTCTGCACGGTGGCGCCCCAGGTGACTATCGAGAGGTCGCGGCCCTCCCTCGCGGTGCGGGCCCTTCCGACCGGCACCACGTAGTCGGCGGGCGGGAAGGGGTCCATGGCGTACTTCTGGCGCAGCAGGTGCTTGTGCTCCAAGAAGAGGACCGGATCCTCACACTCGAAAGCGGCCCTCAGCATCCCGGCGGCGTCGGCCGCCCGGGAGGGGAACATCACGATCAGCCCCGGCATGTGGGCGAAGATCGACTCGCCGCACTGGGAGTGCCAGAGCGCGCCGCCCCGCACGTAGCCGCCGATGGCCACGCGGATGACGAGCGGAACGCTGAAGCGGCCCTCCGAGCGCCACCTGGTCGTCGCCGCCTCGGCCCGGATCTGGTGGGTGGCCGGCCATATGTAGTCGAAGAACTGGATCTCGGCACAGGGTCGCAGCCCTCTCAGCGCCTGGCCGGTGCCGCGCCCGACGATGTTCGCCTCGGCGAGCGGGGTGTTGTAGCAGCGGGCGACGCCGAAGGTCTTCTGCAGGCCGTGGGTGGTGCCGAAGACTCCCCCCTTTCCCTCGACTTGGTCGACCACCTCCTCGGGGGCGTCGGCCACGTCCTCGCCGAAGACGCGGATCCGCTCGTCTTTGCTCATGAGTTCGTGCAGGGTGAGCCGGATGGAGTCGCCGATGCCGACCGGCTCGCCCCGGTTGACGAGCTCGCCGCTCGGATCGGCCTCGTGCGGGCTCGACTCGGCGATGCCCGGCTCGCCCGGATCTGCGATCCGGGGCAGCTTGAGCACGTGCTCGCCGATCCGGCTCGGGTCGGGTCGGGCGGCCGCCAGGGCCTCCCTGGCCGCCGCCGCCACCAGCTCTTTGGCCTCCTGGCGGATCGCAGCGGCCTCCTCGGAGGTGAGCACCCCGCCTCTCACGAGCTGGCTCTCGAGCCGGTCGATAGGGTCGTGACTCGCCTCGAGGGCGAGCTCTTCTGGGGCCCGGTACTTCGACTGGGTGTCCTGGGAGGAGTGCGAGTAGGGGCGGGTCACCGTGGCGTGGATGAGGCCGGGCCCCTCGCCGGCCCGGATGCGGGCGATCGCCTGGGCGCCTTTTTGGCGCGAGGTGAAGTAGTCCGTGCCGTCGAACTTCGTGACCGCCAGGCCGCGAAAGCCCCGCACCAGCTCGGAGATCGGAGCCGGCGCCTGGTCCGAGGCCCGCACCGAGATTGCGTAGCCGTTGTCGGCCACGAGGAAGAGCACCGGCAGGTGGAGCCGGCAGGCCGTGTTGAGGCTCTCCCAGAACTCGCCTTCCGAGGTGGCGCCCTCCCCGAGCGAGACGTAGGTCACCTCGTCGCCGAAGGCGTGGCAGCCGGGCAGCTGGCGGGGTGCGATGTAGCGGGCCGCCTCGGCGCAGCCGACGGCGGGCAGGCACTGGCTCCCGGTCGGGCTCGTCTGGGAGACGATGTTGTTGCGCACCGAGCCCCAGTGCGAGGGCATCTGGCGGCCGCCCGAGCTGGGGTCCTCGGCCGAGCCGACGGCCTGGAGGAGGATCTCTTTCGGGCTCACCCCGAGGCCGAGGACGAGCGCCTGGTCCCTGTAGTAGGGGAAGAACCAGTCGTAGCCCGGCCTGAGCGAGCGGGCGAGGCTCAAAAGGAGTATCTCGTGTCCGGCTCCCGAGATCTGGAAGAAGACCCGGGACTGCTTCTGCAGCATGATCTCGCGGTCGTCAATCGCCCGCGAGACGCAGGCCAGCCGGAAGTCCTCGACCAGCTCCTTGCGGTTGAAGCCCCGGTACTCCTCGCTGTTGGCCCTCTCCGGCTTCATCCCTCGG
>JAJZLV010000030.1 GCA_021803215.1 Actinomycetes bacterium | reverse complement strand
GTCGGTGAGGCGGCCGTCCTCCAAGATCTGGAGCAGGGCGTTGAAGACGTCCGGGTGGGCCTTCTCCACCTCGTCGAAGAGCACGACCGAGAAGGGCTTCCGGCGGACGGCCTCGGTGAGCTGGCCGCCCTCCTCGTAGCCGACGTAGCCCGGGGGCGAGCCGACGAGCCGGCTGACGGTGTGCTTCTCCATGTACTCGCTCATGTCGAGCTGGATGAGGGAGCTCTCGTCGCCGAAGAGCAGCTCCGAGAGCGCCTTGGCGAGCTCGGTCTTGCCGACGCCGGTCGGGCCGAGGAAGATGAACGACCCGCTCGGGCGCTTCGGGTCCTTCAGGCCTGCCCGGGTCCGCCGGATGGCACGCGAGAGCGCCTTGATGGCGTCCTCCTGGCCGATGACCCGCTTGTGCAGCTCGTCCTCCATGCGGAGCAGACGGGCGGTCTCCTCCTCGGTGAGCTTGTAGACCGGGATGCCGGTCCAGTTGGCGAGCACCTCGGCGATGACGTCCTCGTCGACGACGTCGAACAGGTCGACGCCTTCGGCCCGCCACTGCGACTCGAGGGCGGACTTCTTCTCGAGCTGCTCCTTCTCCTGGTCCGCCAGCCTCTTCGCCTCCTCGAAGTTCTGCTTCTCGATGGCGATGTCCTTCTTGCCCCGGAGGCTCGTGAGCTCCTCCTCGATCTTGCGGTACTCCGGCGGCGTCGTCATCCTGCGGATGCGCAGCCGGCTGCCGGCCTCGTCGATGAGGTCGATCGCCTTGTCGGGCAGGTAGCGGTCCGAGATGTAGCGGTCCGCCAGGTTGGCGGCGGCCACGAGCGCCTGGTCGGTGATGGTCACCTGGTGGTGCTGCTCGTAGCGGTCGCGAAGTCCCTGGAGGATCTCGATCGTGTGGGCGAGGGAGGGCTCCTCCACCTTGATCGGCTGGAAGCGGCGCTCGAGGGCGGCGTCCTTCTCCAGGTGCTTGCGGTACTCGTCGAGCGTCGTGGCACCGATCGTCTGCAGCTCGCCACGGGCCAGCATCGGCTTCAGGATCGAGGCGGCGTCGATGGCCCCCTCGGCGGCACCGGCGCCGACGAGGGTGTGCAGCTCGTCGATGAACAGGATGATGTCGCCCCGGGTGCGGATCTCCTTCAGCACCTTCTTCAGGCGCTCCTCGAAGTCGCCCCGGTACCGGCTGCCGGCCACGAGCGCCCCGAGGTCGAGGGTGTACAGCTGCTTGCCCTTCAGGGTCTCGGGCACATCGTTCGAGACGATCTGCTGGGAGAGGCCCTCGACGATGGCGGTCTTGCCGACGCCGGGCTCGCCGATCAGCACGGGGTTGTTCTTGGTCCTGCGCGAGAGGACCTGCATCACCCGCTCGATCTCCTTGTCCCGGCCGATCACCGGGTCGAGTTTGCGGTCCCGGGCGAGCTGGGTCAGGTTCCGGCCGAACTGGTCGAGCACCGGCGAGCCGGTCGGGCTCTCCTGGCCGCTGGCGGCGCCGGCACCCGGCGCCCCGGCGGCGGCTGCCTCACGGCCCTGGAAGCCGGAGAGGAGCTGGATGACCTGCTGGCGGACCCGCGAGAGGTCTGCGCCGAGGGACATGAGCACCTGGGCGGCCACGCCCTCGCCCTCGCGGACGAGACCGAGGAGCATGTGCTCGGTGCCGATGTAGTTGTGGCCGAGCTGGAGTGCCTCGCGAAGCGACAGCTCGAGGACCTTCTTCGCCCGGGGCGTGAAGGGCGGCGAGCCGGTCGGGGCGGACCCCGCCGGGCCGATCGTCTCCTCCACCTTCTCCCGGACGGCCTCGAGGGAGATACCGAGCGACTCGAGCGCCTTGGCGGCGAGGCCCTCACCTTCGTGGATCAGGCCGAGGAGGATGTGCTCGGTGCCGATGAAACTGTGGTTGAGGAGGCGTGCCTCCTCCTGAGCGAGGACCAGTACTCTGCGTGCCCGGTCAGTGAATCGCTCGAACAACTGCGGCTCCTCAGTGGACGGTTCTTTGGGTCAGTCTATCGGCAGGGGTTGTCTCGTCTGTAGGCAACTTGTCCCACCGGAGAATGTGTGATGTTGTCAACACCGCGTCGCACTCAGGGCTTCCCCGCAGCTGACCGCCCCTAATCCCCCCGCGGCGGGACCAGGGCCGACCGGCGCCGGCCCCCGGGGTTGTTCGACGGCCCGGCGAGTCGCCTAGGGTGCTATTTGGTGAGCGGGTCCGACCTCTTCGCACTCCCGGTCTCTGACGGCGAGCTGGCGCGCCTCGAGGCATGCCTGAGGGAGTCCGTCCTCGGTGACGATCCCTTTCTGAACGACGTCGCCAGCCACCTCATCCTGGCCGGCGGAAAACGCCTGCGCCCGGCCCTCACGCTCACCGCGGCCGAGCTCGGCGGCGGCCGGATCACGAGGGAGAGCCTGCTCGGGGGCGTCTCGGTCGAGCTCGTCCACCTGGCCTCGCTCTACCACGACGACGTCATGGACGAGGCCGTCCGCCGCCGCAGCGTGGCGAGCGTCAACGCCCGCTGGGGGAACCTCGTCGCCATCGTGGCCGGCGACTTCCTCCTCGCCCGCTCGGCCGAGATCGCCGCCAGCCTCGGCCCGGAGATCGCCGGCCTGCTCGCCGCCACGCTCGCCCGCCTCTGCCAGGGCCAGGTGTCCGAGGTGCGGGCCGCCTACCAGATCGAGCGCGACGAGAAGGACTACCTGTCGGCGATCGCCGACAAGACCGCTGCGCTCATGTCGACCGCCTGCCGGATCGGAGGGCTGACGGCCGGCCTCGACCGCACCATGGTCGAGGACCTCACCGCCTTCGGAGAGGCCTTCGGGATGGTCTTCCAGATCCGCGACGACGTCCTCGACGTCATCGCCACCGAGGCCGAGCTCGGCAAGCCGCCCGGCCAGGACCTCGCCGAGGGCATCTACACCCTCCCCCTCCAGCGGGCGCTGGCGGACCGCTCGGTGGCCCCGGCGCTGCGCGACCTGCTCGGCAAGCCCCTCGACGAGGACGAGCGGGAGCGGGCGAGGGCCCTCGTCGCCTCCTCGAGCGGGATCGTCTCGTCCGCCCTCGTCGCCCGGACCTACGCCGACCGGGCGGCCGAGGCCGCCAGCCGGCTCGACGGCGACGCCATCAGCGCCCGCCTCGCCCGCTTGGCGAACGACGTCGCCGACGACCTCACCCAGGCGGCCGAGGGCGCCCGGGAGCGCTTCGAGCAGCTCGCCGGCTAGCTCGCCGGGCCCGGGCTCTCGGGCTCCCTCGCCGCCTCCGGGCGGAGCGTCGGGAAGAGCAGCACCTCCCGGATGTGGTGGACATCCGCGAGCAGCATGACGAGGCGGTCGACCCCGAGGCCGATGCCCCCCGTCGGCGGCATCCCCCGCTCGAGGGCGCGAAGGAAGTCCTCGTCCATCTCCATGGCCTCCTCGTCGCCCTTCAGCCGGTCGGCGACCTGGGCCTCGAAGCGGGCCCGCTGGTCGAGGGGGTCGACCAGCTCGCTGTAGCACTCGCCGAGCTCGCGGCCGGCCGCGATCGGCGTCAGCCGCTCGACGTAGCCGGGCTTGGAGCGGTGCTTGCGGGTGAGCGGCGAGACCGACTCGGGGTAGTCCATCACGTGCACCGGGCCCCACAGGGTGGACTCGGTGGTCTTCTCGTAGATCTCGGTCAGCACCTGCCCGGCGTCGAAGCGGTCCTGCAGCTCGACGCCGAGGCGCTCGGCGATCCGCCGGAGCTCGGCCTCGCCCATGTCGAGGGTGGCCCGCACGCCCGTCGCCTGTTCGATGGCCTCCTCGAGGGTGATCTTCGGCCACGGGGGCGTGAGGTCGAGCTCGCGCCCCTCGAAGGTGAACTTCGTCGTCCCGAGGGCCGCCATGGCGGCCCCGCTGATGAGGTACTCCTGCAGCTCGGCGACGTCGTGGTAGTCGGCGTAGGCCTGGTAGGCCTCGAGCATCGTGAACTCGGGGTTGTTCTTCGGGCTGAGCCCCTCGTTGCGGAAGACCCGCCCGATTTCGTAGACCCGCTCGATGCCGCCGATGACGCAGCGCTTCAGGTAGAGCTCGATCGCGATCCGCAGGTAGAAGTCGGCGTGCATGGCGTTGTAGTGGGCGACGAAGGGCTTGGCGAAGCCGCCGCCG
>JAJZLV010000080.1 GCA_021803215.1 Actinomycetes bacterium | reverse complement strand
GCCTCCTCTCCGAGCTGTTGCCCGCCCTGCCGGCCGCCTAGCGGTGCCGACCGGTGCCGGGCCGGGCTCGAGCCATCGGCGCACGACTGGCTCGGGCCCGGGCTTCGCCCCTACCATCGAGAGATCGTGAAACGGCTCACCGCCCGCCTCTGCCTTTTCGGCCTTGTCGGCCTTGTCGGCCTCGGGGCGAGCGCCTGCAACCTGCAGTGGTCCTCGTACGCAGCCCGGGTCCAGGGCCATCAGATATCGACCGGCCAGCTCGACAGCGCCATGAGGCACGCCAGCAGTGACGTCGCCTTTCGCTGCCTGCTGGAGGGCTCCTCGTCGACCGGCTACCGCCTCCAGGGGAGCGGCTCAGACACCTACGACAGCGCCTTTGCCGCTTTCCTGCTGACAGACTTCATCGACGCCGAGATCGCCCATGACGCCGTGACGGGGAGCCACCTCAAGCTGCCGGCCGATGGGATGAGCCTCGCCCGGGGCCAGGTCGAGGCGGCCCTCATCAGCCAGGCAAGCGGGAGCGGCTGCGCGAGCGGCGCCAAGGACGTCCTGAGCGGCCTCGGGCCGAGCCTCTCGTCCTCATTCGTCCGGCTCCAGCTCTACGAGGACGTTCTGGCCGCCGCCGCCGCCCACGTGCCGCTCACGCCGGCCGGCATCTCGTCGTTCGAGAGCTCGCACCCCGCCATCACCCGCCAGAGCTGTCTCACCGGCATCTTCGTCCCGACCAAGGCCGAGGCCGACAAGCTCTTCCACCAGGCGGCGAGCGGCACGAGCTTCTCCTCCCTCGTCGCTCACTACTCGAAAAAGGCCGGCTCCTCGGGGGGCCCGCTCGGCTGCTACACCCAGGCGCAGCTCGAGCAGATCAGCCCGGCGATCGCGAGCTCGGTCGCCGCCGGGAAGACCGGAGAGGTGCTGAAGCCGGTCTTCTACCAGGGGAGCTCCGGTTCGGCCTACCTCGTGACCGAGGTCACCTCGAGGCGCTTCGAGCCCTTCGCGGCGGCTCTCAACCAGCTCTTCTCCTTCGAGTCGCGCGCCTTCGCCAAGGTCGTCTCGACCGAGTCGGCCAGGCTCAACATCTCGGTCGACCCTCGCTACGGCAGCTGGACCGTCGGGCGCCACCAGAAGACGGCGGCCACCTCGGGCTACGGCGGGCGGGTGGTCCCGCCGCAGGGGCCCCCGCTCCACCTCGTTCTGAACGAGAAGGCCGTCCTCGGCCGGCTGCACGTGAGGATCAACCCTGCCGGACTCGGGACAGGCGGCTGAGGCCAGCCGGCCGGAGACCGGGAGGAGGGGCCGCCTCGAGGTGGTCGGCCTCGGCCCGGCCGGAGCCGAGCACATCACCTCTTCGGCCATCTCCTGCCTGCAGGCAGCCGAGGCGGTCTTCCTCCGGACCCGCCGGCATCCCTCGGCCGGCGCCGTCACCGCCCTGCGGCCGGACGCCGAGAGCTTCGACGAGCTCTACGAGAAGAGCCCGGACTTCACGAGCCTCTACGAGGAGATGGCGACCCGCCTGCTCGACAGGGCGCGGACAGCCTTCGTGGCCTTCGCCGTCCCCGGCTCACCGAGCGTCGCCGAGCAAAGCGTCGTCCGGCTGCGCCAGCTGGCGGCCGCCTGCTCGGTCGAGCTCGTCGTCCAGCCGGCCGTCTCCTTCCTCGATCTCGCTTTCGACCGGCTCGGTCTCGACCCGGCGGCCGCGGGCCTGCAGCTGGTCGACGCCTCCCTCTTCGCCGCCGAGGCAGCCGGGCGCCACGGCCCCTTGCTCGTCTCGCAGGTCTGGTCCCGCCACCACCTCTCGGGGCTGAAGCTCGCCCTCGAGGAGCCGCAAGGAGACGAGCGGGCCCTCTTGCTCCACCACCTCGGCCTCGAGGACGAGGTGGTGCTCGAGGTCGCCTGGGAGGAGCTCGACCGGACGATCGAGCCCGACCACCTCACCTCCGTCTTCGTGCCTGGGCTCTCCCACCCGCCCGGGGCCGAGCTGGCCCGCCTCGAGGCGACCGTCTCGACCCTGCGGCGCCGCTGTCCCTGGGACAGGGCACAGACCCACCGATCGCTCGCTCGCCACCTGCTCGAGGAGACCTACGAGGTCTTGGAGGCCATCGACGTCCTTCAGCCAGAGGCGGCCTCCTCGCCGGGCGAGGCCGTCTCCCATTTCGTCGAGGAGCTCGGAGATCTCCTCTGCCAGGTCTTCTTCCACGCCGAGCTCGGCCGCGAAGAGGGGCTCTTCACCCTTGCCGACGTGGCGAGGGCGATAGACGAGAAGCTGACCGAGCGCCATCCCCACGTCTTCGGCGATGACGAAGGAGAGAGGGCCGACCACGTCCTTTCCAATTGGGAGGCCAGCAAGGACGCCGGGCTCGGCCGCCGCCACCTCTTCGAGGGGATCCCGCCGGCCCTGCCGGCTCTCGCCCGGGCCGAGAAGATGGTGCGAAAGCTCTCCGGGGCCGGCCTCGGTGCGAGCCCGGGTGACAGGGCGGATCTCGACGACGAGGGGCTCGGGGAGGAGCTCTGGCGTCTTGCCTACCGGGGGGCGGCCGCCGGCCTCGATCCAGAGGGTGCCCTGCGAAGGGCCCTCGGGCGATTGGCGACCAGGGTGCTCCGCTTGGAGCAGGAGGCGGCCTCTGGCGGCCGTAGCCTCGCCGAGCAGGCTGCCTTCACCCAGTCACAGTCTCCTCTTTGGTAACTTTTCTCACACCCTCAACAGGAGCAACCACGCAGTGACAGCCATCGCCCGACTTCATGCCCGCGAAGTCCTCGACTCGAGGGGGAACCCGACCCTCGAGGTCGAGTGCACCCTCGCCTCGGGGGCGAGCGGGCGGGCCATGGTCCCCTCGGGCGCCTCGACCGGGAGCTTCGAAGCCGTCGAGCTTCGGGACGGCGGCGAGCGCTTCGCCGGGAAAGGCGTCACCGCTGCGGCCCGTCACGTGGAGGGCGAGATCTCGGGCGCCCTCGCCGGCATGGAGGGCTCGGACCAGCGGGCGGTCGACCACCGGCTCATCGACCTCGACGGGACGCCCGACAAGAGCCGGCTCGGGGCCAACGCCACGGCCGGGGTCTCTCTCGCCGTCGCCCGGGCGGCGGCGGCCGAGCAGGCCACGCCGCTCTACCGCTATCTCGGAGGGGCCGACGCCCACCTGCTGCCCGTGCCGATGATGAACGTCTTGAACGGCGGGGCGCACGCCGACAACAACGTCGACTTCCAGGAGTTCATGCTCGTGCCGCTCGGCGCCGCCTCCTTCGCCGAGGCGCTCAGGTGGGGTGCCGAGAGCTACCACGCCCTGAAGGCCATCCTGCACGAGAAGGGCCTCTCGACCGCCGTCGGAGACGAGGGCGGCTTCGCCCCCAACCTCGAGGCGAACGAGGAGGCGCTCGCTGTGCTCACCGAGGCGATCGAGCGAGCCGGCCGGGTGCCGGGCGAGGAGGTCGCCATCGCGCTCGACCCCGCCACGAGCGGGATCTACCGGGAGGGCAGCTACGACCTCGCGAGCGAGAACCGCAGCCTTTCCTCCTTGGAGCTCGGCAGCTACTGGCAGGACCTGGCGGGGCGCTACCCGATCGTCTCGATCGAAGACGGCATGGCAGAAGAGGACTGGGAGGGCTGGAGCCAGATGACGGCCGCCATGGGGGAGAGGTGCCAGATAGTCGGCGACGACATCTTCGTGACCAACGTCGAGCGCCTCGAACGGGGGATCGCGACGGGGGCCGCCAACGCCGTGCTGATAAAGGTGAACCAGATCGGCACCTTGACCGAGACGCTCCTCACGATGGCGACGGCCGCCCGGGCCGGCTATCGCTCGGTCGTCTCCCATCGCTCGGGCGAGACCGAGGACACCACCATCGCCGACCTGGCGGTCGCCACCAACTGCGGTCAGATAAAGACCGGGGCCCCGGCCCGCTCGGACCGGGTGGCCAAGTACAACCAGCTGCTCCGGATCGAAGAGCACCTCGGGGACTCGGCTCTCTTCGCCGGGCGGCGGGCCTTCTCGCACCTCGAGCGGGCCGAAATGAGAGAGCGCCGGTGATGCTCAAGCGAGCCCGCCTCCTCTTCGCCGTCGCCGTCGTCCTCGCCCTCGTCATCCTGGCGACGAGCTTCCCGATCGGCCAGCTGATGCAGGCCCGTTCGT
>JAJZLV010000101.1:17635-24589 GCA_021803215.1 Actinomycetes bacterium | reverse complement strand
GCCAACGCGGCACTCGGCCTCATCATGCTGACGCTCGGACCGATCGAGCATGTCTTGCCGCACGAACGGCGCCGGGGCTCAGATCCCTGAATCAACCCACATTCATGCCGGGAGGCCCCTTTTCTTGGCCACCAGCGGGGACCTCACTTGGCCACCCGCGAGGACTTTCTCATGGCCACGGACAACCGCCACCCTCTCTTGCCGCGGATCGCCTGTAGGAGACCCTGGCGGCTCAAACGGCGGTCCCCGGAGAGCCGGCGGGCCGCATCTGCTGTCTCGGTCCGTGGCGCCTACGGGTCCTGGCGGCAGCTGCCCCTCACGACCAGCCGCTCTGCCGCTCTGCCGGTGCGAAAGGGCCCCGGTTCGGCGCGACACCGACACCGGCAGAGGGGTCGCCGATCACGACTGCTCAAATGGCGCTCTCGGTGCCGAGGTCCTCGTAGGCCGACGCGAAGCGCTCGATCATCGCCAGGCAGTCGCTGGTCTCTTGAAAGGATCCGGCAGAGAGGGTGTGGAGCCATGTGCAAAGTCCGAAGGCCGGACCGGCCCGGTACCGCTCCCACATCTGGCCGAACGAGGGTGGACGCCCGCCGGACTCAGCCAAGGACTCGAGGTAGGAACCGAGAAGGCGCTTCTCGTGCTGGCGGCGATCCTCCACCGAGAGGCTCCCGGCGAGGAAGTAGGAGACATCGTGTGAGAAGTGGCCCCGCCTGATCAGCTGCCAGTCGTAAAATCCCGTCTGCCCGCTCGCCAGCCGGTAGCTGTTACCCGGATGGGGATCGCCGTGCAGCACGGTGGCCGGTCCCGCCTCGGCCAAAAGGGCGCTCCGGCGGAACTGCCGCTCGAGCAGGGTCACGCTCGCAGCTCTCGGTAGGGCTCGCCCGCCGAGTCGCCCGAGACGCTGGCGGGCCCGGAGAAGGCTCGGCCCTGACACAGCCGCCCAGCTCCGCCCGAGCCGCCAATACGAGACGAACGAGAGTTCGACCGGAAGCGGCCGCGAGAAGTAAGCGCCGTGCAGCCTGGCCAGGTTCGAAAGACCGCTCTCGACCTCGGCGGGCGAGAGGGCCGTTCGCGCCACGTTGGGGCTGGCCCGGCGAGTCGTCAGATCCTCCAAGAGCACTATCGAGCCGGAGCACCGCCGGCCCACGACGCCCCCGAGGAGCTCGGCATGCTCGAGGGGAAGGCGCGCCTGGCCCACCGCCAGCTTGGCTTCCGTGTCGAGAGCACCGAGAGCCGACAGGGCGAGGCGGTTGAGCAGCCGGCCGGGCGCCTTCACGAAGACGGAGGGCGGGCCCTGTCCCTTCGAGTAGGAGAGGTCGAACCGCGCCCTTTTGTTGGTTCCCTCCACCAGCTCGACGAGGGTGGCCGAAGCCACCTCGGCGCCGGGAAATCGAGCAGAGAGCAGGCTCGTGAAAAAGGCCGCCCCGAGGGCGCTCGGATCTCTCGAGAGACCGTTCACAGCTCCATCTTCGTCCAACCCGCCCGAACCGGGGTGGGGGCGCTAGGGTAGCTTTGCTCCGCTCGGTCCACCAGCCTCGCGGCTGCTGCCAACGGCGTCTCCCCTGGCTCGCGAGCGTGAGTTGCGTCATAGAACGGGCTATCTTTGCCCGCATGGAGCGAAAGAGCTTTGTCGACATGCACTGCTCGGTGGCCCAGTGCCTCGAGGTCGTCGGCGAGTGGTGGTCCATCCTCATAGTGCGAGACGCGCTGTTGGGAGTGAGCCGCTTCGACCACTTCCACCGCCGGCTCGGCATCTCCCGCAACATCCTCGCCCATCGCCTCGACCGCCTGGTGGAGACAGGCGTGATGGCCAGGGTCCCCTACTCGGAGCGGCCGCTCCGCTTCGAGTACCAGCTGACAGAGAAAGGTACCGATCTGTGGCCCGTCCTCACCGCCATGCGGCAGTGGGGCGACCGCCACGCCGCCCCGGATGGTCCACCTCTCCTCCTCCGCCATGTGGGCTGCGGCAAGGTGGCAGAGCCGGTGCTCACCTGCTCGAGCTGCGGCGAGAGCGTCGGGGCCGATGCCATGGACCCGCTGCCCGGGCCTGGAGCAGTCGAGCCGCTCGTGGGGCGCTTCGGCTGAGCCCTGCTCGAAGGTTGTCGGGCCGCCACAGGCTGAAACCGTAAGAGCCCTAGCCGGTTCCGGCAGCACGAACGGCCTCGTCGCCATGCGACAGCCCGGCCGGGCTGGGCCGTCTGAGAACCGGTGGCCATCTCCTCCAGGCTGCGGACGATCCGCGGCCGCCTCGACCCGGCGGCTCTCCCGGCTCGGGCCGCCACGGGTTCGCCCCGGCCGAAGGGCCCGCCCGGGAGAGAGCCCGCAGCCCGCTTCGTTCGAGCCACAGCTCTTCGGGATCTTCGTAGCCGGCCACTTGACCGCCTTCGGCTCGGGGACGGGCCAGGCCCCGGAGGTTCCCGACCGACCACGCCAGCTCGGAGAGCGCTGCTTAGGCGTCCCGCGTGAGCGTGCGCCAGAGACCCGCCCCGATGGCCAGGATCACCCACACGACGAGGACCAACCAGGCAATGCCAAGGCTCGAGGTGACGAGAACGCCGAAGGAGTGGCCGGCGCCGGCCCCTGGTCCGGCTCGGGGGGCGAGATAACCGATCGACTGCGGATAGAGGATCTCTCGCACCGCCCCGAGCTGGCTGATGTTGGAGAGGATGGGCGCCACGAAGAGCTGGAAGGGGATGAGGACCCCGAGTGTGATGGCCCGCGAGCCGATCCAAGATGAGAGGCCGATCGAGACGAGCAGGACGAAGCCCGTGTAGAGCAGGATCCACAGGTACCAGTCGACGAATTGATGCATCGGTGGCACGGTCCCGTTGAAAAAGGAGACCGCGCCGGCTGGGCTGCCGAGGCTGCGAGCTGGTGGACCGATGGCCGAATGACTGCTGAAAGCCAGGTCGAGCAGGGCCGCCACCAGATAGGAGAACGTGATGAGAGGGAGCCAGTAGACGAGGGCGCCCGGCACCCTCGAGCCGAAGAGGGCGGCTCTCGACTTCCCTGTGGCCACCATGTCTCTGAAGATGCCCGTCGAGAGGTCGCCGGTCCCGGCCGCGGTACCGACCAGCATGGCTGCTATGGAGCCGATGAAACCGACGGCTATGCCGATGCGCTGGAGGCCCCGCTGGCCGCCGGCAAAGCTCGCCGAGGGATGGGCCACGCGATATAGCTCCGGGATCAAGATGACGAGGACTCCGATCCCGAGCGTCATGAGGATCGTGGCGATCACAAGGCCGCGGCTCTTCCTCAGCTTGAGCGTCTCGGCCATGACGAGCCGCCAGTTCATGCTCCGTCTCCCAGGCGGCTCGTGACGGCGAGAAAGCGGTCCTCGAGCGACTGGCGCAGGACCTCGAGACGGAAAAGACCGTGCCCGGCGCCGACGAGAGCTGCGTTGATCGTCGCGAGCGCCGCCTCGATCCCGCCTGTCCCATCTCCCATCGGCACCCTCAACTCGAGCTCGAGGCCGTCAACCACGGCCTCTAGCCCGATCACCCCGAGCTCGTGGCGGAGCGAGGAGACGAGGGCCAACGCCTCGCTCGGCCGGTCGCAGCCGATGCGGACCGGGATGCTCGCCTGCTCACCGGCGCCGATGGCACCGATCGCTCCTTGCTGCACGACCCTGCCGCCGTCGATGACAGCTACGTAGTCGCAGGTCTTCTCGACCTCGTCGAGAAGGTGGGAGGAGAGGAAGACGGTACGTCCCTCTCCCACGAGGTTGCGCACCAGCTGGCGGAACTCGTGGATCCCGGCCGGATCGAGCCCGTTCGTCGGTTCGTCGAGGATCAGCAGTTCGGGGTCGGCCAGCAGGCAGCGCGCCACCCCGAGTCGCTGGCGCATGCCGAGCGAGTATGTCTTCACCTTCTGGTCGGCTCGCTCGGAGAGGCCGACTCTGGCGAGAGCAGGATCGATCCGATCATGGGCAACGGTCTCGCGGGCCGAAGCCACCACCCGGAGGTTCTCCCTGCCGGTCAGGTACGGAACGAAGCGGGGCTCTTCCACGATGGCGCCGACCCGGCTCAAGGCGGCCGTCTTGTCGGAGGGCATCTCGTGACCGCGCAAGCGGATCGTTCCGGCGGTGGCCCTCGTCATCCCGAGCAGCATCCGGATGAGGGTCGTCTTGCCGGCGCCGTTCGGCCCGAGGAAGCCGAAGCAACAGCCGGCCGGCACCGCGAGGTCGACGCCGTCTACGGCCAAGCGCTCCTTGAACCTCTTGGAGAGGCCATGAGTCTCGATGACGAGGCCGCCTGGCGTCATCGGACGCGACCCCTGTGAGCCTGCAACAAGACGCGACATCCTCCAGCCGGCTCAACAGCCGTCGCCCTCTCCATGAGGCGACCAGCCTCTCACGTCCCGAGCCGCCGGCGGTGGCGCCGGTCCTACAGCCGCACCCGCTTCTCGTAGAGACGCTCGTAGCAGGGCCGTACCTCGGCTGCGACCCGGGCGGCTGCTCCGCGCAACTTCAGCGCCCGCGGCTCATAGGGGCGAAAGCCGGTCGACGAGACGACAGCGGAATACCAGTAGAGCGCCCAGACACCGTCGCTCGGGCGGGGACCGGGTGGCCAGTGCAGCATGGAGGGGGTGAACTCGACCCCGGCGTGAGCGCAGAGGAACCGGAGATAGCGCTCCGGGCGCCGGAGGAAGTCACCGGCGTCTATCACGGGCGGCCTCGGCTGCAACATCTCATAGAGCCGGCACTGCTTGTCGAGCCCGATGTCGGCCGAGATCACCGCCTCTCTCGACCGCAGGTAGGAGTCGATCACCTCGCTCGGATCTCTTATCAAGATCACGTTCGTGAGCGAGCTGATCCAGCCCCAATCGATCTCGCCCACGAGATGGTGAGCCATGTGCTTTTGGTAGAAGAGCCCTTCGACGGGTGCCGTCAGCTCGGCCACCACCCGACGCCAGTCGGTCTCCCCCCTCTCGAGCACCAGCTCCCGGCCCGGGTGGTCGATCCCGGTGACGGCCAGGTAGTAGGCGTAGAGGGGTTCGTCTACCACCTTGGTGTCAAGACGGTTCTCGAAAGAGCGCATGAGGGCGGTCGAGATGCTGCGCGGCCCGGACCAGACTCCGAGACGAACCGCGGGGCTCATCTACGAGCGGCGCTTGCCGCCTCCTCGCCGACCAGCTGCGCGTAGAGATGCTGCAGCCGCTCGACCATCGGCCCCCGCCTGCCAGTCCCGATCCGGCGTCCGTCGACCGAGCGGACCGGTGCCACCCCGGCGAAGGTGCCGGTCACGAAGGCCTCTTCGGCACTGTAGACCTCCACCAGCGAGAAGTTCCTCTCCCGGGCCGTGATCCCCACCTGCTCGCAAAGCTGCAAGACGTTGCGCCGGGTGATGCCTCCGAGGCAGTAGTCACCGCTCGAGGTCCACACCTCGCCCTTTCGGACGATGAAGAAGTGGGTCGAGTTGCAGGTGGCGACGAAGCCAGCGGGATCGAGCATGAGAGCTTCGTCGGCCCCGGCGGTGTAGGCCTGGATGCAAGCGAGGATGTCGTTCAGCTTGGAGTGGACGTTGAGCTTCGGGTCCAAGATGTCCGGACTCGAGCGCCGGACGTGCACCGTGAAAAGAGAGATCCCATTGGTGAGGGTGGACTCGAGCGGCACCTTGTACTCAGGGATGATGACGATGGTCTCAGGCCCAGCCGTGAAGCGCGGGTCCTGATAGGGAGTCGACCGCAGGCCCCTTGTGACCATGAGCCTGATGTGGACGCCGTCTGAGTCCATCGAGTTCGCCCGCAGAGTCTCGTAGACGGCCTCGGCCAGCCGCTCCCGACTGAGACCAATGTCGAGCGCAATGGCGGCAGCCCCCTCGTAGAGACGATCGAGGTGGGCGTCGAGGAAGAGCGGCTGGCCCCCGGCCACCCGCAGTCCCTCCCAGACGCCGTCACCGAAGATGAAGCCGGCGTCGAAGACGCTCACGACGGCCTGTGGCCGCGGCAAGAGGGAACCGTTCAGGTAGATAATGACCTCGGCGTTGCGCGGATCGTCCTCGAAGTCATGGGTGCCGTGGGCGGTCTCGGTCATCTCTTCGCCGTCGGCTTCGGCCCGCCGTGGCGAGCGAAGAAGGACAGGACTCTCTCCAACCGATCGACGTTCTGCGAGGGGGGACCGAAGGGAGGAAAGGCGGACAGATGCGAGCCACCGGGGTATCGCACGTACTCGACCTCTTTGCCGCTCCACTTCAAAGCGGCGTAGAGCTCGTCGGCCTGGGTCGGCGGACAGCGGAGGTCGCCCTCGTTCACATAGAGATAGACCGGTGTAGCCGCAGCCGGCGCATAGGTGATGGGCGATTGCGCCCGGAAGTGGTCGTGGTCCTCCCACGGATCGGCTGAAAGAGCATCGCCGAAGTAGGACCCGGCATCGGAGGTACCGAACATGCTCGCCAAGCTCGTGACCGGAGCCCCGACGGCAGCCGCCCTGAAGCGCTTGGTGTGACCGACGATCCACGACGACATGTAGCCACCGTAGGAGTAGCCGGCCACGAATTGACGCCGCCGGTCGGCCAAACCGCGGGCGATGGCGTCGTCGGCACAGGCCATCAGATCGCTGAACGGGCCCTCACCCCAATCACCCCGGCCGAGCAAGGTGAACTCCTGTCCATAGGAGTTCGAGCCGCGCGGGTTCGCCATGACGACGGCGTAGCCGGCGGCCGCCATCACCTGGTAGGTGATGAAGGTCTCGCCGATCGGGTTGTAGAGGTGGGGACCGCCGTGGATGTCGAGCAAGAGCGGCGGCTTCGGGCCGCTCTTGCCACGAGGCCGGGCCGGCGACACGACGAGGTACTCGACCTCGAGCCCGTCGGGCGACGAGGTCCAGTAGCGCCTGGCCGGCCGGAGCCGCAGCTGGTCTCCGAGCGACCGCCCGGCAGTGCTCAGACGCACCGGGGAACGGGAGCGACGACCGAGGCGCATCGAGTAGACCTCGGGCGGTGAGTCGACCCAGAC
>JAJZLV010000101.1:0-17625 GCA_021803215.1 Actinomycetes bacterium | reverse complement strand
GAAGGCCAGGATCCGGTCCTTTTCGAGCGAGCCGATCGAGAGAGCCTCTACTTGACGATCCCCTCCGAGCAAGGCCCTCGCTCCCCGGTCGGCCAGCTTGGCCCGCCGGAGGTCGACCGCTCCCCGGTCGGCGACGGTGAAGACGAGCTCCTCTGAGTCGACCCAGGCAAAGGGGCGCCCTCCTAATCCGAAGGCAACCGGCCGGTCCAGGTTCGGCGCGACTCGCACAGGCCCGGACGAGCCGTCGGCCGGCACCACCAGAAGACGGGTGTCCTTTGCTGCCGTGCTGCTTCGCCCGAGCAGGCCGGCGAAGGCCAGATGGCGGCCATCTGGCGAGAAGGTCGGGTACGAGGCTTCCGCCACGTCGCTGGCCACTCGCTTTCTGCCGCCTCTAGCTCGCACTGGCATCGTCCAGATCTCTGGATTCCGGCGGTCGTCACGGCTAGACGAGCGGTCGGAGACGAAGGCGACGACAGAACCGTCGGGCGAGAAGGCCGGTTGGTCGTGGTCGTAGTCGCCGCTTGTCAACTGGCGGGTCTGACCCGAGCTCAGCTCGTAGACGAACAGGTGGTCCCGACCGTCGAACCAGCCGACTCCATCGAGCTTGTGAAAGGTGCCCCGCACCACTCGCGGCACGTTTCGGGAGACCGGGTCGTCCTTCTTCTCGTGCTCGGGACACTCAACGTTCACCACGAGCACGAGCCGGTCGCCCGAAGGCGACCACTCGATCCACTTCACAGGACCGGGAAGAGCGATCGTCGCCGGCTCACCGCCGTCGAGCGGAGCGAGCTTCAGCTGAGTCAGGCCGCTCTCGGCCGAGAGATAGGCCAAGAAGCGGCCATCGGGCGACCAGCGCGGCAGGCGATCGTGAGAGCCGTGGCTGAAGCGGCGGGGAGCCGATGAGCCATCCGAAGGAGCCACAAAGATGCTCGAGACGGGTTCGTCCCGTTCCACGTCGAGCGCTAGTTCCATCCAGGCGACCCGAAGGCCGTCGGGAGAGACGGCGGCCTCGGTCGGCCAGCGGCAAAGAGCTACATCGTCGCGGCGGGCGTCACGTTTTGGCACGGGGCAAGCTTCACAGATCCGGCACCGCACCGCCCGTGCCGGCCAGCAACGGGCCAGCCCGAGCCCAGGGCCTTGGCCGCCAGGGCTCGGGCTGGGCGGGCCTCGTGGATGGCGAGCCCGCGGGCAAAGCGGGGCTCGGCTGCAGCTGTACGGCGCCCGGCCGGGCGAGCGCGATCAGCGAGAGGAGCGATGCGGGCCGCTTCACCTCGAGCCGCACCAGGCAGCCGAACAGGTCTCCGACCTCGCCGAAGACCACTGCTGGTCCCAGGCCAGCTGCCCTGCAGCGCTTACGTCGGGGACGAAAAGCTCGAGGCCGCGGCCGTAGGCCGTCCGCCGAACGCTCGCGACCGGCGGGCTTTGGACTACTCGTGCCCCGGCGGGCCTGACAGGAGCCTGCTCGTGGCCTGTCATCTGGCCCATCGGCTCCCGCGCCGGCGCCGGGAGGAAGGACCGGGCCTCCAGCCCGCTTGAAGACGCCCGGTCGGAGGCGCGGCGACGAGACTCGGGCTGTTCGGCGAGCCAACCGGCTCGGCCGCAAGCACGTGATCAAGCACTCCTCGAACGGCAGCTCTCGGATGGGCGGTCATCGGAACCGCCAGGGCGACATCGGCTGAGACAGGCCCTCCCCATCAGCTCCCGCCCTCGCTGTCGCTGCCCGCTGTCGGGCGACCGGCCGCAGTCGATAAGTTCCGGACCATGCCTTCTCTCGGAGCGCTGCGCCGCGCCGTTCGCCGCGCCGTGCTCCCGGAGTGGTCGAGCCGGAATTTCGTGGTGGTACTCGCAGCCCGCGTGATAATGAGCAGCGGCCGGGCGCTGGCCGGCATCATCACCCCCATCTATCTCGCGCTGCAGGGCTTCAGCGCGATCGAGCTGGCCGAGTACGTGATGCTCGTCGCGCTCCTCTCGGCCGTCTTCTCCACTCTCATCGGCCTCTACTCCGACCAACTCGGACGTCGCCCCTTCCTGATCGGAGTTCCGCTCCTCGCGGCCGGGGCCGCCACCGTCTTCGCCTTCACCGGTTCCACCCCAGTCCTGTTCGCGATGGGAGCCCTGGGCTCATTCGGGCGTGGCGCCGGCGCCGGCGCCGGAGCCGTCGGGCCCTACCAGCCGGCGGAGTCAGCCTTCGTGACAGAAGCCATTCCGCCAGCCGGCCGAAACGACGCCTTCGGACGCCTGGCGTTCGGCTCCTCTCTGGGCGCCACCGGTGGTGGCCTGCTGGCCCTGATGGACGATCATGCCCACGTGCACGGCGCGGCCGCCATGGTCGCGTTTCGACCCGGCTTCCTCGCCATCGCGGCCGTCTCCGTGCTGGCGGGGCTGCTGGCCATCTGGCTGGTCGAGCCGCGGCGGGCGCCAAGAGCTCAGGGCGCGAAGCGCCCTCGGGTGCGGTGGCCGGGGAGATCACGCACGCTGTTGTACAAGCTCTGGGTCACCAACACCCTGAACGGCATGGCGGTCGGGATGTTCGGTCCCTTCATCACCTATTGGTTCTTTCGCCGCTTTGAAGTGGGACCCGGCCGGGTCGGGGTGCTCTTCGCCATCATCAATGTGGTGACGATGGCCTCGACCCTCTCGGCGGCCTCGATCGCCCGGCGCATCGGAGTCGTGAAGGCCGTGACCATCTTCCGGAGCATCCAGGCGGTTCTGCTCGTGCCGATGGCGCTCGCCCCCAGCTTCGAGGTTGCAGGCGGCATCTACCTCGTACGCATGGCGGTGCAGCGAATCGGCTTGCCTCTTCGCCAGTCCTACGCCATCTCGCAGGCCGATCCCTCCGAGCGGGCCTCGGTGGCGGCTCTCTCGAACCTCCCGAGCCAGCTGGCGATGGCAGCCAGCCCCATCTTCTCCGGCTACCTCTGCGACGAGGTGAGCTTGGCGGCTCCGTTCGAGATCTCCTCGGTCCTCCAGCTGGGCAACGCTCTCAGCTTCTGGGGGTTCTTCCGAAACCAGCCTCCGGAAGAAGAGAGGGCGGCGGCGGCTGCGCTGAAGGCCCAGGCGGCGGAGCTGGCAGAGCAGCCGGATGGCCTCTTGGCCCTTGACGAGGTCGAGCAAGAGCCGACGAGCTCGGAGTGAGCCGGAGAGCTGCAGGGCCGTCCCGCTCGCCCCAAAGGGCTTGCAGCCGCCAGCTCCGGCGGTTGTCGAGATGCCGCACCTGCCGGCCCCGGTTCCGGCCCTAGGAAGTCCCCGCTTTTGGCCATGAGAAGTCCCCGCTTTTGGCCACGAGAATCCCGGTCCTCGCTGAAGCATCCACCTGAGTCCTCTCGGCCGGTCACGGTCGACAACCGGAAGCTTCGCTCCCTTGCTGAGCGGAGCGAAGCCGGTCGAGCTGGCACGAGGAGCTCGACCACGCTTGTCGACTCAGATGGCCTCGAGCGCTCCGGCCGCCCGCTTTGCCCCGAGTCCGGCCCTGGCTGCAGAGACGATCGCCTCGACGCAGGCCGCGGCCGACAGATGAGCCGTGTCGAGAACCATGTGATACAGGTCCACCTCGGCGGGATCTCGGCCGTAGAAATGGTGCATGTAAGCCGCCCGGGCGCGATCGGTCTCATGCAGCTGGTGCCATGCCTCCTCGGCTCCGACGCCCATCTGGGTGGCCGCTCGGCCCGCCCGGGCATCACTCGCACCATCGAGGCGGACGTGAAGCGCATCGGTCCGGTCGCCGAGGACGACGGCACCTCCCCGGCCGAGGAAGACTCCGCCCCTCTCGGTCGCCAGCTGTCTGAGCACCGACTCAGTGGCCTGGCGATAGGCATTCTCGTCGTCAGTCGGGAGGCTTTGGATTCCGCTCATCCCGAACGAGACAGGAGCTCCGATGGTGCTCACGAGGGCTCGCATCATTGCCCCTTGGACGTGCTCGTCGTGGGCGGCTGCCTCGCCGGGCGAGACACCGAGGCAAGCCGCCACCTGGCGAGGGATCGCCCGATCGACGAACGGGAGGCCGAGGCGAGCGGCTACGGCCCTTCCCACTTCGACGCCGCCCGCCGCGAAGGAGGCCGAGATCGTGACGACCCTGACCGGGCGGCCCCCTCCCGCCGGACTGACGTCGACCGCCGGCTCGAGGGGGCCAACCGCGGGTGCCGACTCGAAGACGGCTGGCACCTTGCCACCCCGCAGCCAAGAGGCGAGAGCAGATATGAGGCACATCACGAGAGCAAAGGTGAAGACGATCCCGAGGCCGTGATGGAAGGGTTTCGAGATCATGTCGGGAAAGAAGCTGTGACCGGTGAGCACCGCCTGGTGGGCGGTCGGCAGCTTGGCCAGGGTCGGCCCGAGCAGACGCTGCATCGGGTTGTAGCCGAGGAAGGCTGCGAAGAGGATCGAGACCGGCGGCAGGTTGGCGATCTTGGCGGCTCCGGTCCCAGGTACCCCTTCGGCCCGCAGACTGTGGCTGAGAACAGCCGGCAGGCTCGAGGACAGCCCGACGACCATGATCGTGAAAAAGAGCCCGATCGAAAGGGTCATGCCGGCGTTCTGAAAGGTCGATCGCATACCGGAGGCGACCCCCCTCCGGTTGGACGGCACGGAGTTCATGATCCCGGCCGTGTTCGGAGCTGCAAAGAGCCCCATCGCCAGCCCGTTCGCCAGGAGAAGGAGGGCGAACCAGAGGTAGCTGAAGTTGGTCGGCAGCAACATGAGAAGGCCGAAGGTGACGGCGGCCGCCAGCATCCCGCCCGTCGCGAAGGGCCGGGCTCCGAAGCGGTCCGAGAGATAACCCGATGCAGGGCCGGCCACAAGGAAGCCGGCGGTGAGCGGCAGCATGTAGATACCCGCCCAGAGCGGCGTCGCGATGAAGCTGTAGCCGTGCAAGGGGAGCCAGATCCCCTGCAGCCAGATGATCAGCATGAACATGAGACCGCCTCGCCCGATCGAGGTGAGGAGCGAGGCGACGTTGCCGGCCGCAAAGGCGCGGAGCTTGAAAAGCGACAGGTCGAACATCGGACGCTCGACCCTGGTCTCGACCACCACGAAGGCGACGAGCATGGCGAGCCCGCCGACCAGCAGGAGGAGGACGAGAGGGTTGAGCCAGCCCATGTTGGCGCCCCCATAGGGCTGCAAGGCATAGGTGATGCCGACCAGAACGGCGATGAGGCCGGCCCCGAATAGGACGTTGCCCGGCAGATCGAGGCTGCCGCCCTCCTTGGTCGAGACCTCCTTCAGCTTCATGTAGGCCCAGACGGTTCCGAAGAGACCGATCGGGACCGAGACGTAGAAGATTAGGTGCCAGTCGATCGTCGCCAGCAGTCCTCCGGCCACGAGCCCGATGAAGGACCCCGCGATGCCAGCCACGGTGTTGATGCCGAGCGCCATCCCCCGCTCGTTCTCCGGGAAGGCGTCGGTCAGGATGGCAGCCGAGTTTGCCATGATCATCGCCCCACCTACGCCCTGGACGATCCTCATGCCGATGAGGTACAGAGCAGCCGGCGGTCCCCCGAAGTAGGTGAGAGAGGCTGCCAGCGAACCGAGAGTGAAGATGGCAAAGCCGAGGTTGTACATCTTCACACGACCCCACATGTCGCCGATGCGCCCGAAGGAGACGACGAGGACCGCCGTGACGACCATGTAGCCCATCAGCATCCAGAGCAGGTAGCTCGTGTTGCCGGTCGACAGGGGGTTGAGGCCGATCCCGCGGAAGATGGCCGGGAGTGAGATGAGCACGATCGAGGAGTCGATCGTCGCCATGAGGATGCCGATGGTCGTGTTGGTGAGGGCGATCCACTTGTAGCTGTCGGGGTGGTCCCGGCGCCGGGTCGGTGTCGCGAGAGCGCTCATCGGCCAGCCCCGCGAGAGGAGCTCTCGCTGGGCGGGCCTGCTATCGCCTCCATCACGTCGAGAAAGGCCTCGACCTGGTCATCGCTCAACTGCCTGAAGAGCGACTCGGCCACCTCTCGCTGCGCGAGCCTGGCTCGTTTGGCCACCGCCGACCCCTGCGCGCTCGGGGCGAGGCGTATCACGCGCCGGTCTGACTCGTCGTGGTGCCGGCAGGCGAGCTCTTGGGCCACGAGCCGATCGGCCAGCACGCTGGCGGTCGCCCCTGTGACGTCCATCGCCTCGGCCAGCTCCCGCATGCTGAGTCCCTCGGGAGGAAGGCACAGAAGAGCTCGCAGCTGGTGCGGGGTGATGGCCGCGAACTCCTGGCGCAAGCCGGCGGGGACATAGCCTCGCATCCGGCGGCGCACCACCGGGCGAAGCTCGAGATAGCGCGAGACCGCCCTTGTCCTGTCCAGCCCCTCTTTGCTCAATGAAGCCCTTCCGGAAATTTACTTAGCGAGTCTAAGCATATCCGGAGGGAGCCCTCGAGGGAGCCTGGTCAGCTCCTGAAGGGGACCGGCTGCCAGCTCGTCCCACCGTCGGTCGACTCGATGAGCTGGCCACCGTACTGGCCGTGGACTATGGCGTAGGCGCGCGAGGGATCGCTGAACCCGGCCCACCAAAGGGTCATCGTCGAAGGCCCACGGTAGACGCGCTGGTAGCTGTTGCCGCCGTCGGTCGTGAGGACGAGCCCGGAGCCGGTCCCCGCCGGCCAGGCAAGAGCCGTCTTGGCGTCGACAGGAGCAACGGTCAGGCCGTTCGAGAATCCCCCGAAACAAGTTGAGCCGGAGGAGGTCTCCTCGCAGGTCGGGGTGATGCTGGGCGACTTCGCACCCGCCCGGGTCCAGCTGGCTCCGTCGTTGCTCGAGATGAAAGCTGTCGCCAGCATGCCGGTCGGGCAAGCGGCCCACAAGACGCCGGTGGCGTTGATGGCCGGGAAGACCCGCCCCGCAAGGCCGGGGAAACACGGGCTCAGGCGGCGCGTGAAGCTAGCTCCCCCGTCGGTCGACAGGAAGAACGAGACCGGCTGGGCTCCGACGCCGACGCCATCGGTCACCACGATGCTCCCGTCACCGGCAGCCAGATGTGAGTAGCCGGTCAGCTGGCCCGGAAGGCTCACCTGTCCCCAGTTGCCGGTTCCGACCAGCTCTGAGTAGAGGCTGCAGCTGCTCGGGGTGCAAGAGAGGGCGAAGGCCTTGCCCGAGACTGCCTCGAGGGCCACCACCTTGCCGGGAACGCTTTGAGCGACCCAGCTCGACCCGCCGTTGGTGGTGGCGTAGAGCGCCGGTCCGAAGACGTAGCCGTCGCTCGAGTTGGCGAACCTGATGGCTGGTGTCATCGAGGAGGAAAAAGGCTCGGCCGGCCCCGGTGACTCGCTGAAGGACCGGCCCCCGTTCGTCGTCTCGAGGACGGGCCAGCAGATGCCAGTGTCCCCATGGCAGTTCCCCCGCCCGAGCACCCACCAGTGATCGAGGCTGACGGCCGTGAAGGAGAGCGGCGTGAGGCCTGTGTAGGAGGCGCCGGGCGGGGTCGGGGTGGACGTCGTGGTGCTGTGGTGTCCGGGATTCGTGGGCGTGCTCGGCTGAGTCGCCGGCACGACCTCGTGTGAGGGCCTCTGGCTCTTGGCCGACAGGGCCGCGGCCAGCACCCCGCCGGTGAGGCCGAGCACCAGGACGGCGGCTGGCAGGGTCACGAGGAGGCGCCGGCGGCGCCGGCGGGCCGCCGCCAGAGCTGTCGACCGTGACATGGTCCTGTCGTAGAGAGCGTCTCGCTGCGAGCGGCCCGCCCCGTCGTTGCTCATGAGTCCTCCCTTGCCAGTGCCTCGAGGCTCCCGCGCTCGCTCCGCAGCCGCTCGAGCCCCCGGCGGGCGTGAACCTTGACCGAGCCGATCGAGCAGCCGAGGAGGGTGGCGATCTCCTCGTGGCTGAGCCCGACCATGTGGCTCAATATGACCACCTGGCGCTGACGACGCGAGAGACGGCGGAGGAGCGGCACGAGGCTCTGCCGGAGGTCGACCACCTCGGTGGCCTCCCGGCCACGGGGCGCCTCGCCCTCGTGCCGCTCTCTCCTGATCCTACGCCGCAGCTGGTCGTAGGAGACGTTGGCCGCGACCCGGAGCACCCAGGCGTCACGGTACTCGGCGGTCCGAAGCTCGTCCCAGTGCAGATGGGCCCGAGCCAGGGCTTCGACGGCGGCGTCCTCGCCCTCCTCGGTGCTCCCGCCGATCCTCCGGCCGACCGAGATGGCTCGGGACAAGAGACGGTCGAAGAATGCCTCGTAGCTCTCTTCAGAGCCGAGCCCGGCCGCTCTTGCCAAGGAGGGCACCCTTCCCTTCGCGTGTCGGAGATTGACTTCGCTCTCCACTATCGCCGCCACAGCCATTAGACGCTGGCCGGCTCCCCGTCAGATGACAGGGAGCGGAGTTTCTTTCTGCAAACGAGCGTCGCCGAAGATAGACAGGTGCACATGACGTCGATCCCCACCTCGCACGCCGACCTTTTGGAGGCCGAGGTCGCCACTCTGGCGACGATCGGCCCCGACGGGCGGCCCCAGTGCTCAGCGATCTGGTTCCTCAGAGATGAGTCCGGGGTGGCCACCTCGCTCAGCTCGGCTCGCCAGAAGACGAAGAACCTGCTCGTCAACCCGGCCTGCTGCCTTTTCATCCTCGACCGGGCTAACCCGCAGCGCTACCTCGAGCTGCGGGGCGACGCCGAGCTGGAGCCCGACGAGGACTACGCCTACGCCGACCGGCTCGGGGCCAAGTACGGCTTCGACCTGCGTGTCCTCGACGGCCCGGGAGTCGTCCGCTACGTAGCGCGCTTCAGGCCGGTGCGGGTCAACGCCATCGACCTGAGCGCCTGAGGCGCTACTCGGCTCCTTCGGCGCGTCGGCGGCTCAGTCTGCTTGTTCCCCAGAGGTCGGCGCACTCCTCGCAGGCCGACTCGGGCACGATGCCGGCCCGGACCAGGAACGGAAAGATCCGGCAGGCGAGGCAGATGCCGAAGGCCGACTCCAAGAAGGCAGCCCCGGCCAGCACCGTGAGCAAGCGATAGGCCACCTTCTTGTTCTTGAGGCCGAAGCAGAAGAGCGAGGCGGTGGCGCTCAGCGCGAGGCCAATGCCCTGAGCCAGGCGCTTGGGCGGCCCGGGGACATACTTGTGCTCGCCGTCGATCCGAGGGGTCACGACCTTGGTGGCCAGCTGTCCGAGCGGGCTGAGAGTCGGACCAGCCGCCACCCGGGCGGCGAAGCCGTAAGTGAGAGGCACCAGCAAGAGCGGCTGGTCGAGGGCGATCGTCGCGGCCGACATCGCTGCGACCCCGCCCGCCACGACCCGGGCCGACGTCTCGTCCACCGGATCGGGGAAGCCGAAGATCTTCATGAGAGAAGGCTAATCGCCTCTTGGCCGCGTCTCGTTCGATCAAAGTCGTCAGCGGGCTCGACGGCGCCGAGTCCGTCCTCCACCTCGACCATGAATGCCAGCGCGTCACGAGTCGCGCTCTGACCAGGGTCTCAGTCTGCTGGCGGCGTGGTCAACCCTGGCGCGCCGCACCCTATTCTTCTTGCAGGCGAGCCCGCTGCGACAGCAGCTGGGCCGGCGCGGTGTCGAGCCGAGAGAAGCGCTGACATGAGCGATTTCGAGCATTCGAGCAGGCCTCGTGGCATCCCTTCGACTGCGCCGATTCCGACCGGCTCGTTCCAGCGGGAGCTCGCCGTCTTGGAGACCTGGCGACGCCGCCTCGAGGAGTCCCAGCTGTCGCTCTCGCCCGGTGCGCTCGCCGGCGAGGTGGTGAGAGCGAGCATCGCCTCTGGCCTGTTGCGGCTCCTCCGCAACGATCCGGAGGTCCGCCTCGGGGTCGAGGCAGAGGCAGTTCACCAGGCACGGGTAGCCACCCGACGGCTTCGCGCCGACGTGAGGACCTTCGCCCCTCTGCTGCAGGGCGAGTGGGTGGCGGCGACGGCAAAGGAGCTCGGTTGGCTTGGCGACACGCTCGGTGCCGTGCGGGACGGCGACGTTCTCGTCGCCGGTGTCACCGGTCTGGCAGATGCGCTCGAAGGCCTGGAGCGGGCTCTCGTCGGCGGTATCGTCGACGAGCTCTCTCGACGCCGGCGGGCGAGCTACGGCCAGCTGATCGAGTTGCTGTCGACCGAGCGGTATCTGGCGCTAACCCTCTCCTTGGGCGAAGCAGCCCTGGCGCCTCGACTCTCCGAGCTTGCCGGCCGGCCGGCACACTCCTTGGCCAAAGAGCTGGTCGGGAGGTGCTGGCAGCGCCTTGAGAGGACCGCCGCTCGGGCTGGCAGCCGGCCGACCGACCCGACCCTTCACAAGCTGCGCATTCGTGCGAAGGAGCTTCGCTATGCCTGCGAGGCCATCGCCCCGGTTGCGCCGCCGGTCGCCGTGGAGCTCGGCCAGCGGGCAAAGGAGCTCCAGGGAGTGCTCGGTCGGCATCAGGACGGGGTCGAGCTGCGGGCCTTCCTGCGTCTGTTGGCAGGCCAGAGGCCCGACCTCGCCCAGGCCTGCGGGCTCTGCCTCTCGCGTGGCATCGACACCGACCGGTCTGAGGGGTGGCGGGAGGTGCTGGCGCGCCTCGAGAAGAGGAAGATTTGCTCCTGGCTCGATTGAGGCTGCCAGGACCGCCGGCGACCCCTTTGCTCCCTGGCGTTCGTGGGCTCCGTCTACGCTTCGCCACGTGCCCGAGGATGCCCTCATCTCGCAGCTGACCGAGCGGGCGATCGAGCTGGTTGCGAAGTGGGAGGGGAGCTTCCACGAGTACCGGGCCCATCCGGCCACCGCCTTCGACGAGAAGGGGTTCGAGGCCTCCTGGGCGGAGTTCTCCCGGCGGATGGCCGGCAACTACCCCTTCTTCCACCCAAGCTTTGCCGGCCAGATGCTGAAGCCGCCGCACCCGGTGGCGGTAGCCGGCTACCTGGCGGCGCTGCTCGTCAACCCCAACAACCACGCTCTCGACGGCGGCCCTGTCACGAGCCAGATGGAGAAGGAGGTGGTGGCCGCCCTGGGCGAGATGCTCCACCTGCCGGCCATCTTGGGCCATCTCACCTCGAGCGGGACGATCGCCAATCTGGAGGCACTCTTCGTCGCCCGCCAGCTGGCACCGGGGAAGCAGGTTGTCTTCGGGTCGAACGCTCACTACACGCACAAGCGGATGTGCCAGCTGCTCGGCATCGAGGCGGTCGAGGTCGGGCTCGACGAGCGAGGGCGAATCGACTTGGAGGCTGTAGCGCGCCACTGCGAGGGGGGAAAGGTCGGAACGGTGGTCTTGACTGCTGGATCGACCGGTCGTGGCCTGGTCGATCCGATCGACCAGGCCCTCCAGCTGAAGGAGCGCTACGGAGTGCGGCTTCACGTGGACGCCGCCTATGGGGGCTTCTTCTCTCTGCTCGCATGGGAGGATGCGAGCGCCGGCCTGGTGCCGGCTCCCGCCTACAGGGCGATCGCCGGGTGCGACTCGGTGGTCGTCGATCCGCACAAACACGGCCTGCAGCCCTACGGCTGCGGGGCGGTGCTCTTCTCCGACCCGAGGGTCGGGATCCTCTACAGACACGACTCTCCCTACACCTACTTCACCTCGACCGACCTCCATCTCGGTGAGATCAGCCTCGAGTGCTCTCGGGCAGGGGCAGCTGCGGCTGCCCTCTGGCTCACCTTCCGAGTACTGCCGCTCGAGGCAGGCCAGGGACTCGGGCCGATACTGGCGGCCTGCCGGCGAGCGGCGCTCTCGTTCTCCGAGCGGCTGGCGGCGACCGACGGTTTCCTTCTCCTCGAAGAGCCTGAGCTCGACATCGTGACCTACCTCCCATCTGCCCCGGAGCTGTCGCGCCGCCAGCTCGCCGAGTGGAGCCAAGCCATCTTGCGTGAAGGCATGGTGGCAAGAGAGCCGCTCTATCTGAGCCTCCTCCAACTTGGCGAGAGGGAGGCCGACCGTCTCGGGAGCCTTCCGGCGGGAGAGGGCGAGACGAGGGTGCTGAGGAGCGTCCTCATGAAGCCGGAGCACGAGCTCTACATCGACGAGCTCGTCGCCCGGCTCGCCTCACTCCGGGAGAAGACCGCTCCGGGCAAGCCTTAGCCCGGAGGCGCTCAGCCTTCGCCGCTCGCCGTCGCAGTCGCCTGCGAGATCAACGAGACCGCTGTGATGTGCTGCGCCTCTCGCACCGGGGAGGGCGGGCGCCATGGTTACGGGCGCCCGTTGCCGGGTGGCGACGGCGGTCTGCCTCGCCTGGGCCGATGAGGTGCCGCCTCGTCAGCTCCTTGTCTGCACGGATCCATCGTCCGATCAAGTGCTGCAGCTACTGCGCGCTCAACGCCGGCCTCATTGCCCCCAAGCCCGTTCCAGCATCTCCGACGGCCCAAACGTCCCTGGTGCGGCCCCTGGGCGGAGTGTCCGGACTGCTTGGTCGAGCGCACCGCCCGCGGCTTCGGAGATCCTAGGGCGCCGGTCTCGACCGGGCTCGCCGTCTCTTTGGCGGCCCGCCGGCAGGAGTGCCCGACAGCGGCCTCGCCGCTTGGCGCGGGGCTCTCGAGCCTGCACCATTGGGAGATGGCGCGGCGCATCTTCATGAACCTCGACCCGTTGCGTCAGAGCCGGGACTTCCGCATCCTTTTTTCCGGACAGCTGGTGGCCGAGTTCGGCAGTCAGTTCACGATCGTCGCCATCGCCTACCAGGTCTTCGAGCTCACCCGGTCGTCCTTCCAGGTCGGCGCCGTCAGCCTCACCCAGCTCATTCCGCTCGTCGGCGGGGCGCTTTTGGGAGGTTCCCTCGGCGACTCGATGGACCGCCGACGGCTCCTCGTGGTGACGACGGCCCTCCTGGCGCTCACGAGCAGCGTGCTGGCGATCAACGCCGCGCTCTCTCATCCCCTCCTCGCCGTCATCTATCTCGTGAGCGCCGCCAACGCGGCCTGCGGCGGGGTCATATCGACTGCGACCAACTCGGCCGTGCCGAACCTCGTCCCTCCGCGCCACCTCGTAGCGGCCTACGCCTCGATGCAGGTGGTCGACCAGGTCGGAACCGTCGTCGCCCCCGCCATCTCGGGAATCTTGATCGGCTCTCTTCATCTCGAGTGGCTCTTCGTCCTCGTGGCGGCGATCAGCCTCCTGGCCGCCTTCACGATGCTGTTCATCTCTCCCATCAAGAGGGCATCCGGCAGCAGGCGGCCCGGCCTCGGATCGATCCTCGAGGGGATCAGGTACCTGCGCGGTCGCCAGGAGCTGCAGGGCGCCTACTTCATAGACCTGAACGCCATGGTCTTCGGGATGCCGAGGGCGCTCTTTCCGGCCCTGGCGCTCACGAGCTTCCACGGCGGGGCGACAGTGCTCGGCTGGCTCTATGCCGCCCCGGGTGCCGGGGCGCTCGCGGGAGCTCTCACGACCGGCTGGCTGGAGCGCCTCCGCCGCCAGGGCTACGCGGTGATCGTCGCCGTCGCCGTCTGGGGGGCCGGCGTCGTAGCCTTCGGCCTGGTGCACGTCCTTTGGGCCGCCCTCCTGCTCCTGGCGGTCGCCGGTTGGGCCGACGTCATCTCGGCCGTCCTCCGCTCGACCATCCTCCAATCGTCGGTTCCCGACTCCTACCGGGCCCGGATCTCCTCGGTGCAGATCGCCGTCGTCGCCGGCGGCCCGCGGGTCGGCGACCTCGAGGCCGGTCTCGTGGCGAGCCTCTCGTCGGTCGAGCTGTCGGTCGTCTCGGGCGGCCTCGCCTGCATCGCCGGTGCCGGGGTTCTCGCTGCCCTGCTGCCCGGCTTCAGGCGCTACGTCCGTCCTCAGCACCATGAGGAGTCGAGGACCGAGGAGCTTCTGGCACTGGAGGGAGCCAGGCGGGACCGGCGAGAGCCGTAGGCAGGGCGACCGCGGCGGCCCGTGGGCGAGCCCGGCGATCCTGCGGCGCCTAATCTCGCCGCATGATCAGACTTGGAGCCGGACTCAACACCTCGAAGCCGATCCCCGCGGTGATCGAGGAGGCAAGGGGGCTGGCCGAGGCCGGCTTCAAGACCCTTTCGAGCTCGCACATCTTCGCCTACGACGCCCTCGCCCTCTTGCAGGCGGTCGGCGAGCAGCTGCCGGAGGTGGAGCTGATGACAGCCGTGGTGCCGATCTACACCAAGCACCCATTCGCCATGGCACAGCAGGCGCTGACGGTGCAGGCGGCCACCGGGGGAAGGCTGGTGCTCGGTATCGGGCTCTCCCACCAGGTGGTGGTGGAGAGCGTCTACGGCACGCCCTTCGTCCACCCGCTGAAGGCCATGACCGAGTACCTCGACATCCTCCTACCCCTCCTCCATGGCGGCCGGGCGGAGGTGGTGGGAGAGCACTTCTCCTGCAATGGCGGGCCGATCGAGATCGAGGCCCCGGCGCCTGCGGTGATCGTGGCGGCGCTCGGCTCGGCCATGCTCGAGCTGGCCGGGACGAGGGCCGACGGGACCGCCACCTGGCTGACTGGGCCGAAGACGCTCGCCGCTCACATCGTTCCGACCATCCGCCGAGCGGCCGAGAAGGCGGGCCGCCCGTCTCCGAGAGTCATGGCGGCCCTACCGGTCTGCGTGACGGACGACGAGGCGGCGGCCCGCCTGCGGGCCGACGAGATCTGGTCGATCTACGGGACTCTTCCCTCCTACCGGGCGATGCTCGACAGAGAGGGGGTCGACTCCCCGGGCGGAGCGGCTCTTGTCGGCGACGAGGAGCAGCTGGGCGAGATCCTCGACAGCCTGGCGGCCGCGGGGGTGACGGACTTCGCCGGCGCTCCGATCGGCTCGAGAGAAGAGGTCGCCCGCACCCGAGAGTTCCTCGCCGGGAGGGCGGGGTGACAAAGGAGATCTCCTTCGATGACATAGCCAAGCTCCCGCCTGTCGGCGGCGACTTCCCGGTCCAGTTCTCCTTCGGAGACGGCGGTCGCTCGCTCACCTACCTGTACGCCAGAGAGAGCGGGCTCGAACGGAGCCTCTTCCACCTCCGGCCCGGGGTCGACTCGGCGCCGGCCGAGGTGGTGCTGGCGGGGGGGCACCTTTCCGAGGAGGGGCTCTCGCTCGAAGAGCAGCTGCGGCGAGAGCGCACCCGCGAGACCGGCCTCGGGATCACCTCGGCGAGCTGGGCCGCCGATGGCGACGCCCTGCTCGTCCCTCTTCCCGACGGGCTCCACGTCGTGACGGGCCTCAGGCAAGGGGCTGGCGCCGCCCGCTCGGTGCTCGCCGTAGCTCGCGCCGAGGGCGCGGCGATGGCCCCTCAGCTCTCACCGGACGGGTCGATGGTCGCCTTCGTGCGCCAGGGCGACCTCACCGTGGCGGCGGCCGACGGGAGCTTTGCCCGTCGGCTCACGACGAGCGCCACGGAGGGTCTCACCAACGGGCTGTCGGACTACGTTGCCCAAGAGGAGATGTCGCGCCACGAGGCCTTCTGGTGGTCGCCCGATGGCTCTTGGATCGCCTACCTCGAGACCGACGAGCGCCACATCCCGCTCTACCGGATCGTCCATCAGGCGAGCGACGCCACCGGAGCCGGGATCGAGGAGACTCATCGCTACCCCTTTGCCGGAGAGCAGAACGTGAGGGTGCGCCTTCTCGTCGTCTCTGTGGAGGGCGCTGAGAGCCGCCTGCTCGATCTCGAGCTGGGGGACGCCTACCTGGTCCGCGCCGGCTGGATGGGCGAGCAGGTGGTCGCCCAAGTGATGAGCCGGGACCAGCAGCACCTGGAGGTCCGCCTGTTCGATCCCGAGAGCGGGAAAGGCGAGCTCCTCCACCAAGAGCAGCTGGCTCCCTGGATCGACCTCCATGAGGACTTCCGGGCTCTCAAGAGCGGCGAGTGGCTCTGGTCGAACGAGCAGAGCGGCTTTCGCCACCTCGAGCTCCGCAGCCGTGGCGGGGGGTTGGTGCGGCGCCTTACAGCAGGGGACTGGCAGGTGGACTCGCTCGCCGGGGTCGACGAGCAGGCCGGCCTCGTCTACTTCACCGGCACGAAGGACGGCGCCAGGGAGCGCCACCTCTACTCGGTCCCATTGGTAGGAGGCGAGGTGGAAAGGATCACCACCGAGCCCGGCAGCCACTTCGTCACCGTGGGGGTGAAGGCCGGGGTCTACGTGGACAGGCACGGCTCGCTCTCCTTGCCGCCTACGGTCCGGCTCCGCTCGCTGGCGGACAACTCGGTGCTGGCGGTCCTCCATTCGCCCCGTGACGCCCGCCTCGACACCCTCGACCTCGTGCCGCCCGAGACGGTCACCGTCACGGCCGACGACGGGACCAAGCTCGACGGGCTCTTGTTCCGGGCAGAGGGCGTGGGACCACTGCCGCTCGTCGTCTATCTGTACGGCGGTCCGCACGTGCAGCTGACGGCCGACGACTGGGCGGCGACCGGCTGGCTGAGAGCCCAGGCTTTGCGGGGAAGGGGCGTGCACGTGCTCTCGCTCGACAACCGCGGCGCCCGGCGTCGCGGCCTCGGCTTCGAGGCTCCGATCTGGCACGCCATGGGTCAGATCGAGGTGGCTGACCAGTCCGCCGGCGTCAGGTGGGCCGTCGGCCAGGGGCTGGCCGACGAGAAGCGGGTGGGGGTCTACGGCGCGAGCTACGGCGGCTATTTGACACTTCGTTGCCTCGCCCTTGCCCCCAAGGTTTTCAAGGTGGGCGTTGCCGCTGCTCCGGTGACCGCCTGGGACGGCTACGACACCTTCTACACCGAGCGCTACATGGGCCATCCGGACGAGGAAGAGGAGGCCTACCGAGCCTCGAGCGTCCTCGCCCGGGTCAAGGACATCGCAGGGGAGCTGCTCTTGGTGCACGGCCTCATCGACGAGAACGTCCACTTCCGCCACACGGCGCGGCTCATCAGCCGCCTCATCGCAGAGAAGAAGCCCTATCGCCTCTTGCTGCTGCCCGAGGAACGCCACCTCCCGCGCCGGCAGGAGGACCGCGCCTACCTCGAAGAGCAGGTGATCGGCTTTCTTCTACGGGCTCTCTCTGCCCGATGAGAGCTAGTCCTGGTCGCCTCATGGTCGGAGACGACAACGGAAACGGATTCGTAACTGTTCAGGTGTGGCGTGCCGGGGAGACCACGTCCGGTGCTGCGGTATTTGGTGCCGAGGGTGGGCCGGGGCCCGGTGGCTCAGGGTCCCGCACCGGGTGCAGCGGGCATCCACGGCCCATCGTCGAAGAGTTCACGTAGCGCTTGTAGGCGGTTGACGCCCTGTTTGGCGGCGGTCGACAGGTAGCTGCGGAATGCGAGGAACGCCTCGGCACCTTCGTTGCTGCGGAAACCGCCGGAGACCTTCTGGGCGATCTTCACCATCCGGACGTCGCGCTCACTCAAGTTGTTGTCGAACGGGACGGTGAAATCGGTGGCGAAGCGCAGCACGTCGTCGGCGTAGTTGTCGAGGCGGAGCAACAGGTTGTGGGCCTTGGTCCGTTTGGGTCGGCCTCGCCTGCCGGTCGGCGCGACCGGCGGGTTGGCAACGTGACCGGCGGCGATGATCGCGTCGTAGTCGGTTCGGAGCTCGGCGAACTCGATGCTGCTGAGCGCGTTCTTGTCGGCTGCTTTCGCCTCGAGCACCATGAGCCACGTGCCGGTGAGCAATCCGGCCATGTCGCCCGCCCAACCCTGCCCGTCGGTTGCGCCCGCGGCATCGAGCTCTCGGAGGTGGTGCGCATTGCAGAGTCCGTGGATCAGGTTCTCGTAGGTGCGGTAGGAGGCCCAGCCATCGTGGACGAGCACACCGCGCAGGTGCTCGATCACGCCCATCGCGTCCATGGCCTCAGTCCCA
>JAJZLV010000090.1 GCA_021803215.1 Actinomycetes bacterium | reverse complement strand
TGTAGAAGCCCGCCATCAGCTTTCTTCCCAACCCACTGGACATCCGGAGATAGAGCCCCTCTCCGGTCTCTCTCACCTCGACAAGGGTCCGCGAGTGCCGGAGCACGGCGATGTCGAGCAGGCAGCCGTGCGCCTGCGCCAGCGAGCCGCCGCTCCGGCTCGCCAGGGTGACGAGCACTTCGAGGTCCTTGGTCTTCGGCTGGTCGAGGGTGAAAGCGAAGCGGACCGTGGGACGGGAAAAGACACCGCCAATCGCAGACGAGGCGGCCCTTGCCCCTGTGAGCCTCAGCGGGATGACGGCACCGGCGGCCGCCAGCACGGCGACGCCGGACACGATGGCCGCCAGCCGTCCCGGCCTCCTCCAGCCCCTGGCGCTCGGCCCATCGGCAGCGGGCTTGGCCTCTACGAGCGGAGCATCCGCCGCCGGGACAGGCCGGCTGGCCGGGTCTCCGGTGTTCTGATCGGGCATCTGCCGCCTCCTGTCCGGGCGGCACCGCCCGGTGTGTTGACAAGGCAATGGTATTGCCCCGACTTGAACAAAGGAGGCAGCCGAGCGCCCGGCCGATGTCGCATCTGGCCAGGCGGGCCCGCCGGAGAGGCGGTCCACCCCGACGCGACAGCCGCCGGATACCCTCTATGGGAGCGGCGGGCAACAGAGCTAGAGCTATCGGGTGCCTCCTTCGAGTCGCTCCAGCCAGAACCGAAGAGACGAAGGACCCGAGGAAATGTCGTCTTTGAAAAAGCGATCCGGCAGTGGAGCGCCGAAGCCCCACATCGAGCTGGCCTACTCGATCCCGGTCCCGATCGGTCGGCAGGGAAGCGCCGAGGTCGAGATCCGCGTCAGCTCACGGCGCCGCAACAGCTCGCATGCCCACCTCGAGGAGGGAAAGGTGGTGGTGGTGGTCCCCTCCTTCCTCTCTCCCGACGAGCGGGAGGAGGTGGCCGCCCGCCTCGCCCGGCGCATCCTCGCTCCCTCGAAGCGGTCGGTCACCTCCTCGGATGAGGCCCTGATGGCCCGGGCCGTCGAGCTCGGCCGGCGTCATCTCGACGGAGTGCGGCCCGCCTCCATCCGCTGGGTCTCGAACCAGACCAGGCGGTGGGGCTCCTGCACGCCCCGCGAGAGGACCATCCGGCTCTCCTCTCGCCTCGCCACTATGCCGGACTGGGTCATCGACGCCGTCATCGTCCACGAGCTGGCCCACCTCCTCGAGCCCTCCCACTCCGCCCGGTTCAAGCAGCTCTGCGAGCGCTACGAGAAGAGCGGGGCCGCCGACGCCTACCTGCTGGGCTTCGAGCACGGGACGACGACCGCCGGGATGCCACTCGGCCCGCTACCGGCGGAGCCGTGGGCCGGAGGCGAGCGCCCCGAGCCCGAGCCGATCGCCAGGCCGGTCCGCCATAATGCCAGGTACTCCCAGCTCGAGTTCGGATAGCGTCGCCCGCGATGCTGCAGGACGCCACCGCGGAGGCGCTCGTCGAGCGGCTGGCACGCGAGCAGGCTGAGAAGCGCCTGCCGGCCATCACCGCCGCTGTTGCCCGCGACGACCGACTGGTCTGGTTCGGGTCGGCCGGCGAGGTCGACGGCACCCCGCCCAGCAGAGAGACGCAGTTTCGCTGCGGCTCGATCACAAAGACCTTCGTCGCCGTCGAGGTGATGCGGCTTCGTGACGAGGGCCTGGTCGACCTCGACGCCCCGATAACCACCTACCTCCCCGAGCTCGACAACCTCCGCTGCAGCGTCGCCCAGCTGCTCTCGCACACCTCCGGGCTGAGGGCGGAGACCTCCGGTCCGTGGTGGGAGCGGACGAGAGGAGGCGGCTTCAACGAGCTGGCAGCCTCATCCATCGGGCCAGACGACATCGTCTGCCCCCCCGGCCGGCGCTTCCACTACTCGAACGTCGGCTACGGCGTGCTCGGCGAGATGGTCGCCCGTCTGCGAGGGGAGGCGTGGGACGACGTGATCGACCGCGAGCTCCTCGGTCCTCTCGGGATGCTCCGCACCTCGACCCGTCCGGTGGCCCCGTTCGCGCCCGGGCTCGCAGTCCACCCCCATGCAGACCTCGTCTTGGCGGAGCCCGAGCACGATGCTGGCGCCATGGCCCCCGCCGGCCAGCTCTGGACGACGGCCGAGGACCTCTGCCGCTGGGCCGCCGTGCTCTCCGGCTCGCGGCCCCATCTCCTCTCGCGCGACACGGCCGCCGAGATGCGCCTTCCGCTGGCGGTGAACGACGTGACCGACCGGCCCTGGACGACAGCTCATGGCCTCGGGCTCCAGCTCTTCAACGACGACGGCAAGCGGAGCTTCGGCCACGGGGGATCGATGCCCGGCTTCCTCGCCATGCTCCGCATCGAGAGCGAGACGAAAGACACCGTTGTCGTCCTCACCAACGCCACCTCGGGCATGAGCCAGACGATCGACCAGGAGCTGCTCGAGATCGTGAGACACAGAGAGCCAAGCGCTCCCCCGACATGGCGCCCGATGGCAGGAGGGCTCGACGACTCGCTCCTCGAGATCACAGGAACCTGGTATTGGGGTACGAGAGCGTTTGTGATCACGGCCCGGCGCGACGGGGTGCTTGACCTCACCGCCCTCACGCTCGGGCGGGAGGCCAGCTTTTGCCCCGCTGCCGACGGAAGCTTCGTCGGGCTCTCTGGCTACTACGAGGGCGAGACGCTCAAGGTGGTACGGCGCCATGACGGCACCCTCTCCCATCTCGACATCGGCTCGTTCATCCTCACTCGCACCCCCTACGACCCGGCCGCCGGCGTCCCGGGTGGCGTAGACGCGGCCGGCTGGCGCGGGAGCGCACCGGAGGCGGAGCACCGCCACCACCAGCTCGGGCCTCGGCGAAGGGAGTAGCCGGGTCGGCCGGTCGCGGCACCCACGACAAGGGGCCCCGTCATGAAGACCAGCCTCGCCACCGCCATCCCCCTCGCGTTCATCGCGGCCGCTGCCTTCGCCGGCTCGTCGGTCCTGCAGCAAAGGGCGGCCCGCCAGGTGCCCGAGGATGAGTCCCTCAGCTGGCGGCTCATACTCGATCTCTTGCGGCGGCCCGACTGGCTGGCGGGCATGGGCGGGAACATCTTGGCCTTCTTGCTGCAGGCCACCGCCCTCGGCTTCGCCCCCGTTGCCTTCGTCGAGCCGGTCATCGGCTGCGAGATAGTGATCGCGCTTCCCATCGCGGCCCACCTCCGCCAGGTGCGCCTCGGTCGGCGGGAGTGGGCAGGCGCCGTCTCGGTGGTCGGCGGCGTCGGCACCTTCTTGGCCCTCGTCGACGCCTCGGGTGGCCACCCGAGCCCGGCGCTCTACCACTGGGGAGAGGCGGCCGGGCCGGCCCTCGCCGCAGCCGGGCTCGCCATATTGGCCGCCCGAGGTCCCGAAGGACCGAAAAGAGCAGCCTTGCTCGCCATCGCGGCCGGCTGCTTCTTCGCGGTCGTAGCTCTCCTCACCCAGAGCTTCGTGCAGCAGATAGGCCAGAGAGGCTTCGCAGGAGCGCTCGAGCTCTGGCAGCCCTACGCCCTCGCCATCTTCGCCCCGGTCGGGCTCACCATCGGCCAGAGCGCCTTCCAGGCCGGCCCCCTCGCGATGTCGCTTCCCTTCGTCGACTCGCTCGAGCCGACTCTCGCCATCGTGCTGGCGGCAGTCGCCTTCGGCCAGCAGGTCAACCTCAGCCTCCCCCACCTCGTCGGGGAGCTGGTCGGGGCGGCTCTCGCCATCTGCGGCCTCTTTTTGCTAGGAAGCTCGCCTCTCGTCCACTCGGTCTACCAGCAGACCGAGAACGAGAAGAGGAAGCGGGAGAAGAAGCCAGGCCAGGGCGAAGCCGTCGAGGCCGCATAGTTAGGCGCCCTCCCTCAGCTGGCGCAGCTGCCGGAGATCTCGACGACCTGGCAAACGTCGCTGAAGCCGTGACTTCGCGCCAAGCTCCGAGCACAGTCCTCGATGTCGGGCAGGTCCACCCCGACCGCCCGCCCGCAGGAACCGCAGACCAGGTGGTGGCAGGAGTCGAGCTCGCAGGCTCGGTAGAGCACTTCGCCGCTCTCGCCTCTCACGCTGGCGACCTCGCCATCCTCGGACAGCGCCTTCAGCTGGTCGCAGAGGGTCGTGAGCCGTTCCCGGAGAGTGTGCAGTATTGCACGCTCCATCGGCGGCCTATGAACTTCAGGCCGTGCCGTTGCCTCGGACTGACGCGTGAGCATCAGGCCACCGCCTTTTTGGGGCTG
>JAJZLV010000038.1 GCA_021803215.1 Actinomycetes bacterium | reverse complement strand
CGTCATCGTTACCCGCCACGGCCGTCCGGCGGCCGTCCTCGTCCCAGTGGATGAGTACGAGGCTTTGGAGGAGACGGCGGAGATCTTGTCGGACGCCGAGACGATGGCCGCTATAGACGAGGGGCGGCGCGAAGTAGAGCGTGGCGAGACGATGACTTTCGACGACCTCCGCCGGGAACTGCAGCCGCGCCGTAGAAGGTGAGTCGGGCCGAGCTCGCCCGGCGCGTTCGCAAGGAGATCGTTGACCTCGACTGGCCGCTCTCCGACGCCGTGGTCGAGGCTCTCGGACTTCTCGGGCGTGAACCAAAGGCCGGTCACCTGCTCCGGGGACGGCTACGGGGACTGCGGTCGCTTCGAGTCGGTACGTACCGAATCATCTACCAAGTTGACGACAGTCAGCGTCTGGTGCGCGTGCTCGCTGTCGGTCACCGGTCCGTTGCGTACACGACCGATCCGCGCTGAGCGTCAGTCTCCGAACAAGGACCTGATGCCCTCCTGCCGCTCGGGCAGGTTCGAATTCGAGGGCCTACGGCCGAATTTGGCGGTGAACTGCGGTTTCGGAGCGAGCATGGCCCGACTTGCTGACCGTGCAGAGTGTTCTCGGTAGGCCATGGACGGCGGCAGTCAGCCCTGTCATCTGACCGGCGGCATGGATGGCGACGACCTTCCTCATGTGAAGACGTCGGCAGATCGAGGTCGTGCCTTCGTCCTACGCCGGAAGCGGCAGCTCGATCTGCCCGATGTCGACGCTGCCAGGATCGGGGATCGGCAGACCGTCTTCAGTCAGCCCTTGGAGGCGCAGGGCAATCGCCTCCCCGATGAGCTGCTCAGCCTCGATCGGCGACATCTCACGGTTGGGCGGCCTCAAGATAGGAACACCGGTCGCCTTTGAGGCGGCCTACGGCACCGGGTGGGTGGCTTCCCGAGCTCGTTGATCAAATCGTCCCGAAATGGACGTTGAGCAGGCCTAGCGGCCGAGCTCCGGCCGGTTCCGCCACCGTCGCCCCGAGCCGCTGAAGCTTCCCACCATCGCCTGGATCAACGAACCCCTCACCGGAGAGGAGGCTGCACAGAAGGCGTCGTAAGAAAGTGTCTCAAATCGCTTGACAGGTTCCGGAGCGCGTCTACCTATTCTCCGCGAGCACGGAAGGCTGGTGCCCGCTCGCCTCGGATGCTGAGGCCCGCCCAGCGGGCAGCGCACGGTCCTCCTAGTAGGGATGTCGACCCGTCGATCGATGGCGCCAGCTCGGATCGGCCGAGGGAGTGATCCGGCGCCTCCTCGGCGAGGTGTGTCCCTCGTCCCGGCCGAGCCAGCTGAGACCTCAAAGGCTGGCCGGCACCGGCTCGCCCGGGCACTCGGGGACTTGTAGTGATCGCGACCCCGCGAGCCGCTGACCGTGCCAGCGCCAACCGCCAGCGCTGGCTCATCTCTAGCGCCGGTGTCGAGGCCCGCAGTTAGCGCTGGCTCACCGTATCTGTCAAATGGCAGCCAGAGTGTCTGGTACAGTATCTCTGGTCTGACAGTTGGCCACAGGACGAGGTCAACGGCTGTAGTCGAAAGCGACAGCTGGCAGCCAGGGCATCGACATCCACTGACCTGAGGATTACGCGCGGCATCATGAAATTTGTCAGGTCGGCCCTGCGGGCAGCTGGCTCGAGGGCGGTGCGCTTCCCTCCCCGGTCGCATCTCCGGGCGCGGGATCGATCGACAGCTCACCTTTTGATGAGGGCCATTGCAATCGGGGTCTCGCTGTCGCTTCTCGGAGTGCTCTCGATCATCGGTGCGGCTCTGGTCTCCCCACCGGCCGCCTCTGGCTCGGCGCTGCCATTGACCAGGGTGTCTGTGCTGCCCGGCGGCAAAGCTCAGACGATCTCGGTTCCGAGCGGTGACGCCTTCTACACCTTGCCGGTGCCGCCGGGTACGAGGCCGGCTGAGTTCGTGGCCGACATCCTTGTCCGCGGACCCGTGATCGGCGGGATAGCGACTGTGATCACGCCGACGACGGCATATCCGATCAATCTCAAGAAGATCGGCGGGGTCTCCAGAGTGGCCGTGCCTCTATCGGCGGCTGATGTGTCGAATGCCCAGGTGACGCTCCAGCTCCAGGTGGGCCTCACGGAGGCACCCTCCCGTCTGAACGCATCTGCCTGCGTCCCGCCGCCTGCCATTGTCGCCCAGGTGGAGAGCGCCTATGGCGTCTTTTCCGGCCGGCTGCTCCCTCCAAGGAGCCCCGCCGACTTCTGGCCGGCTACCTTGCAGAAAGCGACGGTCTGGCTGCCGCATCTGGAGGGGTTGACGACCCAAGATCGCCAGGCTGTGGCTCGAGCTGCGCTCCAGCTTGCAGCAGTCATCGCTCAGCAGTTCGGCCAGCAGACGAAGCTGCTGTTTCGAACGGGTTCGCCCCCTCCGCATGCGATCAGCCCGGTAGCGCGCGATGTCGAGGTGGCGATCAGCCGCTCAGGCCCGCCCTCGCTGCTGAGCGTCAAGTATGCCGGCGGTGCTCCCGTGCTCCTCGTCTCCGGCAGAGGCGCTGGTCTCGTGGCAGCAGCTCGGGCCACGACCTTGAGGAACATAGCTCTGGCGACTTCGTCTGCCTCTGCTGTCAGGACCTCTTCACTCGGCCCGAGCCCATCTCAGGTGACCGAAACGGCGAGCGGCAGGCGGGAGATCACGCTCTCGCAGCTTGGTGGGTCGACGAGCCTCGAAGGCGTCGGGACAACCTCACTCACCGACTTGGTTCCCCAGGCACAATTCGGCACGCCGATCAGCTCGATGCAGATCCGTGTCCAGGCTACCTACACTCCCCCCCCGGCAGGCGGGCAAGCGACCTTTTCCGTGCTTGTCAACGGCTACATCGTGGCGAGCCAGGCACTCGGATTGTCTGGACAGCTGGGGCTGAATGCCACTGTTCCCCAGCCGATCCTTTCCCGCGTGCAGTCAGTCGTCTTCCGGCTGGACTATGCGCCGCCTGGTGGTGTCTGTCACACCGGGCTGCTGCCCGTCCAGGTGACGCTGAACCCCTCGTCGGGCTTTCTCGGGGTACCTGGCGAGTCTCTCGCACCGGGGTTCATCCGTCAGCCGCAGGACTTCGCCTCGAGACTTCCGGTCGACCTGGTGGCGCTCAGCGACACCCAGCTGATAGACGGCTGTCGCCTTGTCGCCGCCTTGAGCGAGATCCTGCCGTCCGTGCCGGACGTCGAGCTGACGACAACAGCCGCCGCTATCGCTGGTTCGAGCCCCGTTGTCGTCGTAGGAGCCACCCCCAGCCTGACCCGACGTCTTGGCGCCCCGTTGCAGCTTGCGCCCTTTCGCTCCGTCGCATCACCTGGCGACGCGGTCGGCTATGTGGTGCGCCAGCCCTTCGCTGCGATCGAGTCCTTCAGCCAGCATCAACGTGACGTGGTGCTGCTCGGTGCATACGCCCAACCGTCACTCGTCTCAGTCCTGACTCACGAGATACTCACCGCCCAGAACGGGTGGTACAGCCTTGGCACCGGTGAGCTAGCCGTGACGACAGCCGACCGTCGTTTACGGGTCGTGCCCGCGGCTGCCTTGCTGCCTCAATTGGTCGGAGCAACTACGACCAACGGCATCGGCATACCGCAGTGGCTGCTCATCGCCGTCGCTGTGCTCGTCGCTCTCGTGGCCGGGCGGCTGGCCTGGCTGGCGGTTCGGATGAGCCGCCTCAGGCGCCGCGCCCATCGGGCGGTGACGACGGCTGGCGGCGCCGAGGAGCGCGGCGCGGCCGGCCGCGAGAGCCCGGACGAGCCAGGCGAGGACGGACCCTTCCCACGGCCCGGCGCCGGAGCGGGGTGAGACAGCGATGGTTCAGGCCGAAACTTGAGAGACGACCGGGCCGAGATGGCTGTGGGCCGAGATGCGGGGAGCACCCGGCTTCGAGAGGCAAGAGAGATCCCCCCGCCGCGGGGGGAGAGCGGGCTGCTTGCCGTTCTCTTCGGCAAGCGGGCCTCCAACCTGCTCGACTCGATGATCGGCCAGCGCGGAGGGCGGCCGGCTCCAGTGTGGTGGCAGGGAGTCACTGGTGTCGTCGCAGCCTGCCTCGTGGTGCAGGGGCTGATGCTGTGGTGGGCCTTCGACCACCACCTTCTCTACGCTCTCCCGAACGCGCTCTCCCAGATGACTATCGCCCGTCGGTTGTGGGACAGCCCCAACCCCGGCATAGCTCAGCTGGGCACAGGTTGGCTCCCGTTACCGCAGTTTCTCTTCTCTTTCACCTCGCTCGTCACTCCGCTCTGGCGGTCGGGCCTCGCCGGCTCGATCCTGACCATCGGCTGCGCAGCGACCTCGGCAGGGGCACTCTTTCGGGTCGCCGAACGTACTGGGTTGGGGCGCGCCGGGT
>JAJZLV010000027.1 GCA_021803215.1 Actinomycetes bacterium | reverse complement strand
CGGCGGCTACGGTGAGCGCTCCGGGGGCTCCGGGGGGCGTTCTTCTCGCCAGGGCCGTCCGGCCGCCAGAGCTGAGCGCTCCGGCGACGGCGACCCTCGTTCGACCAGGCCCTATCGCGAGCGCTCGGGCGGCGGCTACGGCGAGCGCTCCGGGGGCTACGCAGAGCGCTCCGGGAGAAGCTACGGCGAGCGCCCGGGCCGGCCCTCTGCGACCAGGCCCGGGCTCCCCTTTTCCGGGCGGGGCCAGAGGACCGGTGGCAGAGCCGAAGGCCCGGCTTCGAGTCGTCCGGCTCGGAGATTCGAGGAGCCTGGCATAGGAGACGACGGCGGAGCGTTCTCGAGCGGCGCCTCGAGCTCCCTCAGCCGGGCGGTCAATACCGGCCGCAACCTGTGGACCCCTCGGCCGAGCCAGGCCCGCCGGCCCGGCGGTGCGTCCGGCAAGCCCGGTGGCGGACCACGCCGCTCGACCAACACCGTCGGGGGAGAGCAGGTCGAGGGCCGTCAGGCCGTGCGCGAGCTGCTGAGCGCGCGGAGGCGGTCCGTGAGCGAGATCTTCCTCGTCGAGGGGACGGACCCGGCTCCGATTCTCGGAGAGATCGACAACCTGGCCAGGCAGAACAACGTCCCGGTGCGGATGGTCTCGATCCGACGCCTCGAGTCGCTCCAGCGGACCGAGACCCCTCAGGGGGTGGTGGCCTTCGCCGAACCCCTGCAGGCGATCGATCTGAGCGATCTGGTTCTCGAGAGTGCCAAGGAGGCTGCTCCGGCCCCCTTCCTTGTCGTGGTCGACGGCGTGACTGACCCGCACAACCTGGGTGCCGTCCTTCGCAGCGCCGAGTGCGCCGGGGCGACGGGCGTCGTCCTGCCCCGCCACCGGGCCGTCCACGTCACCGCCGCAGTCACCAAGGCGGCTGCCGGGGCGGTCGAGCATCTGCGCATCGCCTTGGTGCCGGGCATCCCGAGCGCTCTCCAGTCTCTGGCGGAGCTCGGAGTCAAGACCGTTGGGCTCGACGAGAGGGGCGAGAGCTCAATCTTCGACCTCTCGCTCGGCAAGGAGCCGGTATCGCTCGTGCTCGGAGCCGAGGGGAGGGGTCTCTCGCCCCTCACGCGGCGTCGTTGCGACGTGCTGGCGAGGATCCCTCTTCACGGCGCGATCAGCTCCCTCAACGTCTCGACGGCCGCCGCCGTCGCCTGCTTCGAGGTGGCGAGAGGTCGGGCTTAGGGCTGCAGCCTGCGCCAGGCCCAGGAGTGCGAGCCCTGCTGCTCGTAGAAGAGGCGTCGATGGAGCCGGGCCTCGGAACCCTCCCAGAACTCGATCGTGACAGGGTAGAGGCCGTAGGCCCGGTAGCTGGATGGCCGGGCGATGGGAGCTGCTGCCGAGAAGATGGCGTCTGCCTTCTTGTGGAGCTCGAGCTCCTCCTCGAGCGAGGAGATGACGTCCCCTTCGTGGGTGGCCACCGTGGCTGCCTGGTTCGCCCGGCCCCGCTGCCGCCACATCTCGTCGCTCTCCTCGTCGGAAAGCGGTCGTGCCTGGCCGGTGACGGTGACCTGGCGATGGACTTCCTTCCAGTAGAGGGTCACGGCTGCCTGAGGGTTCGCGGCCAGCTCTCTGCCCTTGCGGCTGAAGTCCTCCGATTCGAAGACGAGCTTGTCGGAGTCGTTCCGCTTCAGCAAGACAGTCCGAGACGAGACGACGCCTGCCAGCGTGGCGGTCGACAGGGTCACTGCCCTCGGCTGGAAGACGCCTGCGGCCGCCGCGCGCTCAAACCAGTCGGCGAGGAGGTGAAGAGGTTCAGCCGGCGGCTCGTCGAGCCCCCAGCTTGGCGGGAACGTCAGCCGATCCGAGCCCGGTCCGCTCAGCGCTGGTCGATCGGCTTGTACTGCCGCTCGAGCTGGCCGACATAGAGCTGGCGCGGGCGGGCGAGCTTGGTGTCCTGGTCGAGCATCTCGGCCCAGTGCGACAGCCAACCGGCGGTGCGCGGGATGGCGAAGAGGACGGGGAACATCTCCATCGGGAAGCCCATGGCCTGGTAGATGAGGCCCGTGAAGAAGTCGACGTTCGGGTAGAGCTTGCGCGACAGGAAGTAGTCGTCGGCCAAGGCCACCTCTTCGAGTTTCAGGGCGATGTCGAGGAGGGGGTTCTTGCCGGTGACGGCGAAGACATCTTCGGCGATCTGGCGGACGATCTTGGCCCTCGGGTCGTAGTTCTTGTAGACACGGTGGCCGAAGCCCTGCAACCGGCCGTGACCCTCCTTCACGGACTTCACGAATTCCGTGACGTTCTCCATCGAGCCGATCTCGAGGAGCATCCGGATGACCGCCTCGTTGGCGCCGCCGTGGCGAGGGCCGTAGAGAGCAGCTGCTGCTGCCGCGCAGGCGGAGTAGGGGTCTGCGTGGGATGAGCCGACGACCCGCATCGCTGTCGTCGAGCAGTTCTGCTCGTGGTCGGCGTGCAGGATGAACAGCACGTCGACTGCCCGGGACAGGGCCGGGTCGGCCTCGAAGCGAGGCTCGGCCGTCTTCCACATCATCGAGAGGAAGTTGGCGGCGAAGGGCAGGGAGTTGTCGGGATAGACAAAGGGCATCCCGACGCTGAAGCGGTGGGCGGCAGCCGCCAGGGTCGGCATCTTGGCGATGAGACGGATGATCTGCTTGTAGCGGACCTCCGGGTCGAAGATGTGCTTGGCCTCAGGGTAGAAGGTCGAGAGGGCAGCTACGGCCGAGACGAGGATGCCCATCGGATGGGCGTCGTAGTGGAAGCCCTCGAGGAAGCGCTTGCGGACGTTCTCGTGGATGAAGGTGTGATAGGTGATCTCGTGCACCCAGGCGTCGAGCTGCTCGTTGGTCGGCAGCTCGCCGTGCAAGAGGAGGTAGGCCACCTCGAGGTAGGTGGACTTCTCGGCCAGCTCGGCGATGGGATAGCCCCGGTACTCGAGCCGTCCGGCGTCGCCGTCTATATAGGTGATGGAGCTCTCGGTCACGGCCGTCGTCATGAACCCCTCGTCGTGGAACCAGATGCCGGGGAGCAGCTTTCGCCACTCGTCGGCTGAAACGCCCCCATCGACGATCGGGATCTCGATCGTCTCTCCGCTTCGATTGTCCGTGATCGTGATGCTCTCTGCCACGACTCCCGACCTCCAGTCGGCTCGTGTTAGGGCTCCCACGCCTTTGTGGGCGCCGCTCGACCCAGCCATCCTATGGTCGCGCGGTCCCCGACCGACCTCGGCTGACTTGGCCCGTCAGCCTTCCGGCGCTCTCGTCCGCAGTCGCCAGGCGAGGAAGCTGGCGCTTGTGGCGAATTCGTGGGATGGCACGGCTCCGTGACCGCCCGGGTTGGCGTGCAGGGTCTTGTCCGCCGTGCCGAGGGCGTCGAAGAGCTCGAAGCCGGTCTGGCGGGGAAAGAGCTCGTCCGACCACTGCAGCAGGAAGAGGACCGGACAGGAGACCCGCGGGGCGTCGGAGGCGATCCGATCGAGCGTCGGGCCGGTCAGGCCCATGAGACCGAGGACGGCGGCGGAGATGCGCTTCTCCGCCGCCACGAGGGGGAGGCCGAGGATCGTGCCCATCGAGAGGCCCCAGTAGCCGACCGGCCCACCGAGTCCGTCGACGGACGACAAACAGTCGAGAGTGACCTGCCAGTCACTCACCATCTCGTCTGTGAGCGAGGAGTCGCTCGACCATCTGGTGGCGAAGTCGAGGAAGGCGAGCTGACCGTCGCGACCCCCGTCGGCTCTCCGGTCGCCGTGGACCGGTCCGTCGATGGCTGCCGCGGCCAGCCGGTGCCCGGCAGCGAGGGCGCGGCCGAGCGAGCGGACGTAGTCCTGGTACTTGGAACCCGAGGCCCCGTGACCGATCAGCACGAGCCCGAGCGGCTCGCCCACCCCCTCGGGAGGGCTCCAGAGGGCTCCTGGGATCTCGTGCCCGGAGCGCTCGAGCACGAACCGGCGATGGCGGACCCCACCTGTCTCGGAGTCGTCGCTGAACTTCACGTGCTTCGGGCAAGCGGCCTTCAGCCGCCGAGGTGGGAGCTGGCGGTGCCGCCTGGCACTGGGTGGTCGGAAGCCGACATGGAGCCAAGCTAACGCCTCGGTGCCGGCTGGGATCTGCGGGGACCTGGGCTGGGCTAGCGGGCGAGATCTCGCCGGTAGACGTTGGTCTCCCGCCTCGCGAAGCCCATCTTCAGGTAGAGCCGGTTGGCCGCCTCCCGCGAGGGCCTTGAGGTGAGGTCCACATGGCGGGCTCCTCGCCGCTCGGCCTCCTCGAGGGCAGCCGCCACGAGGCGGGCTCCGGCGCCGAGCCCGCGGGCGGCCTCGTCTACGACGACGTCTTCGATGATGGCGTTGAGCCCGGTCGGGATCTCGAACATCACGAGTGTGAGCATGCCCACCACCTGCTCGCCGAGGCGAGCGACGAAAAGAGTCGTGCCGGGGGCGCCGGCTATGGCCGAGAGCTTCTCCCGGCCGGGCAGGGCTGCGCTCGATGAGAGCTGCGGGACGAGGCCGGCGAGCCGGCGGGCAAGCTCGTCGCTCACCTCGCTCACCGCCTCGATCTCGACCGAGAAGGTCTCTGTCGAACTCACTTTCCCTCCTCCTTGCGCCATATGGGCCGGCGGGGCCAGTCGAAGAGAACCTCGACGGGCTCGCCGCGGATCGCCCTGAAAGCCTGCTCCTTCCACATGCCCGCCCCGGCGAGCGGCTCGGGCAGGCCGTCCTCGGGGAACCAGCCGACGTCGCGGCACTCGAGCGGGTGGGCCTTGAGGCTTCCACCGGTCGGCTTCAGCTGGAAGACGAGGGAGTAGAGCGGGATCTGGGTGATCCCGATGCGAAGGCCGTCGAGCACCATGACGAGGCGCACCGGTTCGGTCTCGATGCCGGTCTCCTCGGCCACCTCCTTGACCGCCACTTCGGCTGCGGAGTACCCCACGTCAGCCCAGCCGGTCGGATAGAGCCAGACACCCGAGTCGGCCCGCTGCACGAGCAGGAGGTCGCCGCCATCGTTCCCGACGACCGCTCCTATCGCCACCTTCGGGGTCACGTAGCCGGCTACGCCGCTGCCGACGCCCCGCAGCCACTCTTGCACGAGCTCGCTCGCCACCTTGGAGCCGACCGGCTGGCCCTGCTTCTCGAGGCGTTCGGCGGCGGCCGCCCTGATTTCACCGGCGACGTGGAGCACCTCTTCGAAGCGCTCTTTCTCGTAGAGGCTCTCGGTGAAGCCGAGTCCGGTGCGAGCGATCGCCGCCAGGCTCTCTGACCAGCGGAGCAACTCGTGGGCTCCCGGGTACGTCGCCTTGCTAAGAGGGTCGCTCTCGGCCACGAGGCCGGAGGCTACCGGCCGATTCAGGCGGTCTCCGCCCGCCCCTCGGTCTCGGTGCCTCCGACCACCGCCCCTGGGGCGTTGGCGCCGTATCCCCGGAAGACCTCCTCGTCGTCGGAGTCGGCCATCTCGTCCATGCCGATCGGACCCTGCGGCCTCCCGGCGAGGAACTGGCGGATGACCGGGTTCGAGCTCGAGTACATCTGAGCCTTCGAGCCGAAGGCGACCAGCTTCGAGCGGAACAGGACACCCAGGTAGTCGGCCACCCGGTTCATCGAGGTGATGTTGTGGGTGATGATGAAAAAGGTCGCCCCGGTCTCCCGCTGGGCTGTCAGAACCAGCTCGTCGAGGTAGGCGACCCGGACCGGGTCGAGGCCGGAGTCGGGCTCGTCGAAAAGGACTATCTCCGGCTCTGTCACCATGGCCCGGGCCAGGCCGGCCCTCTTCTTCATCCCGCCGGAGACCTCACCGGGGAGCTTTCTCAGGTGGTCGAGCAGGCCGACGAGCTCGGCGTTCATCAACACGAGCTGGCGTATCTCCCTCTCGGACTTGTGGGTGTGCTCCCGGAGGGGAAAGGCGATGTTGTCGTAGAGGTTCATCGAGCCGAAGAGGGCGCCGTCCTGGAAGAGGACGCCGAGCTTCGTCCGCACCTTGTAGAGCTGGCTGGAGCGCATCCCGACGATCGGCTCGCCATCGATCCAGATCTGGCCGGCGTCGGGCTTCAAAAGGCCGATGATGTTCTTCAGGAGAACCGACTTCCCGGTCCCGGAGGGACCGAGGATCATCGTGATCCTGCCGCGGGGGACGTCGAAAGAGACGTCCTCGAGCACCGTGTGGGAACCGAAGGACTTCGTCACGCCTCGGAGCGAGATGATCGCGTCCGGCTCGGTCGCCTTTGCCCCGAGCGCCCCGGCACGCTCGGCGATGACCGGTGGGACCTCCTCTGTCAACTCCGGCCGCTCGCTGTCCCTCCTGGCGCTGGCCGGGACCTGGCCCGTCGTCGCGGGGGGGCTCGCGGCAGGCTCCGATGCAACGCCGGAGGAGGCGTGCTCGTGCCCGCTGACGCTTCCGTTCACGTGCTTGGGATCGACCGTCACTGGTGAGGTAACGCTCTCGTCGGCTCGATCTTGCGCCGGCTCGCCAGCCTTTGCTCGCGAGCGTCGGAAAGGCATCAGCCTGCTGCCGGCCCTCTCACGGGAGCGACCCGCCGGTGCCCGAGACGCCCGAGGTGACGCCCGAGACGGTGCCCGAGACGGTGCCCGAGGCGCCCGAGGTGACGCCCGAGACGGTGCCCGAGGCGCCCGAGGTGACGCCCGAGACGGTGCCCGAGACGCCCGAGACGGTGCCCGAGACGCCCGAGGTGACCTTCTTCAGCGTCCCGGTCACCTTCTTCGTCACCTGCTTCACGCCCGAGGTGACGCTCTTCAGGCCGCTCGAGAGGGCAGCCGACGCGCTTGTGCCAGAGGTCGCACCGGCCGTGGTCACCCTGCCAGCCGCCGCCGCGCCACTCGCCGCCCCGGCAGGGGAGCGGGAGGAACGGCTCGGGCTCGTCTTGGCCGCTCGTTCGCCGCCTCGGAGGAGGCCGGGGCGGTCAGCCGGCCTGCCCACCGAGCCGGCCGGGCCGCCTGGGGGGGAGCTGCGGGCCGATGGGGCGCTGTAAGTGGTCGTCTTGGCGGGATGGCTGCGAGCCGCCACCAACCCGCCGAAGGTGATCGCCGCCGCCGTGGCGGCAACCGCCACCCCGCCGACGAGAGTGCCGAGGCTGACCGGCGCGGCCGTCGTGGCGGCCCCGGGCGAGGGCAGGCCGACGGCCGGCCGGATGAGCCGCTTTCCGATTACGCCGGCCCGCCCGACAAGGTGCCTTCCGCCTGCGAAGGCCCTGCGGAGGGCGGCGATCGGCAGGGCGAGGACGCCGGCCAGGCCGGTCTCGGCCTTGGCGAGAGTCATGTACTCCCGCTTGAGCGAACGTCTGGCCCGGAAGAGCAGCGTCTCGATCGTCGAGACCTCGACGCCGGCATGCGAGGCGATCTGCTGGTAGCTCCAGTTGCGGCCCTCGCGCAGCTCGAGCACCTCCCGGTGGCGGGGCGAGATGCGGCCGAGAGCGGCTGCGAGGATGGCGTCTTCTCTCTGGCGCTCGACGAGCTCTTCTTGCTCCGAGGCGACCGAGGGGGCGAGCAGGTCGAGGTTCGACTCGTCGACCGGCGTGCAGCGCCGCCCCTTGCGGGCGAGATCGGTGCACAGGTTGCTGGCGATGACGCTCAGCCATGGGTAGAAGCGGCGCTCGCCGGAGAAGTTGGGGAGGGCCTTCCAGGCCCGGGCGAAGGCCTCCTGCACCAGGTCCTCGGCCTCGGAGGCGTTGCCGGTGCGCCGCAAGCAGAAGCGAAAGAGCCTGTCGCGGTAGCGCAGGTAGAGATCCTCGAAGGCGCGCTGATCACCCTGCTGGCACCGCTCGACCAGTGAGCGGTCCCGCTCGAGGTCGACGTCGTCATGCCGAGCCGTCAGCTTGACGGGGGTCATCTCTCCCCTCCCTGTGCCAGGGCCCTCGCCCCCTGGGCGACCCGGTCCGAGTCTATGCCCACTGATCGGGCGGTTTCCTACCCAGCGCCGTCGGGCATCAAACCGGCGCCCATCGGACCGCAAGAACAGGTCGGCTCGGCCGTTATCGAGGTCAATGGCTCTAGGGACTCAGCTGAGGGGAGAAGCAGGAGGGGGTCCGGCCGCGGTCGGGCGGCCCGCGCTCCCGGTTCGAGAGCCGAGGCCGGAGACCAAGCTCGGCCACGTCGTTCGTGAGACGGGGACGATGGTCGCCATCTCGCTCGAGGCCATCCGCCTCCTTCCTCGCCGGGGCTTTCCCTTCTCCGAGTTCATCGAGCAGTGCTGGTTCCTCGCCCGGGTGACGACGGCGCCGCTCATCCTCATCTCGATCCCCTTCGGCATCGTGATCGCCCTCCAGGTCGGCTCCCTGCTGCAGCAGATCGGCGCCCAGGACCAGCTCGGTGCCGCCATGGTGCTGGCCGTCGTGAGGGAGCAGGCCCCGGTCGCCACCGCCCTCCTCATCGCCGGTGCCGGCGGCTCTGCCATGTGCGCCGACCTCGGCTCGCGTCGCATCCGAGACGAGATCTCCGCCATGGAGGTGATGGGAGTCGACCCGATCCACCGCCTGGTCCTTCCCCGCCTGCTCGCCGCCATGGTCGTCTCGGTCCTCCTCGACGGTGTCGTGAGCGTGGCTGGGATCGCCGGCGGCCTCTTCTTCGGCGAGCAGTCGATCCACATCACCGCGTCGAGCTTCTTCGCCACCTTCGCCGAGCTGGCCCAGCCGGCCGACATCTGGATGGCGCTTTTCAAGGCGGCCGTCTTCGGCTTCATCGCCGCCATGGTCGCCTGCTACAAGGGGCTTGGTGCCAAGGGCGGGCCGAAGGGGGTCGGCGATGCCGTCAACCAGGCCGTGGTCGTCACATTCGTCCTCGCATTCTTCGTGAACTTCGTGCTCACTCTCATCTACTTCCAGTTCGTGCCCCAGAAGGTCATCTGAGATGGCGAGCATCCCCCGCAGGGCAGCCGGCTCGCTGCTGAGCCCCGTGACGGGGACTCTCCAGAGCGCCAACGACCTGCTTGTCGGTGTCTTCGAGCAGGTCGCCTTCGCCTTCCGACTCCTTTGGAGCCTGCCGAGGGGTCTCAAGTACCGGAAGGAGATCTACGTCCACATCTCCGACATCGCCCTCGGGGCGGGCGCTCTCATCATCGGCGGCGGGATGTTCTTCGTCATCTCGACCATCTCCTTTTTCACCGGCACCGAGGTGGGTCTCGAGGGCTTCACGGGTCTGCAGCAGATCGGCGCCCAGGCCTTCACCGGGGTGATCGCCTCTCTCGCCGACACCCGCGAGATAACCCCGCTCGTCGCCGGCGTGGCGCTGGCCGCCCAGGTGGGGGCAGGCTTCACGGCCCAGCTCGGCGCCATGAGGATCTCAGAGGAGGTGGACGCCCTCGAGGTGATGGGCGTCAACAGCTTCGTCTACCTCGTGACGACCCGGGTCTGGGCGGCCATGATCGCCATGGTGCCGCTCTACCTGGCGGCTCTGTTCTCGAGCTACCTCGCCACCGAGCTCATCGTCACCCACTTCTTCGCCCTCTCGCCGGGCACCTACCACTTCTACTTCCGCCTCTTCCTGCCGCCGATCGACATCTTCTACTCGTTCGTGAAAGCGATGGTCTTCGCCGTCGCCGTCACGACGATCCACTGCTACTACGGGGTGCGGGCCGAGGGCGGCCCGGCCGGCGTGGGGGTGGCCGCCGGGAGGGCCATCAGGCTCTCGATCATCTGCGTCGTCCTGCTCGACCTGCTCATGTCGCTCGTCATGTTCGGCGGGGGCTCCGGCACCGCGAGGTTGGTCGGATGAGGAGCCTCGGACGCTACTCGGCGGTGACCAAGCCCCTCGGCGGGCTCTTGACGCTGGCCGTCATCATCGCCGCCTCGGTAGTCCTTGTCCGCCTCGGGGAGGGTGACTTCTCGTCCTCATATGACCTCACCGCCAGCTTCACGACTGCGAGCGCCGGGCTCCATCCCGGTTCGCAGGTGGAAGAGGAGGGCGTCCAGATCGGCTCGGTGCGCAGCATCGTCTTGCGCCACCACCGGGCCCTCGTCGACCTCGGCATCGCCTCCCGGTACAAGGTGCCCTCGGACGCCACCGCCACCATCGAGCCGCAGAACCTCTTCGGGGCCGACCAGGTGGCGATCTCCGCCCCCTCGCGGCGCTCGCCGAGCCTGCGGCCGGGCGGCCGCATCGCTCGTACGAAGGTGCTCGCCGAGCTCGGCCAGCTCTTCTACTCGGCCGACCCCCTTCTTTCGAAGATCGACACGGCCGACCTCTCGACCGTCGTCAACGAGCTGGCCGCCGCCTACGGAGGAGAGGGTCGGGAGATCGCCTCGAGCCTCAAAGCCGGCACCGAGCTCACGGCTCTGCTTGCCCGCACGAACGCCGCCCAGCTGGCGGCGCTCGACGCCTTCACCCGCTTCAACCTCGCGATCGAGAACGAGGGCCCGACCCTCAACCGCCTCGCCTACGACGGCAACCAGACGATGCCGCTGTTCGACTCGGCCGAGCGGGCCTACGCCCACCTCCTGAGCGAGCTTGCCCACTTCTCGAACCGCTTCACGGCTCTCATCTCCGACTACCGGCCACAGATCAACACCCTTTTGAACCAGGGCGACAACGTCATCAGAGTGCTGCTCACCCAGCGCTCGCAGGTGGCCGGGCTCGTGCAGGGGCTGGCGGGCTACGCCTACCGGTTCGCCCACGGCGCCTCGCGGGCTCGACTGCCGGACGGCTCGCGCTTTGGCTACTTCAAGACCTTCGTCCTCTGGTCCGACTTGCAGAACTTCGTCTGCAACCTGATCGCTCCTGCTCGCTCCGGCCTCTCGTTCCTCGAGCCGTTGCAAAAGGCCGTCTTGTCGGGCAACACGATGCTCAACTGCTCCTCGCAGATGGCGGCCTTCGATGCCGCCCAGTCGCGCTCCTCCTCGCCGACCGTCCCACCGGCTGGGAGCTCGACTGGCGGGCGGGGCGCACCGGGGGTGGCCGCGGCCGGCCAACAGGCAGCCAACGGCCTCTACGGCGCCCTCGGTGCCCCGCAGCCCCCGAGCCTGAGCGGGATCGCCTCTTACGTGGACTCCCTGCTCCCGGCCAACACGGGGCCCTTGCCATGAGGTGGTCACGGGCTACCACCATGACGGCGATCAAGCTCGCCGGCTTCGCCGTCGCCTGCCTCGTCGTGACCGCCTGGCTGGTCGTGCGGATCGGCAACTTCCAGCTCTTCACGAGCGACGTCGGCTACCACGCCGTCCTGCAGGACGCCACCGGCCTCACCTCGGGCGACATGGTGAAGGTCTCCGGCGTGACCGTCGGCCGGGTGAACTCGGTCACCGTCCGCCACGGGCACGCCTACGTCGCTTTCGACCTCTCTCCGAAGGTGAGGCTCCGCTCGACGAGCGGCGTCGGGCTGCAGTGGCTCGACGTGATCGGCGACAAGGTCCTTTACATCTACCCGGGCTCGACCGGGCGGGTGCTGCCGCCCGGGGCAACCTTGCCGCTTCGAAACGACGTGGCCGACGCCTCGGTCGGCCAGCTGCTCAACACGCTCGGGCCCTTCTTGCAGGCGATCAACCCGAGGGAGCAGAACGCCTTCTTGCAGGCGGTCTCGAGCGCCCTGCAGGGAAACAACGCCGAGGTGCACGCCCTCATCGACCACACGGCGGCCGTCTCCTCGACGGTGGGGTCGGTCTCGGGGGAGCTCGGCAGCCTGATCGACAACCTCTCGACGGTCGTGGGCGCCATCGCCCGCCACCGTCAAGACGTGGGTGCCCTCGCCGCCCGCCTGGCCTCGCTCTCTTCCGACCTTAAGGCCAACAACGGCCTGTTGGACGGCACGGTCGGCAACCTGGGCCAGGCCGAGAAGGACTTCGCCCGGTTGCTCAAGTCGAACTCGGGCAACCTCGACTCACTCATCGTCAACCTGAAGGGCATCGCCTCGGACCTCGACGCTCACAGGCGGTCTCTCATAGAGAGCCTCCACACTCTCCCGGCCGGCCTCGCGCCCTATCAGGAGATTTCCTCCTACGGGCAGTGGTTCGAGATCGACACCGTCTTCACCTGCATCGCCAACCAGACAGTCTGCTCCTACCAGCAGCCGACCAACGCCCCGGGCGGCTCGACCAACCCGTTCCCAGGCGGGCCGCCCCCCGCCAGCGGCCTCGGCGGCTTCTACGGCGCCCTCGCAGGAGGTGGCGGCTGATGGCAACGACCGTGGGCCACCCGGGGAGCCCTTCCGGCCGCTTGCGTTCCGGCCTCGGCAGGCTGATGCCCAAGGCAGTCACCGACTGGAACCCGAAGCGGATCGGGGCCGTCAGCCTCGCTTTCATCCTCGCCGTAGTGGCGGGGGCTCTCCTTTTGACCTCGAACGTCTTCGCCTCGAGCTACACGGTGCACGCCCGCTTCGTGAACGCCGTCGGGCTCTCCGGCGGCGACCAGGTTCTCATGGCCGGGGTGCCGGTCGGGAAGGTCTCCTCGGTGAGCGTCGTCGGCAACCATGTCGAGGCCAACCTCGCCATCGACGACGGCGTGCAGCTTCCCTCGGACACGACGGCCCAGATAGCCGTCCAGTCCCTCCTCGGGGTGATCGGAGTCGATCTGACTCCGGGTGGCGATTGGGGTCACCTTCTGCAGAACGGCGCCCGCATCCGAAGAACCTCCGTCCCCTTTGAGTACTTCGAGATCCAGAACGCCTCGGGCAAGCTGCTCTCGGCGACCGACGCCAAGGCGCTCGGGCGGGTGGTCACCTCGCTCGCTCGGGCGACGAGTGGTGACAAGGCCGAGATACAGGTGGTCATAGACGGCCTGGCCAAAGCGACGACCGCCGTCGCGGCCCACCGGGGCTCGGCCGCCCGCCTCATCCGGGCGGCCGACCAGCTCTCCTCCACCCTGGCCCAGAAGGACCACCAGCTCGCCGGTGTGGTCGACGACCTCGACCTCGTCATAAAGGGGCTGGCCCAGCACTCGAGCCAGCTCGGCCAGCTCATCGACCAGACAGAGCAGGTGGCCCTCCAGACCTCGAGCCTCATCGGGCGAAACCAGCCGCGCCTGCAGCAGATGCTGACCGACCTGCACGCCGCCTTGCACGTGATCGGCCAGCACCAGCTCGACCTGGCGCGCTCGGTCGCCTTCGCGGCAAGTGCCATCAAAGGCTTCTCCTCGGTCGGCAAGTCTGGCTCGGTCTCAACGCCCTGGGCCAACATCTACACCAACATCGTCGGGGCGGCCGTCGGCTACGAGGTCTTCGGAAACTGCGGCCTTTTGGACGACGCCCTCAACATCGTCCTCGGCCCGGACCCGAAGCCGTGCGCCGCCCGGAGCGGCCCCGTCCCGAGCGGGGCTTCGTCCTCCTCGGCCGCCGCGGTCCTCCAGCCGCTCGCCGGCCTGGCAAAGGGGCACCCGTGACGGCGCGGCTCTCCGGGCTCTTTTGCCGCCTCCGGGCGCTTCGCAGCTCGACCGTCGTCTTTGCGACGGTGCTCTGCCTGGCGGCTGCCGGCCTGGCCGCCTGGCTCACCTCCTCGCCCGGCACCTATCCGATAAGCGCCGTCTTCCAAAGCGCCCAAGGGCTCTTCCCCGGGAACGCCGTCCGTCTGCTCGGGGTCCAGGTCGGCACCGTAACCAACGTCGCCTACGAGAACGGCGCCGTCCACATCTCGATGCAGCTGAACGGCGACCAACCGATCCCAGCCGGGGCGAAGGCCTCGCTGGTGGCCCCGCTTCTGCTCGGACAGCCGGACGTCGAGCTCTCGCCGGGATACACGGGCGGGCCGACGCTGCGCGCCGGGGCGACGATCCCCGAGAGCCGCACGAGCGTGCCGGTCTCGACCGACCAGCTCTTGAAGCAGCTGCAGCGGGTGCTCGGAGCGGTCCGGCCCACCTCTCTCCACAGCCTCGTCGGCAACCTGGCGGGCGACCTGCAGGGGCAGGGGAGCCAGCTCCACCAGCTCATCAGCTCGGCTTCGAGCACCTTGGCCCTGCTGGCGCAGAACGGACGCCAGCTCGGCCAGCTGAACGGCCACCTGGCCAGCCTGACCGGCACCCTGCGGGCGAACGAGAACCAGCTGGTCAACCTCGTGAACGAGTACGAGACCGTCTCGGCCGTGATCGCCGGGCACGAGCAGGCTCTGGGCGGCGCGATCAACGACCTCTCGAAGGCGAGCGCCCAGCTGGCAGGAGTGTTGAGCCCTAACCTGAAGCCGCTCGAGCAGGATGTCGCCGTCGTGACGACCGCCGGGCGCACGCTCGACCGGAACCTCGCCAACCTCGATCAGGTGATGGCGTCCTCCCGTTCGCTCTTCGGGGCCGCCCGCCGGGCTTACGACCCGCGGTACCAGTGGCTCAACTTGAACAACCAGCTCGCTCCGGGGCTCACGGTGGGCCTGCTCGAGGGGATGATCCGGGACCGGCTGGCCGGTATCTGCCGACGGGTCCTCGCCCACCACTCGGCCGGGCTCAGCGCGGCCGAGAAGTCGACCCTTGCCACCTGCGGCAACCAGTACTCGGGCTACTTCGACCCGATCCTCGGGCTCATCCCGACGATCCTGTCCAAAGGTGGCCTGCAGAACTCCGCCTCGCCCTCAGCCGCCTCCCTCCTCGCTCCCGGGCTCACCAGGATCCCCGGCCTTTCGACGACCGAGAAGCAGAGGATCGCCAGCTCGAAGCTGCCGAGCACGACGACCACGACCACGACTTCGCCCGGGAGGAAGAGCCCTAGCGCCAGGAAGAAGAAGAAGGTCGCCGACTGCAAGGGCCTCGACAACTCGATCAACTGCATCCTCGGGCCGCTCCCGCTCCTCGGCGGGGGAGGCTCGGGCACCGGCGGCTCGGGCACCGGCGGGCTGCTCGGGTCGGTGCTGCCGCTCGGCAGCCTGGGTCGACTTCTCGGAGGCGGCTGGTGAGCGCCGGCGTCTTGCCGAGCCGGCTCGGCCGGCTGGCCGGCGGCCTGCTCGCCGGGGCCCTCGCCTCCCTCTCGCTCTCGGGCTGCATCGTGAGCTCCCCGGCCACCATCACGACCACGGCCTACTTCAGCGACGTCGGCAACCTCGTCTCGGGGGCTCCGGTGCAGATGGCCGGCATCACGGTCGGAGGTGTGCGCTCGATCTCGCTCAGCGGGAAGAGGGCCAAGGTAGTCATGTCGATCGACCGTTCCGCCCACGTGCCCTCCGACGTCACCGCCAAGGCGGAGCAGTCGACCGTCCTTGGAGAAGAGGTGGTCCAGCTCGTCGCAGCCTCGGGGCCGTCGGTGCACCTGCTCGCCAACCACTCGGTGATCAGCCGGACCGCCCTCGTCCCTGGCATCCAGCAGTTCGTCGCCGGCGGCACGGCCGTCCTCGGCTCGATCGGGACGAGCCAGCTGGCCTCGCTCATCAACGCCAGCGGCCGCGGTTTCGGCGGCCAGGGCCCTGAGCTCCGCCAACTGCTCGCCCACCTCAACACGATGATGGCCGGCTACTCCTCTCGCGACCGGGAGATAGCCAGCCTCGTCGGTGCCATGAACCGCCTGAGCGGCTCTCTCGCCCCGAAGGCCTCGGCCGACGCCCGGGCGCTCGTCAACCTCTCGCGGACGGTGCGGGTGCTCAACCAGCAGTCCGGGCGTTTCATGGACCTTCTGAGGGGGCTCGACCACCTCTCGACCGAGAGCCGCTCCATCCTCACCGAGGAGCTGGCTCAGATCGACTTCCAGCTTCGCGGCCTCGCCGGGCTGACGGGGACCTTGAATGGCCAGCAGGCGGCCATCGCCCGCCTCCTCGAGCAGCTGCCGGGTCATGACGCCACCTTGCACGACGTGACCGTGAACCGCTTCTCCCAGATCATCGACTCGATCGTGCTCTGCGGCCTGCCGGACGGCGGCTCGACCCCGACCGGGGCGAGCGCCTGCTACGGCGCCGGCTCACCATCGAACAAGGGCGGGCTCCCATGAGAGGACGGATGCTCGCCAACCTCGTCGCCTTCGTCGTGATCTCTTTCGGGCTGATCGGTTACGGCATCGTGGACCTGCTCGGGAACCCTCTCCAGCACTCGACCGAGGTCTCGGCCACCTTCCCGAACGCCTCGGGCGTGGCGCCTAACTTCGGAGTGGTGCTGCGCGGCGTTGTCGTCGGCTCGGTGAGCAGCGTGCAGCTCACGAGAAGGGGCGCCAAGGTGGAGATCGCCCTTCGCCCGGGCGTGAAGGTTCCCGCCGACGTGGTCGCCTCGATCGGCCTCGCCAACGACCTCGGCGAGCAGCAGGTCGAGCTCACGCCTGCGAGCCGGGCCGGCCGCGGCTACCTGCGCAGCGGGCAGGTCGTGCCCGTCCGGCGCTCAGGGGTGCCGGTCCAGGTCGGCAAGGTGATCGGGACCGCCTCCCGCCTGCTCAAGAGCATCGGCGCCCGCCAGCTGAACAGCCTGCTCGCCACGCTCGGCACCGGGCTGCGGGGGGAGGCCTCGAACCTGCAGTCGATCATGGTCTCCTCGCAGCAGTTCTCCCAGGAGTTCCTTGCCTACCAGCGCCAGTTCGAGTCGCTCCTCTCCAACTCGACTCCGGTCATGAACGCTCTGGCCGGTGACGGGGCGAACCTGCGCCGGGATCTGTCGAACACCGCGGTGCTGGCGAACGTGCTCGACCACCACCGCTACAACCTCGTCCGGCTCCTCGAGAACGGCGCCAGGGCCTCGACGGTGGCGAACGCCCTGCTCGACGCCACCCGCCCCAACCTCGCCTGCATCCTGCACGACTTCGCCGCCCTCTCGGCCAACGCCGCCTCGCCGGTCAACCTCTCGAATCTGAGCGTCGGGCTCGCCACGAACCACTTCTTTTTCGGCGCGGTCGACCACATCGCCAAGACTGGGCCGGCAGAGAGCCTCTTCCCGGGCGACCCGTACAACCCCCACCAGCTCTGGCTGAGGACCCGCCTCCTCTTGCCGCCCGGCTCACCGCCGGCCAACCAGTACCCGAAAGCGACCCAGCTCCGGCCGGTGCGTCCGGGCGCAGCCTGCCACACCGAGTTCGGCAACGGGGTGGCCGCCGCCCACCAGTCGGCGCCGCAGTTCCCGGTCGCCGGTACCCGCTACGACTACCCGACGACCTCCGACGCCGTCGTGCGCGGCGGGGCCGACCCGGCGAGGACGACCGCTCATCACCGCCACTACGCTCACCCCAGCTACACCCTGACAGCGGACGGCCGGCCGGCCGGACCGGCGGGCCCCCTCGCCTGGGTGGCCCTGCTGTCGGCGGCTGCCGTCGGGCTCTGCGTCTTGGCCCCTCGGCGGCGCCGCTACCGGCGGGCACCGGCCACAGGGCCGACCCGGACCAGATCGAGAAGGCGAGAGGAGCCCTAGATGCCGAGAACGCCGGGGTACCGGATCCGCCAGGTGGGCACCTTGGCTAGGGACGAGCCGACCGGGACGGCCGGAGAGGAGAGCCAGCCGGGGGCTCCCCGGCCGGGCGCGGCGGTGGAGCCGGCGGGCGCGCCCGAGCCGGCCAGGGCATCGGGCGGGCTCTGGCGAAGGGTGGGGCCGGTCGGTGCCGTCGCGGTCTTGGGCGTCCTCGGCACTATCGGCTTCGGTCTCGCCTGGGGTCTTTCCGACACCGGTCCGAGCACGAACGCCGCGGTCACCGACTCGGCCCGCAACCTCGTGCTGGCTCTCACGAACTTCGACCCAGGCACTGTCTCGGCCGACTTCTCGCGGGTCCAGTCCGAGGCGACCGGGGCCTTTGCCAAGCAGGCGAGGAGGGTCTTCGGCTCCTCTATCCGCCGGGAGCTGGAAACGGCCCACGCCGCCTCCCGAGGGAAGGTCGAGGACCTCTACATCCAGTCGGTGAGCGGCAGCCGGGCGAGCGTCTTCGCCGTCGTCCAGCAGACCTACCTGAACACCAAGACGAGCGTGCCGGTGCGCGACACGCTTCGCATGGTGCTCGGGCTCACCGACACCTCCTCCGGCTGGCTCACCTCCTCGGTGCGGGTGCTCGAGCAGCCGGTCTCGGCGGTCACCTCCAAGTAGCGGACGGCCAGGTGGCGCGCCCGGCTGTCGTGCAGGTGCGATCATGGGGCCCATGGCCGTGAACGACGGGTGCCGGCACTACGTGCGCCAGACGATCCAGAACACCGACCGCCTGGAGCGCTGCCGCCTCGGGGCGAACCGCACGCTTCCCTTCGCCTGCCCGGAGGGCTGCGTGTTCTTCGAGTCACGGCGCACCTCGAGCGCCGGCTGGCAGGTCATCCGACCCGAGCAGCGCCGGCGGGAGCGCTAGGGGCAAAGACGCGACGAGGCCCCCGCCCTGACCTGCGGGGGCCCCGTCTGCTCCGAGCGCTCGGACTTCGGCCGAGCCGAGCGAGGGGGGGGAGCGCCCGGGAGATCGCCTCTCTAGAGCCCGCCGGTGATGCCCGAGACCGTGCCGCTCACGCCGTTCAGCACCGACTGCACCGGGTTGGTCGTGGTCGTGGTCGTGGTCGAGCTCGGGGCCGGGTTCTTCGAGCCGGTCGTGGTCGACTTTCTCTTGGACTTCTTCGAGCCGGTCGCAAGGCAGATCTTGGCCCCGCTCGAGCCGGTGCTGACCGAGACGCCGCCGGCGCTGCCGAGCGGGACGGTGAGCGTCGTCGAGGGGACGCCGGGGAGGCTCACCCCGGCCGGGGTCGACACGCAGGTGGAGGAGCTCTTCGGCTTCGAGGTCGCGGTGCCGCCCGAGCCGACCGGCCGGGAGGCCTTCTCGGCCGAGCCCGAGCGGCCCGAGGTCGCTCTTCTTGCGAGTAGTGACGGAGACCGAAGGCTCTTGGGCCGGGCGGCGGCGAGCGGGGCGAAGGCCGCCTGGAGGGCTCTCGCTCGCTGGAACGCCTGGGCGGTCACGGCCCGGTAGGAGTCGACTCCGAAGCTGCGACAGGCGATGGCAGTGTCTGCCGCCGTGGCGGTGTTCTCCTGAGAGCCGCAGATCGAACCCCGGACGGCCGGTGGGAGCGGGCTCGAGCTCGTGGCCAGCCGCTGCGGCGCGGCGCCCGGTGCCGAGGCGCTGCCGGCGCCGGCGGAGAAGGCGGCCGCCCCAGCGAGGGCTCCCCCGAGGGCGAAGGCCACAGTGGTGGCACCGACGCCGATCGCCCGGCGGTGCCGCCTGGCCCAGGCTCCGGGGCCTCCGTCTCCGGCGGCGTTCGGGCTTGCGGGGGCCATCTCTTCCTCGGCCATCTCGAGCGCCGTCCCTTCTGAAGATGCGCCTTTCACTGGAAACGTCGAGCGCCCGGGAGACTTGCGCGCCCGGTCGAGTTTTCTTACCCGGCCTGCCAGCCGCTGATGGTCAGCTCGCCCTTGGAGATCCTCGTGAAGACAGTGAGCGGGAGGTTTCTCGTGCCGCCCGAAGGCGTGGAGAACGAGACGACGGCGCTGAGGCGCACCCCGGTCACCTGGTCTCCTTGCGCCCTGAGGTCGACGGCCAGCCGGGTCACGTAAGAGGTGATGTGGCCGCCCGCCAGGGCGCCCGGGAAGGGGACCCCCGGCGCCAGCTCGGCGAACCAGGCGGTGTCGTTCCCGGCGATCGAGTGGAGCGCCCCGTAGTAGGCCGTGAGAGCCGCCTCCTCGACGTCGAGAGGCTCGGGTGACTGGACGAGGTCGGGTGCCGGGCGCCCGCTCACCTGCATGGTGCCGAGCAGGGTCGGGTTGGTGTCGAGGGTGAGGCCCTGGGCCGCCAACCCGGGCGGGACCGGAACCGCCACCGGCTCACCCTGCACGGCTGGCTCGTGGGAGGTGATCTCGCCGGGGCTCTCGCGGCTCGGGCGGCTCGAGAGCTCGCGAGCCGTCACGAGCTCCCGGTCGGGGGTCCACCAGAGGGCGTCGTTCGGCCAGCAGGTGTCGAGGACGAGGCTAGGGCCGGAGCTGTCGGAGACCGGGGAGCCGCTCGGGACGATCCGATGGCCGGTGACGACGAAGGTGACCGTCCGGCAGGCGGAGACGTAGATGATCCTGTCGCCCGGGCGGAGCTGGCCGATCCGGGCGAAGAAGGAGACGTCGTGGGCGGCGAGGACCGAGGTGCCGTCGCTCCCGGGCCAGACCGAGGAGGGGTCGTGTCCGACGGAGGCCGAGAGCACGGCGCTCGACTCTCCCTGCTCGACCGGGGCCTTCATCGAGAGGCTCGGCACCTCGACGAGGCCGGCGAGCTGGCCGGGCCGGGGGGTGCCGGCCCGGCAGCTCGTTCCGGCGCTGTAGGCCTTCTCGGCTGCCAGACGCCCCGGCGCGTGGGCCATCACCTGGGCGGCGACCTCGTGGGAGCGCAAGGTCCAGGAGATGGCGTAGCCCGCCGCCCCGGCACTTGCCCACAGCAGGAGGGCGCCTATGAGGTTGCGGGCGAGCGAGAGAGCTCTCACGGCCGGCGGAGGCGTCGCTTCAACCAGGGCCACGAGAGGAGGCCCGTGCCGGTGAGCGCCCCACCGGCGAGGAGCGGGGCGGCGCCGGCCCAGGGGAGGCCGGTGTGGGGCGTGGTGGCGTTGGGCACCGGGGAGGAGGCGAGCGGCTGGCGGGCGGGCGCCTTCTTTTTCACCCGGCTTGCGGCGAGGACAGGCGCGGGCGCCTTGGAGGTGGCGGAGGCGGCTGCGAGGCGCAGCTCTAGCCCGCCGTTGTAGGCGGTAGCGGGTGTCGCGCCGACGCCCTCGGCGAGGTCGACCTCGACGCCCTCGGCGCTGGCCGTCTCAGCACCCGAGGGCGCGGTCGAGACTGAGCCCGAGCCGACCTTGATGGTGGACTGCAGGGGTGTCCCAGCAAGGATGGTGAGAGACTGGCCCGGCACGACCGAGTAGCTCTTCGGGCCGGTTGCCGCCGTGTCGACCTCGACGGTTACGAGGGCAGGGAGGTCGCTCGCCTGCGGCTTTCGCCCGCCGGCCGTGGCCGTGGCGCTGGCGCCGCCGACGACGATCCGGGCGAGGGGAGCCCCGCCCGGTCCGGCTCCCGGCATGAGGGTGATCACGCTCCCCTTGGCCTCGGCCGTGGTGGTGTAGCTGGCGCCGTCGAGGCGGCTGACCGAGCTCGAGGGGCCGATGGCGATGGAGATGCTCTGTGAGCTCGTGGCGGCGCTCGAGAGGCTCGAGATGATCGAGGAGACCGACTGGCCGGCGGCCGGGAGGGGAGGCAGCGTTCCTACCAGCCCCTTCAGCCCCGACTCGAGCGGGCTCCCGGCCGTCACGACCTGGGAGAGGAGCGGTGCCAGGTCGATGCCGAGGTCGGCGGCGCTGGCGCTCGAGGTACTGGTGCCGTCGTGGGCCGAGAAGCCCTGCGCCGAGGCGGCGCCGCAGCTGACAGAACCGCTGACGAGCCCGCTGAAGGGGGCGGGGAAGGCTGGAACTCCCCCACCGCAGCTCTGCGGCGGGTTCTGGCTGTGGCCGGGGCTGGCGGTGGCCGACGCCTGGCCGCTCGGCACCGGCTCGAGCACGCCCGCTCCCTCTGCCCTGAGGGTGCCGCCCTCGTAGGCGTCGCTCGAGGAGTAGCCGCCCGCCAGGGCGAGCTTGGGGAGCGTCAGCTGGAAAGCAGTCGCCTGGGAGGAGACGGTCGGGCTCTCGCTTGCTCCGGCGGGCGCCGGGGAGAAGAGCAGGCCGCCGGCCGCCGTGCCGGCGGCGAGGGCGAGCAGGCCGCCCGCCCGGGAGAGGGCCCTGTCGGCAGAGGGCCTCCTTCGGCGTCCTTTGGGGTCGGAGTCTTGTCTCATATCTGTCCTTGTCGTCTCCGCCACCTGCCCGCCGCCGGTGCCGTGGTTGCTACGAAGTGGTAACGGGGGAGCGGCTGGCAAACTTGCGATCGTCGGCGAGGCGACCGGGCACCTCGCCTGGAGGGCGCCGCTGTGACATCCTCGAGAGGAGAGGAGAGGAGAGGAGAGGAGAGGAGCGGCATGGCTCTGAGCTGGGAGGAAGCGGTGGCGGCCGTCACGGCGCCGGGCGGCCAGTTCGAGGTGGCCCGCGGCCTCGTCGGCGGAGTCGAGATGAACCTGTTCGTCAATGCTCCCCCGAGCTTGCGTGAGGCCTTCGTCGTGGCACACGGGCGGGGAGACCAGGAGTTCCTCGTCTACGAGGACGAGCACTGGAGCTTCGGCGAGGTCGGGCGCCACGTGGCCGGTCTCGCCTGCCTCCTGAAGCAGGGCTACGGAGTGCAGAAAGGGGACCGTGTGGCGATAGCCATGCGGAACTACCCCGAGTGGATCGTCGCCTTCGCCGCCGCCCTCTCGATCGGGGCCATCTCGGTCTCGGTCAACGCCTGGTGGACCGCGCACGAGATCGAGTTCGCCCTCGAGGACAGCGGCGCGACGGTCGTCGTCGCCGATCGCGAGCGGGCCGAGCGGGCAGCGCGAGCCACCGAACGGCTCGGCATCCGCACCGTCGTCGTCCGGGCCGGCGGCGGAGAGCTTCCGAGACGAGCCGTCCGCTACGAGGACGAGGTGGATCTCGACAGGGAGCTTCCCGCAGCCCAGGTGGGTCCGGACGACGACGCCACCATCCTCTACACCTCGGGCACCACCGGGCGCCCGAAAGGGGCCGTCTCGACCCATCGGGCCATCTTGCAGGCGCTCATGGGTTTCGGCTGCCGGGCGGCGGCAGAGGCGGTCCGGCGCCAGTCGGCCGGCGAGAGCTCCCCGGCCGTCGCCACCGAGCCCGTCTTCGTCCTCGTCGTCCCACTGTTCCACGTCACCGGCTGCGTGGCTGTCATGCTCTCGTGCTACCTGGCCGGCGCCAAGCTCGTCATCATGCACCGCTGGGAGCCAGAGAGGGCTCTCGAGCTGATCGAACGGGAGAGGGTGACCAACTTCGTCGGAGTGCCGACCCAGGCCTGGGACCTCCTCTCCTCACCCCGCTTCTCCGACCATGACACCTCTAGCCTCGTGAGCCTCGGCGGCGGTGGGGCGCCCGCCCCGCCCGAGCTCGTGCGGCGGGTGGCGAGCAGCCTCGGCGCGGGGCGGCCAGGCATCGGATACGGCATGACCGAGAGCAACGCCTATGGCCCGCAGAACTCCGGCTCGGACTACCTGGCCCATCCGACCTCGACCGGGCGGGGCACCCCGATCCTCCAGATAGAGGTCCGCGACCCCCAGCAGAGGGTGCTCGCTCCCGGCGAGGTGGGTGAGATCTACTTCAGGGGGCCCCACCTCTTCCGGGGCTACTGGAGGAGGCCGGCCGAGACGGCCGAGGTTCTCGAGGACGGCTGGCTCCGAACCGGCGACATCGGCCGTGTGGACGAAGAGGGCTTCGTCTACGTGGAGGACCGGGCGAAGGACATGGTGCTGAGGGCCGGCGAGAACGTCTACTCGGCCGAGGTGGAGGCCGTCATCTACGAGCACCCGTCCGTCTACGAGGCGGCCGTCTTCGGGGTGCCGGACGAGCGCCTCGGAGAGGAGGTGGCAGCCGTCGTCTACCCGCGGGAGGGAGCGAGCCTGAGCGCCGAGGAGCTGCAGGCGTACGTCGGCAGGAAGCTGGCCGCCTTCAAGGTGCCGAGCAAGGTGGCGATCGTCAGCCAGACGCTGCCGAGGAACGCGGCGGGCAAGATATTGAAGCGGGAGCTGCGGGCCATCTTCGAGGAGCCGGTCGGCCAAGGTTCGTAGTCAGTCGCCGGCGGGCCGCCCGCAGGGTGGGCGAGCTCGGGCGGCTCGCGGTCGGGCCAGAGATCCTCCCCAGCCGCTTGGGAGAGCGGAGGCGCTGGGCGGCCCGGGCTCCCCTCAGTGGAGGGGGCGGGCCGGCTTGGAGAGGGCATCGTTCAAGTTGCCTGACCTCAAGCCCTCCAAGTCGACGGTGACGTAGCGATAGCCGGCGCCCTTCACCGCCTCGAGCACCTCGGCGCGCGCCCTCACCAGCCGCTCGAGGTCGGAGAGCGGCACTTCGACTCGGGCGAGCTCGCCGTAGTGCCGCACTCGGAGGGCTCTGAAGCCGAGCCGCTTCAGGCCAGCCTCGGCGGCTCCGACCTGGTTGAGCAGCCCGAGGCTGACAGGTGTCCCGTAGGGCAGCCGCGAGGCCAGGCAGGCCGCCGCCGGCTTGTCAAAGGTCTCGAGGCCGAGCCGGGCCGACAGCTCGCGCACCTCCTTTTTCGTCAGCCGGGCGGTGACGAGCGGGAAGAGGGCGCCCCGCTCCCGGGCTGCCAGCTGGCCGGGACGGTGGTCGCCGAGGTCGTCGAGGTTGACCCCGAGGGCAACGGCGGCGCCGCGGGCCGCCGCCCGTGGCACCAGGGCCTCCATCAGCTCGCTCTTGCAGTGGTAGCAGCGGTCGAAGCCGTTGGCCGAGTAGGCGGCGTTCTCGAGCTCGTGGGTCTCGACCGGCTCCCAGTCGAGGTCCCATCTCTTCGCCAGCAGGCGGCACTCCTCCAGCTCCCCCGCCGCCAGAGAGGGCGAGACCGCTGTGACGCAGAGGGCTCCCGAGCGTCCGAGCTGGCGCCGGGCCACGTAGGAGAGGAGGGCCGAGTCAGCTCCGCCCGAGAAGCCGATCACGAGAGGGCCGCTTTGCTCGAGAGCGGTGTTCAACCTCTCCTCCGCCCCGCCCAGCTCGAGGCCCGCTCTCACAGCAGGCCGGCGTCGGAGAAGACGGCCTCGGGCTCTCCGACGAAGCCGGAGTAAAAGCGCCCGAACTCGGCGTAAAGGGCCGACGCCTCGTCGAAGCGCATCTGGTAGACGCACTCCTTCAGGTCGTCGGGATGGGCGCCGAACAGGGTCACTCCCCACTCGAAGTCGTCGACTCCGGTCGAGCCGGTGACAAGCTGGAGGACCCGGCCGCGGAAGTTCCGGCCGACGGCGCCGTGGCCGTACATGAGCTCGAGGCGCTTTTGGTACTCGAGGCGGTACCAGTTCTCCGCTCCGGGCGAGCGGCGCTTTGACATCGGGTAGAAGCAGAAGGCCGGCAAGCCGGCCGGCGGCAGGATGGGGTAGAGCCGGGCCCTTCTCATCTCCTCCGGGGCACCGGCGGCATACTCGGAGACCTCGGTCAAAGAGACGTAGGAGTCGACCACCGACAGCCCGGCCGCCTGCAGGTTGGACTGCAAGAGGCGGAGCTCTCGCAGGTCCGGCCCGAGAGCCAGGACGCAGGCGTCGGCCTTGTGGCCGAGGATGGCGGCCGTCACGATCTGGTGCCCGTGGCTCTCGGCCTGCTCGATCGCCTCGAGGGCCCTCTTGGCCTCCGAGCCGCCTGGCTCGGCCTGCAAGAAGAGGTGGACCACGTTCCAGCCGACGCTCGGGCTGAGCGAGCCGGCGGCCGGGCTCTCAGATCTTTCGCTCACGTCGAGCAAGTCTAGGAAGCCACCGCCCGGACGCGAGGCGAGGGGCGGCCGAGCCGCCCCTCGCCTCGTCTGGTCTTCTCAGGAGGAGATCAGAAGTCCTCCATGCCCCCACCCGGCATCGCCGGGGCAGCGGCCGGCTCGGGCTTGTCCACCACGACCGCCTCGGTCGTGAGGAAGAGAGCCGCGATCGAGGCGGCGTTCTGGAGCGCCGAGCGAGTCACCTTGGCGGCGTCGATGACACCGGCCTTGAACAGGTCCTCGTACTCCTCGGTGGCGGCGTTGAGGCCCTCGCTGGGGTTCTTCAGGTTCTTCACCTTCTCGACCACGACACCACCCTCGAGGCCGGCGTTGACGGCGATCTGCTTGAGCGGCTCCTCGACCGCCCGGGCCACGATGCGAGCACCGGTGGCCTCGTCGCCCTCGAGCTTCTCGGCCCGCTCGTAGATGGCCGGGTGGCTGCGCAAGAGGGCCACGCCACCGCCGGGCACGACGCCCTCTTCGATGGCGGCCTTCGTCGTCGAGACGGCATCCTCGATGCGGTGCTTCTTCTCCTTCAGCTCGACCTCGGTGGCGGCCCCGACCTTGATGACGGCGACTCCGCCCGAGAGCTTGGCGAGGCGCTCCTGCAGCTTCTCCCGGTCGTAGTCCGAGTCGGTGTTGTCGATCTCGGTCTTGATCTGGTTGATGCGGCCCTTGATGTCGGAGTCGCTGCCCGAGCCCTCG
>JAJZLV010000108.1 GCA_021803215.1 Actinomycetes bacterium | reverse complement strand
GGGCGCCTCTTCGACCGAGCAGATCCTCGCTCTCGTCGACGCTGAGCTCGAGCGGCTGGCGGACGAGGGCCCGACGAGAGACGAGCTCGAGCGGGTGGCGGCCGCCTACTCCTCGGGCTACTGGCGAGGGCTCGACGCTGTCATGGAGCGGGCCACGACGCTTGGCTGTTTCGAGGTGGTGCACGGGCGGGCCGAGCTTCTCGCCGAGCTGCCGGGCCGCATCGCCGAGGTCAGCCCGCAGGCCGTCGCGGCGGCGGCGGCCGACATAGCCGCCCAGCATCGGGCCGTCGTCGAGGTCGTGCCGGGAGGTGGCAAGTGAGCGAGCCCCGACCGAGCGTTGCCCCCCTCAAGGCGCCCCGCAAACTGAAGGTCGACGAGACGACCCTCGAAGGGGGCCTCCACGCCCTCACCGTGCGGCGCAGCGAGGTGCCCCTCGTCGAGGTGCGCCTCGTCTTCCCGATGAGCGGGCGCCAGATCTCGCGCCCGGCCGACCCTCTCGTCGCCTCGGAGAGCCTCCTTGCCGGGACGCCCCGCCACGACCGGATCGAGCTGGCGGAGGCCGTCGGCCGTCTCGGCGGGAACCTCGGCGCCAGCGCCAGCGGGGACAGCTTCGTCCTCCACGGCTCCGCCTTCGCGGCGCGCTACCGCCAGCTGTTGCACCTCATGGCCGAGGTGCTGACAGAGGCCTCCTATCCCCCCGAGGAGGTGGAGGGCGACCGGAGCCGGAGCGCCGACGAGATCACCCTCATGCTGAGCCGCCCCGAGACCGTGGCGGCCGAGGCGCTCGGAAGGCGGCTCTACGGCCGCCACCCCTACGGCACCCCGCTTCCGCGGCCGGACGAGGTGAGGGCCGTCACGGCCGCCCGGCTGAGGCGCCTGCACGCCTCGCTGCTCCGTCCGGCCGGGGCCCACCTCGTCGCGGTCGGCGACCTCACGACCAAGCGGGCCACCGGCACGGCGAGCGAGGTGCTCGGAGCCTGGCTGGGCGGGGGACCCTCGTCGCGCTCGGAGCTGCCGAAGCTGCCCCGGATCGAGCGAGGCCCCCTCGGGCTCGTGAACCGTCCACAGGCGGTTCAGAGCAACCTTCGCATCGCCGGTTCGATGCCGAGCCGTCTCGATCCCGACTGGCCCGCCGTCGCCACAGCCGTCGCCGTGCTCGGGGGGATGTTCACCTCGCGGATCGTCGAGAACCTGCGGGAGCGAAACGGCTACACCTACAGCCCCTACGCCGTCGTGCGGCACATGCGGGCGGGCTCGACGGGGACGATCGGGGCCGACGTCTCGACCGATGTGACCGCGGCCGCCCTGGTGGAGGCCCGCTACGAGATCGCCCGCCTGGCGACCGGCGGGATTACCGAGGCCGAGCTCGAGGCCGCCCGGCGCTATCTCGTGGGCAGCTTCCTGTTCCAGACCGCCACCCAGGCGGGGCTGGCCTCGACGCTCGGCGCCCTGGCGGCGGCCGGGGTCGACCCCGGCTACCTCTCGAGCCACCCGGCTCGCCTCGCCAAGGTGACGAGACAGGAGGTCGGCGAGGCCGCCCGGCGCTACTTCTCGCCGAGCCGTCTCACGACCGTCATCGTCGGTGACGCCGATCGGGTGGCCGACCGGCTGGCCGACCTCGAGGAGGTGGCCGTTGTCGATTCTCCCTGATCCCGTTGTACCAGGTCGGGCTAGGACATAGCTTGGCCGGATGCGCTTTGCCATCAAGACCGCGCCCCAGCACACCACGTGGGCCGACATGCTCGCCGTCTGGCGGGCGGCCGACGAGATCGAGCTTTTCGAGTCAGGCTGGAACTTCGACCACTTCTACCCGATAGGAAGCTATGACTCGTCCGGGCCCTGCCTCGAGGGGTGGTCGATGTTGGCGGCCCTGGCCCAGGCGACCAAGCGTCTCCGGCTCGGGACGCTCGTCACGGGCATCCACTACCGCCACCCGGCGGTGCTCGCCAACATGGCGGCGACCATCGACATCGTCTCGGGCGGCCGGCTCGAGATCGGGCTCGGGGCTGGCTGGAACGAGGAGGAGTCGGGCGCCTACGGCATCGAGCTCGGCAGCCCGAAGGAGCGTTCCGATCGCCTCGAGGAGGCCTGCCAGGTGATCATCAGCCTTTTCTCCAACGAGACGACGACCTTCGCCGGAGAACACTACAAGCTCGACTCGGCACGCCTCGAGCCGAAGGGGTTGCAAAGGCCTCATCCGCCCATCTGCATCGGCGGGAGCGGCGAGAAGCGCACCCTTCGGACCGCCGCCAGGTACGCCCAGCACTGGAACTTCGTCGGTGGCAGCCCGGAGGACCTGCGACACAAGCTCGAGCTGCTCGAGTCCCACTGCGCGGCTGTCGGTCGCGACCCAAGCGAGATCCTCGTGTCGAGCCACGTCGAGTTCGACGGAGATCCGGGCCGGACGGCCGAGCTTGCCGCCTCGCTCGCCGAGGCCGGTGCCGAGCTCGGCATCATCCAGCTCCGGCCGCCCCACGACCCAACGGTGCTCGAACCGCTGGCCGAACGCCTCTCGGAGGTCAGATGACTGCTCTTCCCATGGCCAGCCACCAGCCGGCGGCCCGGGGCGACCAGGTAGACGACTACCACGGAGAGAAGGTGGCCGACCCCTACCGCTGGCTCGAGGACACCTACTCGGCCGAGACGGCCTCGTGGATCGCGCAGCAGAACGAGGTGACCGAGGACTGGCTCGCCAGGGTCTCCTCGCGGGAGGAGATCAGGGCACGGCTCTTCGAGCTCTGGGACTTCCCGAAGTTCGGCGTCCCGTTCTCCCGAGGCAGGCGGTGGTTCCAGATGCGCAACAGCGGTCTGCAGAACCAGTCGGTCCTCTACGTCATGGAGCGGCCGGACGAAGAGGGCCGGGCGCTCCTCGACCCGAACGAGCTCTCCGAGGACGGCACGGTGGCCGTCGAGGGGTTCGCCGTCACCGAGGACGGCAGCCGGCTCGCCTACTCGACGAGCGTCGGCGGCTCCGACTGGCAGACCTGGCATGTCCGGGAGGTCGACAGCGGGCAGGACCTGCCCGATCTGGTCGAGTGGTCGAAGTTCTCGGTCGCCTCGTGGAGAAAGGACGGCTCCGGCTTCTACTACGGCCGGCTCGACCGCCCGGCACCGGGTGGTGAGTACCTCGAGGCGACCTCACCCCGTCGGGTGGCGTTCCACCGGCTGGCAACCGCGCAGGAAGAAGACGAGGTCGTCTTCGAAAGGCCCGACCAGCCCGAGTGGGGACCGACCGGTCAGGTGAGCGACGACGGCCGGTACCTGCTGGTCTCCATCTCGCATGGCACCCGGCCCGCCGAGCAGCTTCATCTCCTCGACCTCGAACGACCCGAGGAGGGCTTCAGGCCTATCGTCTCCGACTTTGCCTCGAAGGCCCTCTATGTCACCAACCAGGAGAAGACCTTCTACCTCCTCACCGACTACGGGGCCGAGCGCCAGCGGCTCGTGGCCGTCGATCTGGACAACCCGGCCCGGGAGAACTGGCAAGAGGTCATAGGAGGCCAGGACGCCTTGCTGCTCGGCGTGGCCCAGGGCGGAGGGAAGTTCATCTGCCACTACCTGGAGGATGCCTGCAGCCGGCTGAGGGTCTTCGAGATGGACGGCCGCTTCTCGCACGATGTCGATCTGCCGGCGGTCTGCTCGATCGTGACAGAGCGCGAGGGCTCCGGCATCGAGGCGAGGGCCGACAGCAGCCTCGTCCACTTCGGCGTCGTCTCCTTCCTCGACTCGGGCTCTGTCTACGAGCACGACCTCGAGACCAAGAGGACCACTGTCATCTGGCAGGCCGATGCCAAGCTGGACCGGGAGGCATTCTCGAGCGAGCAGGTCTTCGTGACGGCCGACGACGGTGCCCGCATCCCGCTCTTCCTCACCCGGCGGAAGGACCTCGGACCGAGCGGGGAGGTGCCGACGCTTCTCTACGGTTACGGCGGCTTCGACATCCCGTTGACGCCGAATTACTCGGTCACCTGGAGCGCCTTCGTGGACAGAGGTGGTCTCCTCGCGGTCGCCTGCCTGCGGGGCGGCGGCGAATACGGCCAGGGCTGGCACCAGGCCGGGATGCGGGAGAACAAGCAGCGCGTCTTCGACGACTTCGCCGACTGCGCCCGCCATCTCGTCTCCGCTGGCTGGACCAAGGCGAACCGGCTGGCCATCAACGGCGGCTCGAACGGCGGCCTGTTGGTCGGGGCCTCGATCACCCAGCATCCCGAGCTCTTCGGAGCTGCCGTGGCGGACGTCGGCGTGCTCGACATGCTGCGCTTCCACAAGTTCACGATCGGCTGGGCCTGGAAGAGCGACTACGGAGACCCCGACGTCGAAGAGGAGTACCGCTGGGTGCGGGTCTACTCGCCTCTCCACAACATCTCGCCCGGGCGCCGCTACCCGCCAATCTTGATCACGACCGGCGACCACGACGACCGGGTCGTGCCGGGCCACTCCTTCAAGTTCGCCGCCACCTTGCAGCACGCCCAAGCGGAGGATCCGGTCGCAAGTCCCGGGCCGGTCCTGCTGCGGGTGGAGACCTCGGGCGGACACGGCCACGGCCTGCCGACCGCCAAGGCGATCGCCCGGGCGACCGACACGCTCTCTTTCCTCGAGGCCGCCCTGCAGATGGCGCCCATGCGGTAGGCCTCAGCGGCTGGAGGGAGGTCGCTGGCGAAGAAGGACTCCGCGGACTTTTCGTCGACCAGGTCGTCGTCTTTCGGCGGCGCCCTGTTGCCGGCCCTCAGCTCGCGCTCGGGCTGCTCGCGGCACCCGCCTCCTTCGAGGCGGCCGGCCGGAACCGGGTGGCGGGCGGGTCCCCCTCCTGTGCGACCTCCTCGTCGGTGGTCTCGTCGCTCATCGCCGACGGATCTCCACCCGGCAGGAGGGCTATCCCGGCTCTCGCTCTCCGAGGGGCCGACCCTCTTGCAGCGAGGGGTCGAGCTGGCGGAGGAACTGGGCGCAACGCTCCGCCTCGTCGGCCTCTCCGATCGCGGCGGCCGCCCGGGCGAGGCCTGCGAGCGAGCGGAGGAAGCCGCGGTTCGAAGGGGCCGAGTAGCGCACGTAGCCCGATCCCTTCCAGCCGGCCTGGCGCAGGGCGTCGAGGCCGCGGTGGTAACCGACCCGGAAGCAGGCATAGGCCTCGAGGTCGTCAGCCACCACCTCGCCGAGCCTCGCCCAGGCTGCCAGGTAGCGGGGATGGGCTCTCACCACCGCCCGCACGGCCCGCTCGTCCCGGCCGGCGCGCCCGAGCGCCTCCTCCCAATCGCTTGGCGCGGGCGGGAGCACGGTCTCGGGGAGCGAACGGCCGAGGGTGATCTCCGGGCTCTCATCTGCCATCGTGCGAGCATCCCACCGCGGCCGAGCTTCGGGCCACTCTCGGCTTGCCTTCGGGCCGCCTGAGGTCGAGGATTGGCGGATGGCCATGGCCCTCGTCCGGCAATCTCACCATCGGTCTCAAACGTAGGACTTTCAGTGAGAAATGAGCGTGGGTGGCGGGACGGGCGAAGTGACGAGGCCCTGCTCGGTGCCATCGCCCTCGGCGATGAGGAGGCGGGCATCGCCTTCGTCAGGCGCTACCAGAGACGGGTCTACGGTCTCGCCTACTCGATCGTCGGCGAGGCGGCCCTCGCCGAGGACGTGGCCCAAGAGGCTCTCCTGCGTGCCTGGAGCCACGCGGCTGTCTACGACACGAGGCGGGGGTCGGTCGCCGGCTGGCTCCTCACGATCACCCGCAACCTGGCCGTCGACACCCTCCGCCTGCGGCGCTCGCTCACCATCGACCCCGAGGCGATGGCGCGGCTCGATCTTGCGAGCGTCGAGTCGCCCGAAGAGGCGGCCGAGACCGACGAGGCGGCCCGGGCGGTGCGCTCGGCTCTCACCCTCCTCCCGCCCGAGCAGCGGAGGGCCCTCCTCTATGCGGCCTTCTACGGGCTTACGGCCAAGGAGGTGGCGGAGCGGGAGGCCATCCCGCTCGGGACCGCCAAGACGCGGATCAGGAGCGGGCTCATGAAGGTGCGCCAGGCTCTCTCTTCTGCCGGGACGCCGGTCGGGCTCAAAAAGGCCGGCGAGGAGTAGAGATGGCGCGTCTCCAGAGCAGCGGCGGCTGCGAGCCGACGAGGGATCTCCTGTTCGAGCTGGCGCTCGGTTCGTTGAACGGAGCCGAGCGCTCGATTGCTCTCTCGCACCTCGAGGTGTGCGAAGCCTGCCGCCGGCAGCTGGCCGAGCTCTCCGGCGCGGCAGACCAGCTGCTGCTCGGTGCGCCCGAGATGGAGCCGCCGGTCGGCTTCGAGGTGCGCCTCATCGAGCAAGTGGCCTCTCGCTCGCCCCGGCGAGCTGGCGACCGGAGAAGGGGCCGACTGCGGAAGACGGCGCTGGCCCTGGCACTGCTCGCCGGAGGAGGCGGCCTCGGCGCCGGGGTCGCTCTCGCCGCGAGCAGCAGCCAAGCGGCCAGCGGGCCGAGGGCCGTGCGCCTGGCGGCCTTCCGGGTGCGAGGAGGCGGCGGCGGGGTGGCGGCGATCGAGGCAGGCCGTCCGAGCCTCCTCGTCATGCGGGTCGAGGGCCTCACCGGCAGCTACTGGGTGAGCTGTGTGCTGAGCGATGGCAGCCGCCTGGCGACGCTCGGGCGCTTCAACCTCTCGGGCGGCTCGGGCCACTGGTCGGCCCGGATACCGGCTCTCATCTCCTCCTCGAAGGTGAGAACCGCCGAGCTGCTCGGCCCGGGCGGGCAGGTGCTGGCACGGGCCGACTTCTCGCGCTGAGCGACAGCGACAAGAAAGATGCCCCGCCCATCGGGCGGGGCATCTTTCTGGGGCCGGCTGAGGGCTGGGACCTACCAGCCGCTGCCCCCGCTGCTCCCGCCGTTGCTGCTCCCGCCGCTGCTGCCGCCATAGGCCGAGCTGCTGCTCGGCTTACCAAGCATGGGTGTCGCCGCGGAGCTCGTGGCGGCCGCGCTGGCGAGGTGCCAGGTCCCACCGAAGTTCTTGATGTCCTGGCCGTGTGCCTGCCTGGCGCCCGTGTCGCCGCTGAAGATGTAAAGGGGCCAGCCGTTGTAGACGACCTGGTCCTTCCCAGCCCGCGGCGTCAGGCTGACCGTGCCCTTCAGCCCGGGTTGCTTCTCGATCTTGGTTCCCTTCGCGACCAGTAGCGGCGGCCAGATCTTGGTGCAGGAGCCGGTGCACAAGAGAGCCTTGTGGTTCTTCTCGAGCACGTAGGTCGAGTGGCCCTGGGCGTCGGCGACGACGCCGCCGTAGCCCTTCACGACGACTGCGTCGAGCTTTGCCCTCTTCGGCTTGACCGCTCCTCCAGCCGCGCTGCCGCAGCCGGCCGCGGCGAGTCCGAGAGCCACCCCGAGGGTGCCCAGCTTGAAGAGACGATTTCGTTCCATTTGTCTATGGCCCTCCTCACGGGCAAGAAGATCTTCCCCCTATCTACGGGCGAGGGGCCGCGAGGGATTGCACCGGGCCGCGATGGCAGGTCACTTTGCGAGGAGACGGTCTCGCCGCGGGCGGGCTCGAGGCCATCTGGCCGCGGCCTTCCTGCCGGCCCGCCGCCTGGCCCGGCACCTCGCCCGCGCTCCTCGCCTACCACCGCACCTCCCGGCTGGTCCGGCCGGCCGGGAGCTCGCCGGGCTCGAGAGGCGGCAGGAGCGGTCGGTCGGGACGAAGAGGGGCCGGGACGGGGCGGCCCCGAGGTCGAGTCCTCTCTGCCAGGTGCTCTCTTCCCGGCCGATCACCGCGGGGAGATCTCGCCGGAGCTCTTGTCGAGGCCGCAGCCCTTCGAGCCCGAGAAGAGTGCTCTCCCCGAGCCACCTGCCATGTCACCGAGGCTGCGAGGGGCTCCTCCCATCGGCCGGTTGTCGCCTGCCAGTCCGACAGGTCGGCCGCGGGAGCCCCGCGACCGGCTGGTGGGAGAGCCTCTTAGGGGGACAAGCCGACGGGCCCCTCGCCGCCTCAGTCGACGGGCGGGGGCGCCGACGAGGTGGGGGCGTAGAAGTGCTGCCAGTTCGCCTGAGAGGGGTGGTAGCGGTCGGCCGGCCCCTTCGCGAAGGCGGCCAGGACGTTCTTCGTTATCTGGATGAGGTATTCGGTCGCCCCGGGGGTGGGCCCGGGAGCGAAGCGCTTGTTCGCCAGCCCGGTCGTGTTGTCCCAGAGGCGGTCGACGAACGAGGCGGTGCCGCTCGCGAAGACCCCTCCTCCGCCTCTCACCGTGTAGTAGCTCATGTCGGAGTACGACGGTCCGATGACGCTCTGGGTGGGTGAGTGGCAGAGGATTGTGAGGTTGCCGGGGGCGGGGGGCCCGGGCACGTAGCGGTCGAATTCGGATCCGAGGACGTTCAGGATCTTCGAGCCGTCGCTGAGGCCGGTCTTGTCGAAGAGGAAGTGGGAGGAGTCGACGACGTCGAGGTCGCCGCTGCCGCCGTAGGCCTGGTACATGATCCCGATCAGCTGGCTCTCCGGCCGGGGGTCGGGCGGAGAGGGCCAGTTCGAGGTGACCGCGGCGTTGTCCTTGCCGTAGAGAGGATCCTCGGTCGGGTCCTTGTAGCAGACCTGATGGCGATAGGGCCCGAGCGGCGAGTCGTCGAGGCGGATGTGACGGTAGCAGCAGTTGGCGCCGAGGACGGCGAAGTTGAGCCCCTTGTTGACCGCCTTTTGCACTCCGAAGCGCATCGGGGCCGACCAGTACTCGTCATGACCGAGGCTCACGAGGCAGGCGTGGTTGGCGCAGAGCTGCGGTCGGGCGTGCAGGTCGATGTCGGTCCAGTAGGTGACATCGAGACCGAGCCGCTCGACGAGGGCTACAAGCGGGTACTCGTTCCCGAAGAAGTCGGCCGAGCCGTCCTCGTCCCCGGGCGGGTAGGGCCGGTCGAAAGAGACGACGCGGGAGCGGTTGGCATAGCTCTGGCCACCGCCCGGGGTGGCGCCGAGGTAGAGGCTGTAGCCGCCGTAGAGGTTGTAGGCCTGCCAGGTGGTGACGCTCGACTGGACGACGAAGTGGGCGTGCGAGGTGTCGTCACGGACGACGAGCGGTACCCACTGGCTCCAGCCCTGGTTCGACTCGACACGGATGAGGTAGTAGCCCGGGAGCCAGTCCGATCCGACCTTGAACCGCATGGTCGGCTTCCAGTGGCACTCGATCATGTTGATGCCGGGCGTGAACTGCGGCGCCGGCTGGGCTGTCGCCGGGGCGCTCCCGAGGTCGGCCACCAGCCGGGCGCCGTGTCCCTGGTACCAGCCCATCCGGAAGGCCTTCACGCTGAGCGTCTTGCCGCTCGAGTTCATGTAAAGGGTCAGCTCGTCGCCTGGCTGCGCGCTCACCCGGTCGAGGAAGCCTTCGAGGCCACCGGGCGGGGTGCCCCCGACAAGCCAGTCGATCGTCCCCTCCCTGGCGTTCTCCTTCACGACCCAGTCGGCGATCGGGAGTCCCTCGCTGTTGAACCGGACATCGCCGCTCGTGTCCTGCGGTCCCTTCGGGCTGGTGATCGGGCGGCTCGTGGTCGGAGCGGAGCCCTGCTGGGTGCTGCAGCCGGCCAGTGCGGAGGCGCCGGCCAGCGCACCGAGTCCTTTCAGAAAGGCGCGACGGCCAAAGGGGGTCTCAGGCACGTCTGTGAGTGTATGGACCGAGTCGGGCGGTTGGACTTCGGCCTGCCGGCCCGCCAAGATGTTCGCCATGCTCGGCGGCCTACGCCAGCTCTTACCACGGCGGCACGTCACGATCTCGCTCGCAGCGCCGGCCGTCGCCGTCGCGCTCGGCATCGGTCTGTTCGTCCCCGGCCCGGCGGCCGGGCCGCGGCGGCTCGTCGGCCTGGTCGCTCTCCCGAGAGGCTCGGCCGGCGCTATGGCGCCTGCTCTCACTCCTGCCTACCTCCGCTCGCTGCCCCATGGCGAGCACGCCACAGCCGGGACTGTCTTCTACCGCTCCCGGCCACCTGCCAGGCTCTCTTCCGGCTTCGGGGGCGCCGCCATCCCCGCGATAGCCGTCGACGCCTACGAGAACGCCGCCCGCGCCCTTGCCAAGAGCGACCCGTCGTGCCACCTGACGTGGTCCGATCTGGCTGCCATCGGCCGGGTCGAGTCGGACAACGGCCTCACCTGGGGGAGCGCGGCGCGGGTCTCGAGGAGCGGCACGCTCAGCCCGCCGATCCTCGGCCCGCCCCTCGACGGACGAGGCGGCCTGCCCGCCTATCCCACCCCGGACCACGGCCGGCTCGAGCACGGCGGCAGGTGGGAGCGGGCCGTCGGGCCGATGCAGTTCCTCCCGTCGACCTGGGCCGAGTACGGGCGGTTCGCCACCCACGGCGGCGTGAGCAATCCGCAGAACTACTGGGACGCGGCCCTGGCCGCCGGCGCCTACCTCTGCGCCAACGGGGGTGACCTGGCTGTTAGGAGGAGCTTCGATGCCGCCGTCCTCGCCTACAACCACTCCCGGGCCTACCTGCGCCTCGTGTCGGCCTGGGAGCGCTTCTACGCCGTCGCCGGGGCGCGGCGGCTGACCGCCGCCTCCGCCAGCCTGTTGGCGGTAGGAGTCAGCCCGCTCACCAAGGCCGAGTGGGAGCAGCTGGCGGTCCGCTCGGCCGACGAAGCGGTCCTGCGGGCGCTGGCCGAGACCGCCCGCCAGAAGAGCTACGGGGTCCTGTTCTACCTGGTGAGAGGGAGGAGGGGAGGCATCCTCTTGAGCGGCCGGGGGCGCATGGCGGCGAGCGGTGGGGTGGCCTCTCTCATGGTGAGCCTCCCCGACATGGAGCCCATCAAGCTCCTGAGCGCCGGCTCGCTGGCCGGGCGTTACATCGAGCTCCCTGCGAGCCTCGCGCAAAGCCTCGGCGAGAGGTCCTCCGTCTGGCTGCGCTACACCCCTGCCCTGCAGCGGGCGCTTCCCGCCAGGGTCCGTTCCGGGCTCTCTTTCGTCGCCCTCGCCGGCTGGTCGATCGACGCCCTGCGGAGCTTCAGGGCCAACCGGCCGCCGACGGCCGCCGCCGCCCGGCACAAGGTGCGCAACGGGCCCTACCTCGGACGGGTCGACCTGCTCGCCCGCGGGGCGGGGCCGGCCGGGCATCTTCTCACCACCTTCGCCATGCTGGCCGGGGCTGAGAGGGTCGAGGTCTCGGCCTGGACCGGGCGCGACGGCCTTCTCCATCAGGTGGACTTCTTCCTCCCGCAGCTGAGGGGCACCTACCGGGCGCCCGTCACCTTGCATCTCGACCTGTACGGCTTCGGCGCCCTCGTCCGGCGGGAAGCGCCCACGACAGCTCCCTTCCCGCCGGACTCCACGACGACCACCACCACGACCACCACGACCACACCGCCGACCTCGACCTCGACCACGAGCACCACGACCACCACGACTACGACCACCACGACGACCACGACCACCACGACCACCACGACCACCACGACGACGCCGCCCGGCTCGACCTCGACCACCACCACCACCACGCCCCCGGCTGCCTGATCGGAGCCCGGAGATCAGCCGGCCGGTCTTTCCGAGCGGGGCGGCAGCCTCGTCGGGGCCGTGCCGGCCCACTTGGCGAGGCGGGCGAAGCGGACGGCGTCGTCGAGAAGGCACCCGAGCGGGTCGTTGTTGAAGAGGCGTAGACCTCCTCGTCGGGTGAGAAGAGCTCGCCGGGGCGGGCCGCCCAGCGCCTGAGGGCTTTCTCGCCGTAGCGCTCGATCAGCTGGCGGCACTCGGTCGAGAGCCAGCTCTCGTGGCGGAGCTCGGCCGCCACCCGGCTCTCGGGCGGGCAGGCGGCGAGCGCCGCCTCGAGCCTCTCGAGATGGGCCGGCAGCTTCGGCGGCAGCGGAAAAAGGAGCGGGCCGAGGCGCTCTCTCAGGCCGGGCAGAGGCTCTGCCAGCCGGGGCGGCGCTCTCGCCAGCTCGAGAGGAGCTCCAGGCTGAAGAGGCGATGGCAGGCGTTGTTCAGCTCGAGCGGAGCGAACCTTCGGCCCAGTGCTCGAGCCACAGCCGTTGCGGGAGGCCGGGCGGATAGGGCCGTCCCCGCCAGCCGGCGTGCTGCCGGCCCGAGATGCCGATCCGAGCCGGCATCTCCAACTCCTGCCGCCGGGCCCCGCCGGCTGGCCGCTCGAGCCTGAGTATCACGCACAGTGGTGCTATAATCACGCTAGGCGGCTGGAGGGAGGGCGATGGCAGATCGGTCCAGCGACGGTCCGGACCAGAGGCGGGACGAGGACAACTGGTCGCTCAGGGCTTCGCGGGCCCCGGCCAGCAAGAAGGGCGCCGGTGGGCGCCGGCGCCTGATCGTCCTTTTGGTCCTCCTCGCCCTGGTGCTGGCCGGCGCCTACCTCGCGAGAGAGAGGATCCTGCACTCGGCGCTTGCGAGCCGGCCGACGCCGGCGCCGCCGAGCGCTTCGGCGGTCGCCCCCGCCCCGGCCGTCGGGCAGGCGGTCGTGCTGAGCGCCCTCCGAAAGAGCCTGGCGGAGGGGGCCGCCCGGGTCGAGCTCAAGGCCACGGTGACGACCCGAGCAGGCCGCTTCGAGCTGAGGGGAGGCGGCTTCGTCGACTTGGCCGACGGGGCGATGCGGCTGGCGCTCGACTACCTCGGAGCGGGCCGGCTGCTCCCCAAGCAGCTCCAGGTGATCTCGGTCGGCGGCCGGGAGTATCTCTCGGTGCCGGGCATCTCACGACTGCTGGCGAACAAGAGCTGGGTCTTGGTGAGAAGCGCCGGCTCTCTCGCGCCGGGGGGCACCGACCCCGCCAGCTTCTTCACCGCCCTCGGCCGGGCCGCCGCGAGCATCCGGCCACTCGGAGCCAGCCGGCGGCACGGCGTCGGCGTCGAGGGCTACGCGGTGCTCTTCCCGAAGGCGGCCCTGCTGCGACTGGCGACCCAGCCCGCCTGGAAGAGGGCAGGCAGCGGGCAGGTGCGCTCGCTGAGCGAGCGGCTCTATCTCCAAAGCGCCACCCGGCTCCTCGAAGGTGCCGAGGTGAGCCTCACGACGAGCCTTAACGGCCAGGCTGTCCATCTGAGCGAGAGCCTCGCTCTGAGCGGCTACGGCAGCAGGGTCTCGATCGTGGCGCCGCCGGCGGGCGAGGTGGCGACCCTTGCCCAGTTCCTCGCGAGGGCCGGGAGCGGCGCCAAGCTCTGAGCCCTGTTCCAGGCCGCGCCAACCTCGTTGTAGTTTCCCTCGGATGCAGCGCGCCGGGGCCAGGCAGGAGGAGCTTTCCCGTCACCCCGGCCCTGCGGGCGAGCCCGCCCGAGGGGGCGAGGTCGTCGTGGCCCGTGGCCTCACCAAGAGCTTCGGGGACTTCGTCGCCGTCGACCACGTCGACTTTCTCGTGAGAAGGGGGGAGGTCTTCGGCTTCCTCGGCCCGAACGGGGCCGGCAAGACCTCGACCATGAGGATGGTCTCCTGCCTCTCGCCGGTGAGCGGCGGCGAGCTCTCGGTGCTCGGCATGGACTCGGGAGCCAGCGGCCCCGCGATAAGGGCTCGGCTCGGCCTCGTGCCCCAGGAGGACACCTTGGACCTCGAGCTCTCGGTGCGCGACAACCTCTACCTCTACGGTCGCTACTTCGACATCCCAAGGCGCGAGGTGCGCGACAGGGTGGAGAGGCTGCTCGAGTTCGCCCATCTCGTCGAGAAGGCTGAAGAGGAGGTCGACACCCTCTCGGGCGGGATGAAGCGCCGTCTCACGATCGCCCGGGCTCTCATCTCCGAGCCGGAGCTCGTCATCTTGGACGAGCCCACGACCGGACTCGACCCGCAGGCCCGCCACCTGCTGTGGGACCGGCTCTACCGCCTCAAGCAAGAGGGCGTGAGCCTCATCATCACCACCCACTACATGGATGAGGCCGAGCAGCTCTGCGACCGGCTGGTCGTGATGGACAAGGGGAAGATCGTCGCCTCGGGCTCGCCCCGCCAGCTGATCGAGGCCCACTCGACCCGGGAGGTCGCCGAGCTGCGCTTCGGGGTGGACGAGAACGCCGCCGTCGCCTCGAAGCTGACCGAGCTGGCCGAGCGGGTCGAGGTGCTGCCCGACCGGGTGCTTCTTTACACAGAGGACGGCGACGAGGCCGTGCAGGCGGCCCACTGTCTCGGCCTTCGGCCCGAGGCGAGCCTCGTCAGGCGCTCTAGCCTCGAGGACGTCTTCTTGCGCCTCACCGGGCGCTCGCTCGTCGAGTGACGCTCGGACCGGTCGGCGCCCGGCCAGCCATCTTCCGCCCCGGCTGGCTGAGGCCCTATCGATACTTTGCCTTCAGGTACAAAAGGACCTGGCGGGGGACGGTCACCTCGAGCATTCTCTACCCTGTCCTGTACCTGGTGGCGATGGGCCTCGGCCTCGGCCACCTCGTGAACGAGCACCTGCAGGCCGCCCACCAGACGGGCCGCCTCGGCGGGGTCGGTTACGTGCAGTTCCTCGCTCCCGGCCTCCTCGTCGCCTCGGCCATGCAGTGGGGGACGAACGAGTCGATGTACCCGGTGATGGGCGGGCTCAAGTGGCTGAAGACCTACCACGCCCTCCTCGCCACCCCGGTAGAGGTGAGGGACCTGGTCCACGGCCACCTCGCCTGGGTGGCGACACGGGTGGGTGGCGCCTCGGCTCTGTTCCTGACGGTGCTCGCCATCTTCGGTGATGTGGTCTCGCCGCTCGGAGTCCTGGCGCTCCTCGTCGCCGTGCTCACCGGACTCGCCTTCGCCGCCCCGGTGACGGCCTTCACGGCCACCCAGGAGAACGACGCCGCCCTGCCGGTCCTCTACCGGCTGGGGACGGTGCCGCTCTTTCTCTTCTCGGGCACGTTCTTCCCGATCTCCCAGCTGCCCGGCTGGCTGCAGGTGGTGGCAAGGGCGACGCCGCTCTATCACGGCGTCACCCTTGCCCGCTCGCTCGTGCTCGGGCGGGTGCCGGTCGTCGACGACCTCGGGCACGCCGCCTACCTGTTCGTGATGCTCGGAGTCGGCCTCGTCCTGGCGAGGCGCTCGTTCAGCCGGCGTCTCATCGTATGAGCAGCCGCTCGGCGCTCGCCGCGGGCTTCCGCCCGCCGCTCGGCAGCCTCTCGGCGGCTCTGTTCGGCCGGGGCCGGGCCCGCCGGCTCGTCGAGCGAAACGTCGTCGCCTACAAGAGGCGGTGGTGGATCCTCGCCACGGGCTTTTTCGAGCCGTTCTTCTACCTGCTCTCGATCGGCCTCGGTCTCGGCCACCTGGTCGGCCGGCTCGAGCTCGACGGCCGGCTCGTGGACTACGCCGCCTACGTCGCCCCGGGCCTGCTTGCCTCCTCGGCCATGAACGGCGCCTTGTTCGACTCGACCTTCAACGTCTTTTTCAAGCTCAAGATCGCGAAGACCTACGACGCCGTGCTCGCCACGCCGGTCGGCGTCGGCGACGTGGCGCTCGGCGAGGTGACCTGGTCGCTCATGCGCGGTGCCATCTACTCCTTCGCCTTCCTCTGCGTCATGGGCGCCATGGGCCTCGTCCTCACGGGCTTCGCGGTGCTGTGCTTTGTCGCCGCCTTGCTCGTGAGCTTCGCCTTCGCCGGCCTCGGCATGGGCGCCACCTGCTACATGCGGGGATGGCAGGACTTCGACTACGTGTCGATGGCCTCGATACCGATGTTCCTCTTCTCGGCCGTCTTCTACCCGCTCTCGGTCTACCCGGGCTGGCTGCAGGTCGTCGTCTCGATCACCCCGCTCTACCAAGGCGTCGACATGATCCGTGAGCTCGACGCCGGCCTGCTCACGCCGGCCCTTTTGGTGCACGCCGGCTACCTGGCGGCGCTCGGGATCCTCGGCCTGGCGGTGGCGGCCCGCCGGCTCGGAAAGCTGCTGAGGCCCTGAGCTGAGGAGATGGGGCGGCTCGACTCCTCGAATCCCTACTAATCTTGTCAACATTGGCCGCCCGGGCGGAGCAGACCGCCGCGGGCCCGACGAGCAGACAGGAGAATGCGATGGCTCTGCAACTTGGCGACACCGCTCCCGACTTCACGGCCGACACGACCGAGGGAACCATCCACTTCCACGAGTGGCTCGGTGACAGTTGGGGCGTGCTCTTTTCCCACCCGAAGGACTTCACGCCGGTCTGCACGACCGAGCTGGGCGAGGTGGCCCGGCTGAAGGACGAGTTCGCCAAGCGCAACGCCAAGGTGATCGGCCTCTCGGTCGACTCGGTCGAGTCGCACGACCGCTGGAAGCAGGACATCGAGGACGCCACCGGCAACAAGCTCAACTACCCGCTCATCGGCGACGAGGAGCACAAGGTGGCCGACCTCTACGGGATGATCCACCCGAACGCCAGCGACACCTTGACGGTGCGCTCGGTCTTCATCATCGGACCGGACAAGAAGGTGAAGCTCACCATCACCTACCCGGCCTCGACGGGGCGCAACTTCGCCGAGATCCTCCGGGTGCTCGACTCGCTCCAGCTGACCTCCGACTACCAGGTCTCGACCCCGGTCAACTGGAATGACGGCGAGGACGTCATCATCGCGCCGGCCATAGACGACGAGTCGGCCAAGGAGAAGTTCCCGAAAGGCTTCAAGAAGGTCAAGTCCTACCTGCGCTTCACGCCGCAGCCGAACCGCTGAGCTCCGGCCCCGCCGGCCCGGCCGGCGGGGCCCATCACCGCCCGGCCCGCGAGCCCTTCGCGGCCTACGATCAGTCGGTGCCCGAACTGAGAGCGAGGACCCGCTCGGCCGTCGCCGGGCTGGCGGATCGGCTCGCCGGACTGCCCGTCCTTCGCCAGGACGCCCTTTTGTACCTGCTCTCGACTGCCTTCTGCGCCGGGGTAGCCGGGCTGGCCGTGACGGCTGACTACCGCCTCTGGGCCGAGATCGCAGCCGGCCCCTACCTCTGCGCAGCCATCCTCTGCGAGCTGGTCCACCGCCACCGGCGCCGCGGGGTCGGCGCCCGGCCGAGCGACTCCCGTGAGGTGAGCGGGCGGGCGACCAACCTGCGGCGGGGGATGATCATCGGTCTGTTCCTGCTTGCAGTCGTGCTGCCCCTCTCGCTCCAGGTTGTGATGCGGGCTGACGCTCCCGGTCCCCGGACCAACCCCCGCCGGGCGATGGCCCAGCCGGAGGTGGCCGTCATCGAGCGGGCCGGCGACCGCTTCGCCAGCTACAAGGACCCCTACCTCTCCCACCCGACAACGGTTGGGGTCTCGCCCTCGAACGACTACAAGGGGGTGAACGCCCACTCGTTCTTCCCGTACCTGCCGGGCATGGTCCTGTTCGGGCTCGCCAACGCGGCGCCGATACCGAAGCCCTTCACCGACGCCCGGGTCGTGCTCGCCGGCTTCTCGGTCATCGTGGTGGCGCTCAGCCTCATGCTGGTGCCGGCGAGCAGCCGGCGACGATGGCGTGCCTTCCAGTTCCTGCTCGTCCTTCCGACCGGGGCGCTCCCGGCGGTGACCGGTGGCGACGACCTGCCCGTGCTGGCGTTGCTGCTGCTCGGCCTCGTCCTCGTGAGAAGGCGCCAACCCGTCTGGGCCGGTATAGCCATGGGACTGTCGGCCATCCTCAAGTGGACCGCCTGGCCTCTTGTCCTGCTCGCCTTCTTGGCGGTGCGGGACGAAGAGGGCCACCCCGCCATCACCCGCTACAGCCTGGCGGTGGTGGTGATCGTGGTGCCGGTGCTCGGAGCGGCCATCCTCCTTGGGCCCCACGCCTTTTTCGAGAACGTCATCCTCTTCCCGCTCGGGCTGACCAAGGTGCACTCGCCGGCCGCCAGCCCCCTGCCGGGCCAGGCGCTCGTGCAGCTGCTGCCGCGGCTGAAGCGCCCGATCACGATCGGCCTCGTCGCGCTCGGAGCCGTGGCGGTGCTCACCTTCCTTTGGCGCCACCCGCCCCGTACCGCCTACGAGGCGGCCCACTTCGCCGGCTGGGCGCTCGCCTTCGCCATCGTGATAGCGCCCGCCACCCGCTTCGGCTACTTCATCTACCCGGCCAACATGCTTGTGTGGGCCTATCTGCTGCACGAGGTGCCGGACGGCTCACGGCGCAGGCCCGCCCTCTTGGACGTGATCGAGAACCTGCCCGCCGAAGGGCCTCAGCTGGCGTCGCCCACCTGGTAGAGCTGGATCTCGACCCGGGTGCGGGCCGGGCTCGTGCTGTTGCCCGCCAGAGCGGGCGAGACGATGGTGCTCACCCCGGTCGTGATGACGCCGACCCGCCACTGGTAGCCGTCTGAGCCCGAGCGCTCGGCGATCAGCTCCCTCGAGCCCCTCCTCGGCGTCGTGTCGGAGTTGGTCACCCAGCGGCCGAGCGAGAGAACCTTCAAGAAGAAGGCGTGCACCTCGTTCTCGGGGGCGGGCACCGAGAGAGTGACGCTCGAGTCGAACTGGCTGATCCCGCGGCTCTCGGAGCGCTTGCCGAGATAGCGGCTGCCCGCCGGCACATAGAGCGAGGAGACGATGTCGACCGGCGGCTCGCCGGAGGACTCGATGTGCGAGAGCACCCCTCGGGCCGGCTCGGCTCTCAGCTTGGAGCCGGCGATCGACCGCAGGTGGCCGCTCACCGGGACCGGGTGGGCCGAGGGTGTCCCGACGAGGGCGAGGAGCGAGCCGAGGATGACGATGGTGACGGCGAGGCCGACGACGATGAGCGCCGGCTTGAGCGAAGGGAGGGGGCGGCCCGGCGCCGGCGGGGCCGGCGGTCTCGGCGGTGCGTCCTTCGGAGCTGTCATAGCGCTGAAAGGCTACAGCCGAAGAGCTTTGGTGCCCTCCGGCTCGGTACGCTCGCGTGGGAGGCGCCATGTCGAGAGAGGACCCGAGGAGCGAGAAGGCCGGGCGGGCCGCGCCCCCAGGTGAGAAGGGGACCCCCCGCCCGCTTGCCCCGCCCCTCGGCGCCGCCCGCCTTCTCGTGCCGCCTCCGACCGAGTCGGTCGAGCCGGTGCTGGCAGCGCTGTCGGCTCACCATCCCGAGGCAGATGCCTCGGTCGTGAAGCGGGCCTACGCCCTGGCCGTTCGGGCCCACCACGGTCAGACGCGGCTCTCGGGCGAGGCCTACATCACCCACCCCGTGGCGGTCGCCACCATCGTCGCCGAGCTCGGCCTCGACGAGACGAGCGCCGCGGCCGCTCTCCTGCATGACGCCGTCGAGGACACGAGGGTCGAGCTCTCCCAGATCGAGCGGGAGTTCGGTCCGGAGGTGGCCGCCATCGTCGACGGCGTCACCAAGCTCGACCGGCTCCGCTTCGGCTCGAAAGAGGCCCAGCAGGCGGCCACCATGCGGAAGATGCTCGTGGCGATGGCGCGGGACTGGCGGGTTCTCGTCATAAAGCTGGCCGACCGGCTGCACAACGTCCGCACCCTCGACGTGCTGCCCGAGTGGAAGAAGCGCCGCATCGCCGAGGAGACGAGGGACATCTACGCCCCGCTGGCGCACCGACTCGGCATCCAGGAGATCAAGTGGCAGCTGGAGGACCTCGCCTTCGAGGCGCTGCACGCCAAGAGGTTCGCCGAGATCGCCCAGATGGTGGCGACGCGGGCGCCGGCCCGCGAGCAGGAGCTCGCAGAGGTCATCGACCTCGTGAGAAAGCGCCTGGCCGATCTGGGGCTGAACGCCGAGGTGACCGGGCGGCCCAAGCACCTCTGGTCGATCTACGAGAAGATGGTGGTGAGGGGCAAGGACTTCGACGACATCCACGACCTCATCGCCATCCGGATCATCGTCGAGGCGGAGAAGGACTGCTGGGCAGCTCTCGGGGCGGTGCACGCCCTCTGGCCGCCGGTGCACGGCCGCTTCAAGGACTACATCAACTCGCCGAAGTTCAACCTCTACCAGTCGCTCCACACCACGGTCGTCGGGCCGCAGGGAAAGCCGCTCGAGGTGCAGATCCGCACCTTCGAGATGCACCAGCGGGCCGAGCACGGCATCGCCGCCCACTGGGGCTACAAGGAGGAGGAGGTCCGGGGGGCCGGCGGCGGCCGGGGGGCCCGCTCGACCGACGAGATCGCCTCGCTGCAGCGGATCGTCGACTGGGAGCGGGAGACCCCTGACCCCCATGCGTTCCTCGAGACATTGAAGGTCGACCTCGAACAGGACGAGGTCTACGTCTTCACGCCGAAGGGGGAGATCATCACGCTCCCGGCCGGCGCCACGCCGGTCGACTTCGCCTACTCGATCCACACCGAGGTGGGCCACCGCTGCATCGGGGCCAGGGTGAACGGGCGCCTCGTCCCCCTCGAGTCGAAGCTCTCCTCGGGCGACACCGTAGAGATAGTCACCTCGAAGATCGCCACGGCCGGCCCGTCGCGCGACTGGCTCAAGCTCGTTGCGAGCCCGCGGGCGCGCAACAAGATCCGCCAGTGGTTCTCTCGTGAGCGGCGCGAGGACGCCATCGAGGCCGGCCGCGAGGAGCTGGCCCGCTCTCTCAGGCGGGCCGGGCTGCCGGTGCAGAAGCTGCAGTCCTCCCCGGCCGTGGCGGGCATCGCCGCCGACCTCGGCTACGGCGAGCTCGAGTCGCTCTACGCCGCCTTAGGCGAGGGCCACGTCTCGGGCCAGGCCGTCGTGCAGCGCCTCGAGAGGGAGCTGCGCGGCGGCGAGCAGGAAGTGCAGCTTCCGACGACGGCCCTCACGCCGCGGCGACCGAGCCACCGCCGGGGCGGGGCTGGCATCTACGTCGAGGGGCTCGATGATGTGATGGTGCGCCTCTCGCGCTGCTGCACCCCGGTGCCGGGCGATCGAGTGATCGGCTTCATCACGCGGGGTAGGGGTGTCTCTGTCCACCGGGAGGACTGCGCCAACGCCCTGGCGCTCGCCGGGAGCGACTCCGAGCGGCTCATCGAGGTCGAGTGGGACGAGGACCGCCAAGGGGTCTTCGTGGCCGCCGTCGAGGTGAAGGCGCTCGACCGGGCGAGGCTGCTGGCCGACGTGGCCAAGCTCTTCGCCGAGCACCACGTGGCCATCTTGTCGTCGAGCACGCATACGACGGCAGATAGGGTTGCCCGGATGCGCTTCGAGTTCGAGCTGGCCGATCCCCCGCACCTCGAGTCGCTGCTCGACTCCCTGCGCCAGCTCGACAGCGTCTATGACGCCTACCGCCTGTTGCCAGGAAAGGGCGGCTCTCTCACCAGCTCTGCCGGCCTGTGAGGCGGGAGGGAGCGGCGCGGGCCCGGGGACTGCGGACCGACTACTGCGGAGAGCTCGGGCCAGAGGACGTCGGGCGGACCGTCTCGGTCTGCGGCTGGGTCTCGAGGAGAAGAGAGCACGGCGAGCATCTCGCCTTCGTCGACCTGCGGGACCACACAGGCATCATCCAGTGCGTCGTCGACGGTGGGCACGACATCCGGGCCGAGCACGTCATCAAGGTGACGGGCGAGCTGCGGCTCCGGCCGGAAGGGACGGTGAACGAGGCCATCCCGACCGGCGAGGTCGAGGTGGGCGCGAGCGAGGTCGAGATCCTCTCGGTCGCCGAGCCGCCCCCTTTCTCGGTCGACGGGCGGATCGCGGCCGAAGAGCAGGTCCGGCTGCGCTACCGCTACGTGGACCTCCGCCGCGAGCGGATGCAGGCCAACCTGCGGCTGCGCGCCCAGGTGAACGCCGCCATCAGGCGCTCGATGGAGCGCCAGGGCTTTGTCGAGATCGAGACGCCCCTGCTCTGGACGCCGACGCCCGAGGGAGCCAGGGAGTTCGCCATCCCCTCACGTCTTCAGCCCGGCTCCTTTTACGTCTTGCCCCAGAGCCCCCAGATCGCCAAGCAGCTCTTGATGCTCTCGGGTTTCGACCGCTACTACCAGATCGCCCGCTGCATGCGCGACGAGGACCTGCGGGCCGACCGGCAGTTCGAGTTCACCCAGCTCGACCTCGAGGCCTCCTTCGTCCGCCAGGAAGACCTCTGGGAGGTCGTCTCGGACTCCGTCTTGGAGGTGGCCCGCTCCGTCACCGGCAAGGAGCCTCCCCCGGTCGAGACGATGACCTGGAGCGAGGCGCTCGAGCGCTTCGGGACCGACAAGCCGGACCTCAGGTTCAAGATGGAGCTCGTCCGGCTCGAGGAGGCGGTCGCCGGCACCGGGTTCAAGGCCTTCCAGGCCGAGGCCGTCCGAGCCCTCTGCCTGAAGGGCGGGGCCGAGCTCGGCCGCGGGAGGCTCGACGCCCTGACCGACCGGGCGAAGAAGCTCGGCGCGGCCGGGCTCGTCTGGCTGCGGGTGCTGCGCCAAAGCGACGGACTCGCCCTCGAGTCGCCTGTCGCCAAGTTCCTCTCCGACAAGGAGAAGGCGGCCGTCGTGGCGGCGACGGGAGCCGAGGAGGGAGACCTCCTCCTCGTCGTCGCCGGCGAGCGGGCCCGCAGCTGCCGGGTCCTCGGCCAGCTCCGGCTCGACCTGGCCCAACCGGCCGTCTCGGAGCCGCCCTATCGCTTCTGCTGGATCACCGAGTTCCCGCTCTTCGAGGGCTTGGACGACGATGGCAACCCGGTGGCGGCCCATCACCCCTTCACGATGCCGCACCCCGATGACCTTGACCGCCTCGAGTCGGACCCGCTCTCGGTCCGCTCGCAGTCCTACGACCTCGTTCTGAACGGCTGGGAGCTCGGATCGGGCTCGATCCGGATCCACCGGGCCGACATCCAGCGACGCATCTTCTCGGTCCTCGGCATCTCCGAGCAGGAAGCCGAGAGTCGCTTCGGCTTCCTGCTCGGCGCCTTCAGGTACGGCGCCCCGCCGCACGGCGGCTTCGCCTACGGGATCGACCGCTTGGCCGCCCTCATGGCGGGCGAGGAGTCGATCCGCGAGGTGATCGCCTTCCCGAAGACCCAGTCGGGCGCCGATCTGATGGCCGAGTCCCCGCGGGCCCTTCCCGAGCGCCAGCTCGAGGAGCTCGGCCTCCGCCTTCTCCCTCGACCCGAGGCCAAGTCGCCCGGCTGAGAGGTGAACCGCCCGGCTAAGAGGTCGGCTGCCTCAGGTGAGGCTGGACGTGCCGGGTGCGCTTGGGCTCGGGGCGGGGCGTGGTGACGTCCCCGGTCTCCGACTCGGCCCGCTCGCACTGCTCGCAGAGGTAGTGGCCGTCGATCAGGTGGGTGAGCTTCTGCTGGCGGCAGCGGGCGCACCAGTGGTCGAGGTAGGCGAGAGCGGCTGTCGAGCGCCGCGGCGGAGGTGTCAGCTGATCGAGGCGCTCCTGCGCCTCGTCGATGAGGGTCCAGCAGTGGCCGCCCTCGCCGTCCTCCCGCCGCTCGACCAGCTCCCAGCTGAGGAGGGAGCGGAGGAGCGGGTTGAAGGCGTCGACAGGTACCGGCTGGCGCTGTGCAGCCTCGGGCAGACGGGTGTTCTCCTCGACGGGCTCCGTGGTCATGATTGGGTACTCCTCACAAGAACAGTCAACCCCGCCAGTGTGGACCACCGGGCGACGAAGCGGGACGCGCCTTTGTGGTCGCGCCGGTTTGGCTATACCCGGCTCTCGCCTTGACAACCGTGCCCCGGACTGTGACGGTCGGGCCAGTGAGCCTATTCGACGCCGCCGGGCAAGAGGCGCTCTCGCGGCGCGCCCCTCTGGCGGCCCGGCTCCGGCCCCGCCAGCTCGACGAGGTCGTAGGACAGGCCCACCTGCTCGCCCCCGGTGCCCCGCTCCGCAGGCTGGTCGAGTCCGACCGGCTCTCCTCGGCGATCTTCTACGGCCCGCCCGGCACCGGGAAGACGACCGTCGCCCGGATCGTCGCCAGCCACACCGCTCGCCGGTACCGAGCCCTCTCGGCCGTCGAGGCGGGCGTGAAGGAGGTGCGGGCCGAGCTCGAGGGGGCGAGGAGGGCTCTCGGCGAGGAGGGCCGCGGGAGCATCCTCTTCCTGGACGAGGTGCACCGGTTCAACAAGGCGCAGCAAGACGCCCTCTTGCACGGGGTCGAAGAGGGGGTGGTCGTCCTCATCGGGGCGACGACCGAGAACCCCTTTTTCGCCCTCAACACCCCGCTCCTCAGCCGCTCGACCCTTTGGCGCTTCGAGCCTTTGAGCGACGAGGAGGTGAGAGAGCTGGCCGGCCGCGGACTGCTGGCAGAGGGGGCGAGCGCCGAGCCGGCCGCTCTCGATCTCCTGGCGGACCTGGCCTCGGGCGACGGCCGGGTTGCTCTCACGCTCTTGGAGGTGGCGGTCGCCCTCGCCGGGCCGGACAAGCAGGTGTCGGCCGACCACATCGACAAGGCCCGCTCGACGCGGGCCTACCGCCACGGCCAGGAAGAGCACTACAACCTGATCTCGGCTCTCATAAAGTCGATCCGCGGCTCGGACCCGGACGCCGCCAGCTACTGGCTGGCGCGCCTCCTCGAGGTGGGTGAGGACCCCCGCTACGTCGCCCGTCGCCTCGTCATCCTGGCGAGCGAGGACGTCGGCCTGGCCGACCCGCTCGCACTCGTCGTGGCGAGCGCGGCGGCAAGCGCCGTCGAGCTCGTCGGCATGCCGGAGGCGGCGCTCAACCTCTCCGAGGCGGCGCTGCACCTGGCGCTCGCCCCGAAGTCGAACTCGGCGGCCAGGGCGATCTGGGCGGCCCGGGCGAAGGTGCAAAGCGGCCCGTTCGCCGAGGTCCCCGCCCACCTGCGGGCGGCCAACTACCGGGGGGCCGCCTCGCTCGGGCACGGCGTCGGCTACGAGTATCCTCACGATGACCCGCGGGGTTATCTCGAGCAGGCCTATCTGCCCGCTGAGCTGGCGGGCGAGCGCCTCTACGAGCCGAGCGAGCACGGAGCCGAGCCAGCGCTCGTCCGCCGGTGGAAAAAGCGGCGGGGAGAGACCGACGGACCCGAGCAGGACCAGCCGGCCGGCGAGCCGCCGCCCGGGGAGAGCTAGAGGAGGCGAGATGGAGGCCGAGCGACTCCGCCAGTCGTTCACGCAGTTCTTCGTGGAGCGCGGCCACGCCGCCATGGCTCCGGCCAGCCTCGTCGCGAACGACCCGACAGTGCTGTTCACGATCGCCGGCATGGTGCCGTTCAAGCCGTACTTCCTCGGCGAGGCGGTCCCCGAGAACCCCCGCATCACGACGATCCAACCCTGTCTCCGCAACGTCGACATCGAGCTCGTCGGGACGACGGCCCGCCACTGCACCTTTTTCGAGATGCTCGGGAACTTCTCCTTCGGCGACTACTTCAAGGAGAAGGCCATCCCCTGGGCCTGGGAGTTCGTCACCGAGGTGCTCGGCTTCGAGCCGGACCGGCTCTGGGCGACCGTGCACGTCTCCGACGACGAGGCGGCGGAGCTCTGGCCAGAGACGACCTCGCTTCTGCCCGGACGGGTCCAGCGCCTCGACCAGGACAACTTTTGGAAGATGGGCGAGACGGGTCCGTGCGGCCCGAGCTCGGAGATCTTCTTCGACCGTGGTCCGGAGTTCGGGCCGGGCGGCGGCCCGGCGGCCCCGGGCGCCGAGGACTCGGGCCGCTACACCGAGATCTGGAACCTCGTGTTCACCCAGTACGACCGGGCAGCCGACGGCACCCTCTCTCCTCTCCCGCGCCGCAACATCGACACCGGGGCCGGCCTCGACCGGCTCCTCGTCGTGCTGCAGGACGTCCCCCACGTGCAGGCGATCGACTGCGTCGCCCCGATCCTCGAGCGGGCGGCCTCGCTCACGAAGACCCCTCTCGGCCGCTCGAGGAGCTCCGACACCGGCCTGCGCATAATCGCCGACCACGCCAGGGCCTTCACCTTCGCGGTCTCAGACGGCGTCTTCCCCTCCAACGAGGGCCGGGGCTACGTGCTTCGGCGCCTGATCCGCCGGGCGGTCCTCAGGGCCCACCAGCTCGGCCGGCGAGAGGTCCTCACCGACGAGCTGGTCGACGCCGTCATCGCCACGATGGGCAGGGCCTACCCGAAGCTCTTGCGCGAGGCCGACCGGGTGAAGCGGGTCGTCGTCCACGAGGAGGAGGCCTTCCTGCGCACCCTGCGGCAGGGGACGGCCCTTTTGCACTCCGAGCTCGCGGCCGGACGCCAGAAGGTGAGCGGTGAGCTCGCCTTCCAGCTGCACGACACCTTCGGCTTCCCCTTCGAGCTCACGAGGGAGATCGCCTCCGAGCAGGGCGTCGCCGTCGACGAGGCCGGCTACTGGGCCCAGATGGAGGCCCAGCGGCGCCGGGCCCGCCGGGGCAGGCGGGCCGGGGCGGCAACCCCCGAGGAGGTGGCGGCCGCCTGGCGGGGGATCCGGGCCGACTTCGGGCCGACCGCTTTCGTCGGCTACGAGCAGACCTCCTGCGCTGCCCGGGTGCTGGCGGTGCTCGAGAGCGCCGTCGAGGGCTTCGAGAACGTCGACGGCGAGCGGGCTCCCGAGGGCACAGCCCTGCTCGAGGTCTTCTTGGACGAGACGCCCTTCTACCCCGAAGGAGGCGGCCAGGTGGGAGACACCGGTGTCATCACGACGCCGGCCGGCTCCTTCCGGGTCCTCGACACGACGACGGTGGTCGACGGGCTCACCCGCCATCTCGGCTACGTGGCTGAAGGGACGATCGAGGCGGGGAGTGAGGCGACCGCCGAGGTCGACACCGAGCGGCGTGATGCCATCCGGCGCAACCACACCGGCACCCACCTCCTCCACTGGGCGCTGCGCCGGGTGCTGGGCGAC
>JAJZLV010000024.1 GCA_021803215.1 Actinomycetes bacterium | reverse complement strand
GCCAGTCCGCCAAAATCCCGAACACCGGGGCCCGGGCGGCCGAAGGGGACGCGAAAGCCACCGAAAGCGCGCTATCCCGCGATCAAAAGGGCTGCCTGAGCAGGGCGTAATGGTTTAGTTACAAGCTGAGGCGATGGCACTGACATTCTGACAGCCGCCAGTGTCCTCGGGGTGCGCGTCAGCCGCTTTGTTGGAGTTGATCTTGCTGGTGACCACCGCCAGCTGGTCTGAATCGCCGGGTCTGCCAGATGCCGCGCCCAGGTCGGCGCGCCTCACCGCCGCAGCCAGCATGACCGACTTGGGAAAGGCGCTCTGAGCCGGTATCCGCTGGACGGGCTGCCGTCTGGCCGGTTCCTCACCCGAAGGCCTGTCAGCGGAGCCAGCGTGGTGTCGGCTCTGGACCACCCTGTCCTCTTTTGGACGGTCTCGCGTCACACCGCCGCCGGGTGCCTAGAGCAGTTCGGCTCGGCGCCGGCTGCTGGCGGGATGGATGAACTCGGCTGCCGGTCTGCGCAGCCACTGGGTCACGCGCATCGTGAGGGCCATATCGGCCATGCGCGCGGTGCGCAGATTGGTCAGGCGACTCGAGGTGCATCCGATCTGCTCGGCCAGTCCCGCCCAGGTCAGCCCCTGGCGCTGCCGCTCCTGGTTGAGCGCGGCATGGAGCTGGGCGAGGTCCCAGCGGAGCCGGCTGTCCGGGCCTGGGTCCGGGAGCTGCACGTCTCCGACGTCCAGTGCCGGACCGGTGAGGAACTCCTCCGGTGACTGCCCGAGCCAGCGCAGCAGGAAGAGCGCGTACTGGCACGACGTCTCACCTCGCGCACCCAGCCGGGAAAGCGCGCCGCCACAGAGCGGGTGATCGTCGCGTTCGGCGTTGAGCTGCGCAGACTGGTCCCACAGCTCGCCGGCCAGGTCGTACCAGCCCATATCCCGGTCGCGGCGCGCATCGTCGACCGCGGCAAAGAACGCCGCGAAGTCGAACGTGGCGAGAGCATCCACGTCAGTCACGTTCGCCTGCCTTCCCCTCGACTCGACGTGCTCTCGTGAGCCCGCCGATGATGGCCCGCTACTTCTCGCTGCCGGCCTATCCCCAGATGGCCAGGTCGACCTCATTGTCCTCAGCGTCGCCGAGCGTCCACCAGTTGGGTGCATTCGTGTCGTTCACCATATGGCCGCCCGTGGCCAGGGCGGCTGCGATGCGCGCCTGCGCCTGGTCGCGAGGCACGTAGACGTCGATGTGGATGCGGTTGCGCTGCGGACGTGGCGCCTCCATCTGCTGGAACGTCAAAGGAGGCCCGCAGCGACGCGGATCGATCACGTCCTCCTCGCCGACCATCTGGTAGCCGAGCACCGCGCGCCAGAATGGCCGCACGTCGGCAGTGACGAGCGCATCGATCGAGACCTGCACGTGCTGCACGGCTGACGGGTCGGCCGGCACGCCGAGCTTGCGTGCGGCCACGGAGATCTGTCGAGCTAGCTCGACATCATGGCTGCTCAGCCCGCCAGGATCGTGGGTGAATACCCGGACGGTCACGCCCTCAGGACGGAGGTCGACCTCGACCGGGTGGTTCCCTGCAGCCGTCAGCTCGCTGATCGCGTCCACCAGCGCGGCGCCCGTGCCGATGGACCGGGTCTGGAAGTATGCGCACGCGAAGCCGCCACCCCACAGGGCGCGCCAGTCCCCGACGCCAACAGACTCATCGAACTGCCTGCCCGTGATCTGGTCGGTCATGCCGTCACGTTATCAAGGGGGCCCCAGCAGTAATAGGGTCTTGCAGACGCTCAAGAGTGCGCGATCAGGGGCAGACAAGACGGACTCGCAGTGCTTGATCTTCGCGTGGAGCTGACGGGATCCGAACCCGTGGCCTCCTGGTTGCAAAGTCACCCGATGGGCACAGTAACGAACCCGGGCGAGACAAAGCACCAGGTCAGGACGTCGAGTGAACAACGGCGAACGGCAGCGAACGGTAGCGCGCGCGATGGACGCGCGATGCCCCGGATCGAACTGTCCGTCCAGACCGCTCTCCATGGCCGTTTGCCAAGGAGTCTGACGGCGCAGCACTCCTACGCCGTCGGGACTGCTCTATGGCGCCAGTGCCTCCCGGGGTTCAGGAAGGATCGCTCGGAGATGTCGGAGATGATCGAATGGGCCAAGGCGAGAGGCGAGAGGCGAGAGGCTGTCATTTGCCAGTCCCATGGGACCACCCTCGTTGCCAGCAGCATGGGACCACCTCGCGCCCACATCAGCCGGCTGACGTGATCATCACGGCGGCCGGGAGACGTGTCAAGCGCGGCGCTGACGAGGCTTCGGCGGTGGAGGCTTCGTGGGGCCCTCGTTGAGGGCTGGCTTCTCGTTCTTCCGATAGGACTCGCCCTCGATGACGAGCTCCCACGCGGCGCTCTTCATCCTGTCGACAGCGGACTGTGCGAGCAGGGGGTCGGCCATCACCGCCAGCCATTCGCTCGGGTCGCGATTGGACGTCAGTACTGTCGCCGCGGAGCGGTGCCGCTCGACCACAAGCTCATAGATGTCCGACGTCTCCGCCGCCCCGAGGGCGGTCAGCGCGAAGTCGTCGATGATCAAGAGGTCGACTCCGATGAGCTTGCGCATTTCGGCATCGTGACTCGCATCGAGGCGGGCCGCCTTCAGTCGCTTGTGTAGCTTCTCGGCCCGTTCGAAGTGGACGCTGATGCGGCGGCGGCAGGCGATGTGGCCGAGGGCAGTGGCCATAAACGTCTTCCCCACGCCGACCGGACCCAGGATGAAGGCATTGCGGGCCTGCTCGACGAACCGCATCGACACGAGCTCGGACCACACCTCCCGGTCGTAGGTGACCTTGGCGTCGTCGTCCCACGCTTCGAGCACCATGAGCGGGTCGAGGCGTGCGGCGCGCGCCCGTCGCCCAGCCGAGTCGCCGTCACGCCGGGTCGCCTCGTCGGAGAAGAGCTGCTCCAAGAACTCCACGTGGCTGAGGCCGTGGGTCTTTGCCAGCGCGAGGCGCTCGGGCAGGGTGTCGTTCAGCCGTCCGAGCTTGAGCTTGCGCATGAGCGCCTTCAGCTCGGGGGAGACGGTGGGTGCCGGCGCGCTCATCGACCGACCTCGGCCGCCGAGGCGAACTCCGACGCGTCGCGTTGGAAGCGGCCCTGCATCACGATCCCGTCCGCCGGGGCGTCTGGCTCGGCGTCTGGCTCCTTGTCCTCTCGGGCGCGCTCGAGCATGCGGCTGACGAGGTTGACATCCACCGCCTCGGCGTCGAGTGCCCGTCGGCACGCCTGGTCGAGCCGTCCCGAGCCCCACTTCTCCCCGAGCCCCACGAGCCGGTAGACTTGGCGCATCTTGGTCCACGGCAGCGGCGTGTCGAGGATGGCCGCTGCGTAGGCGGCGACCGACGGCCCGTGGACAGCTGCCAGGCGGGTGAGCGACTCCACGTCGCGCGTGGCGTAGATGCCCTTGCCCGGCGGGAAGTCCGCCGGATCGGTGGAACGCCGACCTGGGGCGACGCGGGGATGGACCTTCACCAGCTCGCCACGCAGGTAGAGCTTCACCGTGGTGGAGTCACGCCTTGCCCGGAGTGTCTTGCCCACCAGGGTGTAGTTCGCCGAGTACAGCGACTTGGCGACAGCCACGTGGCAGTCGCGGTGGAGCTTGGGGTCGGACCACACCGGCGTGTCGAAGGGCGCGCCCGGGGCGGGGAGCAGAAGCGGCAGCTCCTCTGCGCGGAACGACTCCGCCGGCCGGCACTGGGTCGTGCCGTGGATACGCATGCCGGCGGTCGTCGCGCACCAGGTCTCGGCACGTGCCCGGCAGTCGGCCAGGTCCACGAACACCTCCCCGGCGAAGAAGTTCTTCTGCACGTATTGAACAACCCGTTCGACGCGTGGTTTGTCCGTTGGGGTCCGCACTCTCGCCGCGTCGATGACGAAGCCGCGGTCCTGCGCGTACTCCAAGAACACGTCGTTGAACCGCGGCGCGCACTTCTCCGCTTGGATGACGATCGAGCGCATGTTGTCGGGGATCACCACCGGGAATACACCGCCGAAGAACCCCCATGCCGCCTCGAACCCGCGGATGACCTCCTCGGTGGTCTGTGCGAACGTCGGCCACACGAACTGGTGGCGGCTGAAGCATGCCGTGAAGATCAACCCTTGGCACACCCGTTGCTTGTCCCCGTCGGGGACCAGCCCGAGGCGGCCGAAGTCGACCTGCAGCTCGGTCCCCGGCGGCGGGTCGTCGACGCGCACGGTCGTGGTGCGCTTACCCGCCCCGCAGCGCTCCACCGCGAAGCGCGCGAGTGTCCGGTGCGGGACGACGACGCCTTTGCGCTCGAGGAGGATCCCGATCTTGACGACGGTCAGCCCGTCGTCTTTCACCCACTTCTTGATCTGCTCCTCCTCGGCGAGCAGGGACCGCCACGCCACGCCGTGGCCGTCGGTGCGGACCGGGCGGACCGCCTCGACCAGGCGGCCGATCAGCTCCTCAGTGAGCTGCCCCTCTCCGCCCGAGCGATCGACGCCGAGCTCGACGGCAGCTGCGATGTAGCGGCTCGCCGTCTTCCGGTCGACGCCGATCCCCCGTGCGATGGGGCGCTCGCCCTCACCCCGTAACCAGCGCCTGAGCGCCTCTCGTATCTGGACCACTGTGACCTCCCTGAACGCCATGGAGCCTCCTCGGCATCGGCTTCGGAGGCCCAGTTGAATGTCTCTTCAGCCGGCGTTGGTGGACCCTCGGGGTGGTCCCATAACTGGCAACGGGGGTGGTCCCATGCCGCTGGCAAAATCACCGGCTACCTGGCCCCATGTCGCTGGCAAGTGACATGATTGCTTGAAGTCCAATCTCCAGCTGGTGCAACTGGACACCGACCGGAAAGACGCCTGAAACCGGTGCCGGCCCCTGCGGCAGGATGCGGTGGTGCCTGCTGCAGCCCTCTGGGTCTGGAGCGATGCCCGATAAGGACATTGAAGGAGTGAAGGAGATGAGTGGGCCGCCTAAGTCGCGCTCGATACGTATGTGAGAGACGAACGTGGGATTGCCTACGGGGCGCGAGCCCTATGGCGACACAATGCCCGTAGTAGTCGCAGGAGCAACGACCTGCCAGGGAGGGCGGGAAGGCCGTCCACAGGGCGAAGGGGCACAGGTGATCGGACACCAACAAGACCAGGAGGTATGCGAAAGGCAGAGTGCCGAGGTGGTGCTGGGCGTCCTCCGTAGATCACTGGAGAGCCACGTGCACCGAAAGGTGCCAGCCACATAGGGGGGACCTGGAGAAAGGACAACCTATGGTAGCCGCCACGGCAGCCCCCGGGAAACCGAGGGACCTGAGCCCGGCGTCGCCTACGGGTTACCACCTCGCCAGCTCTCTACCCAACCGCCGCCGTCAGTTGTCGCTGGCGAGTAGTTGCTGTAGGCGCTCGATCAGCAACTCTTCATCGGTCGTGTTGGCGGCGACGTTGAGCAACTTCCTGCGACTGGTGGGTCCACGAACGAGCGTGACTGCGCTGCGGGGTATGCCAAGTGCGTGGGCGACGGCCTGGAGTGCTGCCTGAGTCGCTCTGCCACTCGCGGCGGGCGTAGCGACGCGTACCACGAGAGCGCCATCATGACTACCCCCGATCCGGGTTCGTGACGAATTGGCTCGGACATGGACTTCTAGCCGCACGGGCTCATTCTGCCCTCAAACACCGATGTGGTCGGGCTCCGAAATGTCCCAGACCCGCCGGCTTGTCAATGGCCATTGAGTTCCGCGCGCTGACGGACACGAAAACCGTGCGCTGGCGGCCATGAGTTCTGCCGTTCAGCCTCAGGTGAGTGGCTTCACCCCCTTCCCGGTCGTCGACGGCTGCGATGTCGACACGGGTTCCTCCGTCTACCGCGGCGACCTCCCAGGTCATGGTCATCGTGCCGGCATAAGCAGGATCATCAGACACGAAGAGAATTTCTCATTGGGGCTGAGACCGGACAACAGCAGGGGAGCTCCGAGACGACCGGGCTACTCATAATCAGACATAACGGACATTATCGGCGTCATGTCCAGGTCGGGGAGCTACCGGCTGGGCTCGATCTCGACACCCCGCAGCCGGTTCGCAGCCCGGTAGAGGTGCTCGAAGGCGGTCTGGTAAGCCCTGAGGCTCGGCCGAGCGGCGAGGTCTTGATCGACGTCCTCAAGTGCCGCCGTCAGCTGGTAGAGGTTGTCCTGCAGCTCTCGGAAGGCCGCCTGCGGGATCGGAATCTCGCCGGGGCGCAAGGCCCCTTCGAGCTGCCGGCGGCGAGCCTCGTAGGAACGCTGCCGGCAGGCCGGCTTGCAGTACAGCCTGGGGCGACCTCGGCCCGGCGTTTGCGCGAGCTTTCTTCCGCACCAGCCGCAGCGCTCCGCTCCCTTTGTCATTTGTGTCACAGGACGAAAATAGCGAGCCGAGGCGGCCGCTGGGCCCCGTTGTCGACCGACTCGGGCGAATCACCCCTCAGGGTTGGCCAGCTGGCTCGTGATGAGCCTGCAATTGCTGCTGATCGACTGCGAGGCCTGGAGGCCGGCTCGAGTCGGCCGTGCGCGGTCGGTCCGGGGATCCCGGCCGGGCTCTGGCTTGGCGGGTTGGCGAACCGGAGCCTGTCTCTCACGCGGGGTCCGAGGCAGTGCTCTTCGGCTTCGTCAGCTTCGCTCGTAGGTCCCCTCGAGACGTCCGCGGGCCATCACGCCCTCGATAGCGGCGATCACCTCTCGCGCCCTGGAGGACTCGAGGGGGCGCCCGCCCGGCCCTCGGCGCACAGCCCTGGAGAGAGCGAAGAGCTGGAAGACGTAGTGGTGAGGACCGTGGCCCTTGATCGGCGCAGGGCCGACGAAGCCCCGGCCGATCGTGGAACGGAGCAGGCGGACGCCGGGAGCGGGCCGTCTCGCCGAGAGTCCGCCCTGCGGAAGGCTCGTGAGCGAGACGTCCAGCAGGGCCAGGCAGTGCACGAAGGGCGACGGAGTCGGCGCGTCCGCGTCTTCGATCACGAGCAGCAGCTCCTCTGCACCGGCCGGCGGCCTCGACCAGAAGAGGGCAGGCGAGAGCTCCCCTCCCCCGACGCGCCTGGCTGCGTGGAGGAGAGGATGGCCTGCCCGTCGATGAAGTCAGGACTCGTAAGCACGAGGAGGCCCTCCGCCGAAAGGTTGGGCGCGTTCCAAGCGAGGCGTTGCGCTCCGGCGCGTCGGTTGCGCAAGAGCCTTCCCAGCCAGGCCATCCGAGCTCCCCTCGGGCTGCAGTCGACCGATCGTAGATCTGAGGCGCCGGGCGGAGCCAGATCGGAGGAAACGAGATCTGGCCGGTACCCGCCCGCTCTTCGGTCCGAGCGGGCCGATGGCCGGGCTGCACCGCCCCGGCATCGTCATGCGCCCGGCCCGGCGAGCCGGCTGATGACGGGAGGTCAGCAAAATGGTACAAAGCGCCGCCGGCCCCGCTTCAGCCACCTGCTTCGCCTCGCGGTCCCTATTGTGGTGGCGGGCTGGCTGCTGGCGACCACGGCCACCCTGCGCTTCGTGCCTCCGCTCAGTCAGACAGGGACCACGCAGCTTCCTCGGAAGCCCAATCAGCGTGACCTCGCCGGTGGTGAGGACGGCCTCGCTCGACGCCAAGCGCTTCGACTTTCCCGTCGCATCACAAGTCGTCGTCGTGCCGCACCACAGGCGCGGCCTCTCCCCCGCCGCCATTGCCACACACGCTGCACGTGACGCTGCTGCTCAATCAGCACCGCCCGGCCCGGCTTCGCAGGATCGAGGGCGTTCTCCCGATCGTTCGTACCGGCAAGCTGGTCGAGTCGGACACCGGTCACACGACAACGGTCCTCTCGTTCCTCCTTCTTGCCTCCTACCCGCCCACCGGTGGCGGCCACCGGCCCGATGGAAGGCTTGACTGGCAGGGCTCCTTATGCTGTCGGGAGATGGCCTCGAAGTCAGAACCGGCTGAGGAGAGTGCTCGCCGCCCGCACTCGCTCCTCACCTCGGTGATGCTCGTCATCGAGTACGGCATAGTCGTCAGCCTGCTCGTGATAGCCGCCGTCGTGCTGGTGCGGACCATCTTCGATTTCTTCTGGCACTGGCATGCCTATCCGGACTCGGTCGTTGGGGCGATCGACGGCACCCTCGTCGTCATCATCCTTCTGGACCTCGCCCACACGGTCTTCGGGCACCTCCGCTCCCTGACCTTCGCGATCCGGCCGTTTCTCGTCATCGGCATCCTGGCGGGCGTGAGGGACATCCTGAGCGCCTCGGCTCACCTCACGCTCGCCCGGGCGCTGTCGGGCGTGAGCTTCGACGACACCCTGACAGAGCTCGGGGCGGGCGTCGGGGTGGTGATCCTTCTTCTGCTCGGTCTTCTCGTCCTGCACCACAGCCACCACCTCGACCGCCAGGAGCGCCCCAGCTAAGGATCAGCCCGACCGGCCGCCGGGCGACGTCGCCCGCTCGAGACGAACCGCTCCAGCCACTCCTCGAGCGGCTCGAGGGCTTCTCGCTGCAAGAAGAAGAGTCGCACCCTCGCATCAGTCACCGAACGCTCGTCGTCGACGAGGCCGGCCGAGAGCAAGGCCCGTAGGTGCCGGCTCATGGTCGCCGGGGAGAGACCCGTCAACGAGGCGATCTCCCCGGCCCGGAGAGCCCCGGCGCTGAGCAGCTCGACCACCTGTCGCCGGGCGGGCTCCGAGAGGGCTCGCAGACATCTGGTTAGAGCAGCATTATCGTCCACATGCCAAATGATTCCATATTTGAGCAACTATTCGCGCTCATCTGAATAGTTGCCGATGGCGGGCTGGGCAGCGCTGCAGCGCCAGCCGAGGTGAAGAGCCGGCGCCAGAACGCCGCCTCGCCGCCCGGTGGAGGTGAGGGTGACCCACCGTCGGCGAGAAGGCCCCTGGGAGCGGGCGCGACCACGGGTCGAGGCCTAGACCAGGGGCGAGAGCCCCCGCGCGGGAGAAGGAGCCCCACCCGGCCCCTCGACAGTCCAGGCCATCGCGTCCGAGCACGGCGGCTCTTTAGAGCTGCGCACTGTCGAGCCAGGCGGAGCGGAGCTCTCCACCTGCTCTCAGCTCATCATCCGCTGGCGCGAAGAGGCTCCCCCAGCTCCGAGGAGTCCTCCCCGAAGGCCGGGATCGGGCGAAGCTCGGCTCGGGGCGAGAGCTCCTCGAGAGAGCGTCGGGCCGGCTCGGGAAGGACCAGGGTGACGAGGAAGCCGAGGACGGCGGCCCCGGCCGCCACGGCAAGCATCCCACGCAGGCCGACCGAGCCCTCGAGGTTCGGAACCAAAAAGGCGCCGATGAAGGCACCCAGCTTTCCGAGCCCCGCCGCCAGGCCGTGCCCCGTCGTGCGGGACTCGACCGGGAAGACCTCCGAGGCGAGCACGAAGGTGGTGGAGTTGGGTCCGAACTCGATGAAGAGGTAGCTGAGGCCGAAGATCGCGAGGAAGGCTCCGACGTCGCTCGTGAGAGCTCCGGCGGCTGCCAGGACGGTGAAAGCGACTGCCATCACGGCGAAGCCGATCAGCTGCAGGCGCCGGTGGCCGATCCGGTCCATCTTCGAGAAGGCAAGGACGTAGCCGGGAACGGCGAAGACGACGAATATCCCGAGGCTCCAAAGCAGCTTGGCATCGATCGAGGCGGAGGGCGAGACCTCGTGCAGGATCGAGGGAAGCGAAAGGGTGTTGCCGTAGTAGGCGTAGTCGAAGAGGAGCCAGCTGCCGGCCGTGCCGAGGAGAAGCCGCAAGAGGGCCCTGTCGGTGAAGAAGTCCTTCAGGCGCCGGCTCTGTCCCGAGCCGACCTCCTGGGCGCCAGTGGCGGCGATCGAGCCCTCCGAAAACCTCGCGAGCGCCTCGGCCGCCCGCTTCTCCGAGCCCAGCACCTGGGAGACGAAGCGAGGCGACTCCGGCATCTTCGCCCGCATCGCCACCACAGCTGCTGCCGGCAGGGCGCCGAGGGCGAGCAGGAGCCGCCAGACGATGTCACCGCCCATGCCGGAGCTGAGGAGGCAGAGCGCGACGAGCGGGCCGACTATCAGGCCGAGCGCCTGCATGGAAAAGACGAGACCGACATGTCTTCCTCGGTCGTCTCGGTTCGAGTACTCGCTCATGAGCACGGCCGAGACCGGGTAGTCGCCGCCGATCCCGAGCCCGAGTACGAAGCGGGCCAGGATGAGCCAGAGAGCGTCTTGGGCGAAGGCCGAGAAGAGGGCGCCGACCACCATCACGACGGCCACGGTGACATAGACGCTCTTTCGCCCGAAGAGGTCGGCGAGCCGGCCGAAGACGAGCGCTCCGACGAAGGCGCCTAGGATGGCCGAACCGGTCACCCAGCTCGTCATCGTGGTGGAGAGGTGCCATTGGCTGGTCGCCAGGGCGGCGACCGTCGAGATCACGAACAGGTCGTAGGCATCGGTGAAAAAGCCGATCCCGCTTATGACGACGGCCCGGCGGTGAAAGCGCGAGCGAGGAGCCTGGTCGAGCAGCTCGGCGACACCGCTCGGCTGCCTCGGCGAGCTCTGGTGGTGGATGTCGGGTCTCGCTTCCATGTCGGCTCGGCCAGCCTCGCGGGCCAGTCTGAACAGCGGGTGAACTGGGGGCGAACGGGGATTTACCGATGACCGAACCTTCGATGATGCCCGGCGGCGAGCCGGCCTTCACGGACACGGAAGAATGGGGGTCGCCCGGGCGTCTAGGGGGCGTGAGAGCGAGGGAGATGAGAACGGCCCGGCCGGCGAAGAGAGCGGTGGCGGTGGCTCTGGGCAGCCTGGCGCTCGTGACCGCCTCCTGTGCGAGCCGACCGGCCGCCTCCGGGCCCGTGAAGACCGGTCCGGTGGGGTCGTCCCCGGGTGGCGCGTCGAGCCCGCCGTCCACTCTCGCCCCGCTCCCCCAGCGCAAGGTGACGCTGCTCGAGGTGGGAGACTCGCTCGGGATCGACCTCGGGTGGGGTCTCGATTGGGCCCTCTCGAACGACCCCCACGTCACGGTCGTAGCCGACGCGAAGGGCGACACCGGCCTGGCCAACACCGGCTACTACAACTGGCCGGTGGTCCTGAGAAGCGAGCTGGCCTCGGTCCACCCCCAGGTGGTCGTGGTATTCCTCGGAGCGAACGACGCCCAGAACTTCTACCAGAACGGCACCTATTGCGCCTTCGGCTCCCCGGCCTGGAAGGCCGCCTACGGGGCGAGGGTGGCAGCGATGATGGACGAGGTGCTCACCGCCAAGGCCCGCCTCGTCTGGGTCGGCGAGCCGATCATGCAGAGCCCGAGCTTCTCTTCGAAGATGGTCCTCATCGACTCCATCTTCCGCCAGGAGGCCGCCAGCCACCCGGGCGTCGTCTACCTCCCCTCCTGGCCGCTCTTCGCCACGGCGGCTGGAACCTTCAACGGCGGGACGACCGACATCACCGGGACGCCGGAGGCGCTGCGGGACCCGGACGGCATCCACCTCGCCACGGGAGGCGAGGATCTCCTGGCAAGAGATGTCGTGCGAAAGCTGCGGGCTGTCTTCAAGCTCCCCTGAGCCCTGGCTGCGTCCGCGGCCTCAGGACGAGCTTTCCGAGCGCCCGGCGCTCCTCGATCGACGACAGGGCGTCAGCGGCCCGCTCGAGGGGCAGGCTCTCTCCGATCGGCGGGCTGAAGACCCCCTCGGTCACGAGCTGCACCACCTCGTCCCACTGCTGGCGCAGGTACTGCGGCTGGCGAATCCAAAAGGCGCCCCACCCGACACCCACGACGTCGAGGTTGTTGTGCAGCAGGCGGTTCACCTTCACGGTCGGTATGTGGCCTTCGGTGAAGCCGACGACGAGGAGCCTGCCCTCGGGGCGAAGGGTGCGGAGCGAGTCGGTGAAGCGATCGCCGCCGACCGGGTCGAGGACAACGTCGACTCCTGCCCCACCGGTGAGCGAGCTCACCTCCTCCTTGAAGCTCTCGACCCCGACCACCTCATCGGCTCCGGCAAGGCGCGCCACCTCCTGCTTCTCGGGGCTGGAGGCGACGGCGATCACCCTGGCGCCGAAGGCCTTCCCGAGCTGTATGCCGGCCGTGCCGATGCCGCCTGCAGCCCCGTGGACGAGGAGGATCTCGCCGTTGGCGAGACGGCCCCGGCGCTTCAGGGCGAAATGGACGGTGAGGTAGTTCATCAAGAGCGCCGCCCCGGCCTCGAACGAGACCCCGTCGGGCAGAGGGAAGACGGCCCACTGGTGGGCCGCCACCACCTCGGCGAAGCCGCCGAGACCGGGGAAAGCTGCCACCCGGTCGCCCACCTCGAGGTCGCAGCCCTCGGGGGCGGACCTCACCCGGCCCGCAACCTCCGAACCGGGTACGAAGGGGAGAGCCGGTCGGATCTGGTACTGCCCCTTTGTCATGAGCACGTCGGGGAAGTTGACGCCGGCCACCTCGACCTCGATGAGCACCTTCCCGCCCGCCGCAGCGGGCTCGGGGAGCTCGACCAGCTCGACGGCGCTCGGCCCGGCCAGCGAAGTCACTTGCACGGCACGCACGGCGGCTCCTTTCGGGATCTCTCAACTAACCCGGTGGTGTCTTAGGCTGGCGAAGAGATGGAAGTCCACCTCGTCGACGGCACCTACGAACTCTTCCGTCAATTCTTCGGGCAGCGCCATCGCCTCCGCGCATCATCCGCGGCGAGCGAGGTGGCGGCCGTCGCAGGCGTGCTTGCCTCGCTCCTCACCATGCTCGAGCAGGGCGCCACTCACGTCGGCGTCGCCACCGACCACAAGATCGAGTCGTTTCGAAACGAACTCTGGCCGGGCTACAAGACCGGCGCGGGAGTCGACCCCGGGCTGCTGGCGCAGTTCCCGCGGCTGGAGGAGGCCCTCGTCGCCTTCGGGCTGGCCAGCTTCCCGATGGACGACCTCGAGGCAGACGACGCCCTTTGCTCCTTGGCCGAGATCGCCAAGCAGGACCAACAGGTCGATCGCGTCCTCATCTGGACTCCCGACAAGGACCTCGGGCAGTGCGTCGAGGCTGACCGGGTCGTGCAGGTCGACCGGCGCAACAAGGTAGTCCTCGACGAAGCGGCGGTGAGAGCCAAGTTCGGAGTGCCGCCCGGCTCGATCCCCGACTGGCTGGCCCTCGTAGGCGACAGCGCCGACGGCTTCCCGGGCCTCTCCGGCTGGGGAAAGCGGAGCGCCGCCGTGGTGATCGACCACTACGGCCACCTCGAGGCGATACCGGCCAGCGCAGAGGAGTGGGACCGGTCCGTCCGAGCGAAGCTGCGCTCGGCTCCGGCGCTCGCCGCCCGGCTCACCGAGGATCGGGAGGTGGCCTTTTTGTTCCGTGACCTCGCAACCTTGCGGGTCGAGCGCGATCTCATCTCGGGCGTGGCCGAGCTCGCCTGGAAGGGGCCGACCGCCCAGGCGGCCGGCCTCGCCGCCTCGCTCGGTGACGGCCGCCTGGCCGATCGGGCCCGTCGCCTGGCAGCTCAGTCCGCCTGAGGAGCGAGAGGGCGCAGCTCACCATGCGAGCCCTCTTCTACGAGGGCGAAGGCGCGGTAGCCCTCCTCGAACAGGGCGTCGAGCTGGCGGCCGAGGGACTTTCGCCGCGGGAAGAGAGAGACGGCATGGCCTTTGTCGCGCAGCTCGGCTGCCGCCTGCAAGATGAGGCCCGGCGCCTCCCGGCCGTGCAGGAGCGCCACTCCGAGCTCGGGCGAGTCCACCGCCGCCAGGTCGACCACCCGCTCGAAGCCGATCGAGAGACCGCAGGCCGGCACGGGGCGTTCGAGGAAGCGGCCGAGCAGCTCGTCGTAGCGCCCGCCGCCTGCGATCGAGTGGCCGGCGCCGGCCTGGGCGATCTCGAAGATCTGCCCGGTGTAGTAGCCCATGCCGCGGACGATCGTGAGATCGATCCGGTACGACAGACCGCTCAACCTGCCTGCGAGCCGCTCGAGGCAGGCGGTGGTCTCGCCGAGATCGGCGAGGACGGGCTCTTCGAGGCGCGGGAGCGAGTCGGCAAGATGGGAGATCACCTCGGCCGGGCCGGCCCCGGCCTGAAGGCCCCCCAGGATCTTCTCGCTCGTCCGGGCAACCTCGGGCGCGAAGCCCTTAGCGGCCAGCTCAGCGGAGATGCCCTCCCAGCCGATCTTGTCGAGCTTGTCGAGGCTCACGAAGTAGCTGCTCGTGGCCTGCTCGGCCACCCCGCTCGCCTCAGCTACGGCCGCCAGCAGCCGCCTGTCGTTGAGGCGCAGCGTGAGCGGTGCGATCCCGAGCGAGCTCAGGGTGCTGAGGCTCGCCTCCATGAGCTCGCACTCGGCGAGCACCGAGCTCTCTCCGAGCACGTCGATGTCGCACTGGGTGAACTGGCGGTAGCGGCCCTTGGCCGGCCTCTCGGCTCGCCAGACCGGCCCGATCTGCAGGGCGCGGAAGGGGCGGCCGAGCCGGCTCTCGTTGTTGGCGTAGAAGCGGCTCAGCGGGACGGTGAGGTCATAGCGAAGTGCCAGGTCGGAAAGGGAGTCCGGGCTCGTCCCGGCGTCGAGGCGGACCGGCAGGCCCCGGCGGAGGATCTTGTAGATGAGCTTCTCGTTCTCTCCACCCTGGCCGGAGGTGAGCCGCTCGAGCGCCTCGAAGGCCGGAGTCTCGATGCGGCGAAAGCCGAAGCGGGCGTAGGAGGCCGAGATGGCTGCGATGACCGACTCTCGGCGGGCGACCTCGGAGGGGAGGAAGTCGCGGGTCCCCCGGGGCGGCCCGTTGTCGAGCTTCGCCATCCTGCCTCCTTGCTCTCGCTGGTCGCCCGAGGATAGCGAGCGCCACCACAGCCGGATCGCCACGCTGCCTCGCCGTGTCCTTAGTGTTGTACCGTGCCGCTCGTCTATCTGAATGGTGAGCTCGTGGAGGAGGCCGACGCCAAGATCTCGGTCTTCGACCACGGTCTTGTTACCGGCGACGGAGTCTTCGAGAGCGTCGTCGTCCGCCGGGGCCGCCCCTTCGCCCTCCGCCGCCACCTGGCCCGCCTCGGCCGCTCGGCGGCGGCCATCGGCCTCGAGGCGCCCCCTTCACAGGAGCTCGCCGCGGCGGTCGAAGACGTCGTGGCGGCGGCCGGCTTCGAGTTCGGAAAGATCCGGCTGACCGTGACCGGCGGTCTCGGGCCGCTCGGCTCGGGCCGAGCGAAGTCCTGCCCCACCGTCGTGGTGGCAGTCGAGCAGCTTGCCGAGCCGAGTCCCTCGGTCGCAGTCGTCGTGGTGCCCTGGGCCCGCAACGACAAGGGGGCCCTCTCGGGCGCCAAGACGATCTCCTACGCGGAGAACGTGGTGGCGCTCGCCTATGCCAGGGAGAAGGGGGCCGAGGAGGCCCTCTTTCTCAACACCGCCGGCGAGCTGTGCGAAGGATCCGGCACGAACGTCTTTCTCGGCATCGAAGGGGAGCTCGTCACGCCCCCGCTCTCGGCCGGCTGTCTCGCCGGAGTGACTCGTAGCCTCGTCATGGAGAGCGTCGCCGTCACCGAGCGGCGCCTGCCGCGCCGCGAGCTCGAACGAGCTGAGGAGCTCTTCTTGACCTCGACCACCCGAGGGGTCCACCCCGTGCGGGAGATCGACGGACGACCGCTCTCGTGGCCGGGCCCCCTCACCTCCCAGGCGGCCAGGGCCTTCGGGGCCCTTATAAGGGCCGGTCAGGCCTGATCGGAAGAAGCCGGCCGGTCCTCGAAGACGGCAATGTAGACGTCTTCTGAGTTGACCACGAGGTGGGCCAGGCGGCGACCCTCGGCGAGCTGCTCGTTCAACAGGATCTCGAGGCCGGGCAGGCCACTTTTCCCCTGGCAGGTCGTCCAGTTGTCCCAGCGTTTGACGGTGTAGGCCATTGGCGAAGTGTGGCCGTGCTGGCCCCGGCGGGCAACCGGCCGGCGGAGTCCGTCGAGAGGGATCCGGGTAAGACCGAGCCGTGGAGGACTCAGGGCTCTTTGCCGGCGGCGACGAGGTCGTCGAGACCGAGGACGGGTTCACAACGGCACCACTGCCCGATGACTCGTTGGTCGACAGCGAGATCGACTTCGACGACGAGCAGTACACGGACCGAGAGATCCTGATCGACGCGCCCGAGGCGGGCAATGCCGAGGAGGGAGAGGATGCCCACCTCGACGATCCCGCCGAGGCGGCCGCCGAGGAGGAGCCGTGACGGCCCTTGCATGAGCCGTCATGGGCCCCGGGCGGTGAAGGAGTGCATCGCCAAGCTGTAGCTTGGCCGGGTCATGGCCAACCGCATGGACATCGAGCTGACGAGCGTCCGGGACGACGAGTTCACCTGGCGTGCCGCCGGCGCCCGGCAGCCCCGCGGCTCTGTCGCCGGCTCTCTTCTCCCCCCCTCTTCCAGGGTCGGAGATGTGCTCAGGGCCGAGGTGGAGGTGGAGCTCGACGGGATCACCGTCGTGGCGATCCTGCCTCCGAAGGAGAAGGCGCAGGGGAGCGGCCGCATCGAGTACCTCGGCCCCCCCCGCCCCGCCCCAGGCGTCACGACGACGCTCGCCCGCGGTGAGCGTCCCGGCCGGCCCGAGGGCCGACGGGAGGCCCGGCCCGAGAGCCGACGGGAGGGCCGGCCCGAGAGGCGCCACGAGGCGGAGACGGAGCCACGCAGGACCGAGGGGCGCCGCCCGGCTCGCCCGGGTGAGCGGAGAGGCGAGGGCGAGGGCGGCCGCCAGCTCCGGCGCGAGACCGGCCCGCGACGGGGCCCAGCCCGTTTCGAGCCCGGCACCGCCCATCGCGACGAGCTCTTCGCCACGCTCTCGCCCGAGCAGCGCGCGATCGCCGAGCGCCTGGCCGCCGGCGGCCTGCCAGCCGTTCGAAAGGCGATCGCCGAGGAGCAGCAGCGGGCCAAGGCCGAGGGCCGCCCGAGGGCCGCGGGGGATCCCATCGTCGCCATCGCCGAGCAGCTGCTGCCGCAGGTGCGGGCAGCCGTCTGGCTCGACAGGGCCGAGGCGGCTGTCGGGCGGACCGATGAGATAACCCTTCGCGACCTGCGGGCGACCGTCGTCGGGGCGAGCCCGCGGGACGAGGCCGGCCGGGAGCTCGAGCGCCGGCTGCGGGAGGCGCTCGAGCGCCGGGTGAGCAAGCTACGAAGCGACTGGGAGGCCCACATCACCCAGGCGATGGCCGACGGTCGCGTCCTGCAGGCCCTCCGCCTCTCGGCCAGGCCGCCCGAGCCGACCGCCCGCTTCCCCGGAGCTCTCGCCGGTGGGCTGGCCGAGCTGGCCGGAGGGGCCATGACCGAGGAGACGGCGCCCGACCGCTGGCTCTCGCTGCTCGAGGCGTCCGCCGAGTCTCCGGTGCACCGTCAGGTGAAGCCGAGCGGGATGCCGAAGGACCCGAGCGGAGAGGTGGAGCGCCGGGCGCGAACCGCCGCCAGCCGCATCCCCGCCCTCGCCCGTCTGATCGGCATGCCGATCCCGCCCCCGCCCCGGCCAGGTAGCGCCGAGCGGCGCCCGCCGGCGCGCCGGGGGCGACGCCAGCCCGAGCGCCCTGCCGGCCAGGAGGCGGCTCTGCCGAGCTCCCCGGGGGAGGCCCCCGACGCCGCCCCGCCGGCTGCGGCAGCCGCCGGCTGGCCAGCACCCGCCCGGCCGGAACCCCCCGACACGCCCGAGGAGGAGGTGGCGACCGAGCCGGGGGCGGTTGCGGACCGCCCGGAGGAGGGGGCGGTAACCGAGCAGGCCTCACAGTCCATGGAGGCCAAGGAAGTCGTCGAGACCCTCGACGAGGCCCAGAGCTCCTAGCTCGGAAGGCTCGAGGAAGGCCGCCTCGACGGCATCGTCTCCGGCCCGGGGCTCTGCCCGCGGATCGCTCAGGTGGGCCTCGTAGTCGAGTATCACGAAGTGGTGACCGCTCCCCCGGCGTTCCACCCACCCGACCAGCTGGCCGACCTCCACATCTAGGCAGCACTCCTCGGCGATCTCGCGTCTCAGGGCCTCCGGCGGGCTCTCGCCCGCCTCGACCTTGCCGCCCGGCAGAGACCAGAGCCCTTCGCCGGGCGGGTGGCCCCGCCTCACCATCAACAGGCTCGAGCCCCGCCGTATTACGGCGCCGACCGCCAGAACCGGCTCGGTCAACGGCTCGGGTGGAGGGGCCGGTACATCGAGAGGCGGCGGGTGGTGAAACCGGCGGACTCGAGGAAGCTCTTCGCCTCCCTGGCGCCCGGCAGCACGTCGACGTCGATCCCGCGGGCGCCCGCCTCCTTCGCCCATCGAAGCAGCTGGGCGAGGAGCGCCTCACCGGCGCCCACCTCTCTCGCGTCCGGCTCGACGTAAAGGGCGGTCACCCGGCAGTAGGGAGCCTCCTCGTCGAGGAGGAGCAGCTTCGCCTCGAGATAGCCGACCGGGACCCCCTCGATCTCCGCCAGAGCGACAAAGGCGCCCCGCCCGACGCCGGAGGAGTCGCCGGCCTCGGCGGCTCGTTCCTTGAGCAGGAGAGGGCCCCCTCTCAGGCCGGCCAGCTCAGTTGCCGCCTGCTGGCCCAGGGCCTGCAGGTAGGGGGCGTCGGCTTCGACGGCCCGGCGGGCGAGTACCTCCACGAGCCGAGCCTAAGCCGAGGCCCGCCCCTCCCTCGAGCTCAGCTGGGCGATGCGGTGCAAGACGGTCCGCCGGCCGCGGTTGGCAACCTCGTAGCGCCGGACTGCTTCGAGCTCGTCGGGGGTGAGAGAGCCGAGCCGCTGGACGACCTGGGAGGCCGCCAGGGTGTCGTAGCCCGGGATGGGGAGGGCGGCCGGTCGAGGCGGCGACTCGCTGCCCGGGCCGGTCGTGTCGGCGGCACCCGGGCCCCTCGAGGCGGCCGGCGCTGCGGGAGACCTGGCGGCAGCGCCCGCGCCGGCGGCTACCGGCGAGGCGGGCGGGCCAGGCACCCCGCCGCTCGAGGGGCTGTGGGGAGCGCTCGGCCGGGGGCGCAGGCGCCGCTCGGCCTCCGACAGGGCCATCTTCCCGATCACCCGGGCCACCTGGACCTGACCAGAGACCCGGACCCGCCCCTTTTCCGCCAGCGAGGGCAGCTCGTCCAACAGCGTCGCGGCGATGCCTACAGGGACGTAGACAGAGAGCTCGACGAGCCGTTCGGCAAGGTTCTTCTCTTCGGCCACGGGGCGACCCTACCGCTGCGGCTCAGACGCAGTCGCGACAGAGCATCTGCTTGCGGTCCGCCAGCTGCGACTCGCTCTTCACAAGAAAGCACGAGCGGCAGACGAACTCGCCCGGCTGCTTGGGGAGGACTCGCTGGGAGCCGTCCTGGCGGTCCTCGGCGTCAGCCGGCTCGTCCTCGTCCTCCTGCTCCTCATCTTCGACTACGAGACGCTCTTTCAAGATGACGTCGAGGCTCGCCTCGACGTCATCGTCGTCCATCTCGTCTTCCTCGTCATCCTCGGAGCCCTCGTCCTCGCCCGGCTTCTCGCGCGTCTTCGGAGAGGCAGCAGTTACGACCGGGTCCTCTTCCTCCTCCTCTTCGTCGACGACGTCGTCATCGTCGTCATCGTCGTCATCTGCGATGTCGTCCTCGTCGTCCTCGAGCGCCTCGTCGTCGAGCTCGTCTTCGGAGAGATCGTCGAGGTCGTCGTCGTCCACCTCGTCGTCCGCGACCTCCTGCTCGATGTCCTTTGGCAATTCGGCTCCCTTAGCTAGCTAGGCGCACCTGGCCTTCTTCCGGCAAGGGCGCGATGACTATAGGGCAACGTTCGGAGCCGTCGGCGTGTTCCCGCTCCCGAGGCGCGCGCTCGGTCGTCGTCCGCCGCGAAGAGCGGCGGAGACCCAGAGGCATCTTTGGGGCCACCCGTCTCGCCTGCCCCGGCAGTCGCTCTCCGATCTGGAGGGCTCGGGCGTTCTCTACTCGACTCCCCTGGGTCCCACCACCAGCAACTCCCCCCGGACGTCCAACTCGGCGCCTCTCCGGGAGGTCTGGGCGACGCTTCCGGCGAGGGGACCCTCTAGTTATGACGAGCGCCGGGGCGCCCGTCAAGGGGTATTTGAAGTGCCCTGGTCGGCGGCCCTGGCCCGCCGGGTGGCGGCCCTCTCCGCAGCTCGCTGCTCGGACTCGAGCCGGCCGAGGTCGTCCCCCGACAGGTCGACGAACGACATGGCGGCGCCGAGCAGGCCATGGCCGGCCTCCTCGGCGATGAGGCGGTAGAGCTCAGCCGCCACCCGGCGATAGGCCGGGTGGCCCTGCGGGGTCGAGCGCAGCTCGATCAGGTGCATCGCCTCGCGGGCGTTCATCTCGATCGAGTACCGGATGTTGTAGCCAAGCGCGACCGCGTAGCCACAAAGATCCGGGAAGTACTTGGCGAGCCCGTCGTGCAGGGCCCGGGAGCGCTCGAGGGAGTCGACGTACGGCTCGGCGAGGCCGGCCTCCTCGATGAGCTCGGGCACGCTGTAACCGAGATCGGTGCCGAGGTGCTGCCACTCGATCGTGAGGAGACGGTGGCGCTGCAGGTCACGGAAGGCTCCGTAGTCGCTCACGATGTCGAAGCGGTAGCTGGTGGCCTCGAAGGCCCGGCCAGGCTTGTGGCGGCGGTTCCGGCGCTCTCCGACGTAGGCGGTCATCAAGGCGGCCCTCTCGTCCGCCCCGAGGCGGCTCACCCGCTCCCGCAGCTCTGTTTCGGGCAGGTTCGAGTGCTCGTAGCAGATGGCCGCCAGCACCCGGTCCTCCCCGTCCCGGTCGTGATAGGTGAGCGAGACCGAGGTGCCTGCCTGCGGCACCTCTCGCGGCAGGAGAGAGGCCACCAGCTTGGCGGTCGTCTCTTCGCTCTGACGGAGGTAGTCGGCCCACAGACCGCCCCGCTCGGCCCGCTTCAGGCGGGTGAGGAACGACGGGATGACCTTTTCGAGCTCTTCGAAGATGAGCTCGTAGTAGCGCTGGGCCTCCGGCAGCGGGTTGGAGCGCAACCGGAGGAGCAGCTGCTCGTAGCCCTGCCCGGTGCCGTAGATGCCGAGGTTCGAGAGGCTGCCGGCCGGCAGCAGGCCGCGCAAGGCGTCGAGGCAGGTGGCCCGGACGGCCGCCCGGTGGGCGAAGGCGGAGATCCCCTCTCTTCTGGGAGAGCGTCTTTGGACGAACTCCTGCAGGAGCGGGAGGAGGGTGGCGTAGGTGTCGAACATCCGGTCCATCTCGCCGATGTAGCGAGCCCCGAGTGGCGAGTCGAGGATGGCCGGCTCTCTCAGGTAGCGGTAGTGCCCGCTCGCAAGGCGGCTGTCGTAGGGCACGTAGCGGGTCGACTGCTCGAGGTAGGACATGAGCCGCCCCCGCTCGAGGATCTTCGTGAGCAGGTTGGAGGACTGCTCGCAGGCGAGGTGGACCCCGCCGAGCTGGGCGACCGAGTCGTCGCCGTACTCGCTGAAGACCCGCTCGTAGAGCTGCTCGGCCCGCTTGAGGCCGATCGTGGCATCGAGGCTGGTGTCGCCGGTGACGTCGAGATCGCCGACGAACTCGTCCAGGAAGAGCCGCCGCAGGCTCTTGGCGGAACGGGAGTAGCGCGCGAAGAGCGCGCCCTTTACGACCTCGGGCAGGTTGACGAGGGCGAAGACCGGCCCGTCGAGGTTCGTGAAGTACCTCGAGAGAAGCTCTCTCTCCTGCTCGCTGAAGGCCTCGGGGCTCATGGACGCCATGTGCGGGAGAGATTACGAGGCGGGAAAGCCCGAGACGTGGATGCTCTCGGGCTCGTCGTCGCCCCCGCCGGCCTCGAGGACCCCGATCTGGGAGGAGGCCGCCACCACCCCGCGGCGGAGGCGCCGGGCCGCCTGATCGGCCGCCCGGCGGGTCTCCTCGAGGGGCGAGACGACCGCCAGCTGGCGGAGGAGGTCGATCAGCTGCTTGGTGTTGCGCACGAAGTCGCCACCGGTCATGAGCCGGCGGGCGACCGCCCTTCCCCGCCTGTTGGCGGCAGGGGCCGTGAGAACGCGGCGCAGCTCTCTTCCTCTCGCCCAGTCCCGGGCGATGGCGGCGAAGCCCGGATCGAGCCCCCGGGTCAGCCTGAGCCCTCGCGCCTTCTCGGCGGCCCCGAGCGAGTCCGAGAGCTCTTCGATGGCGAGGAGGCGCTCGCCCACGATGCCAGCCGGAGGAGCTGGCAGGCCGTCGCGCTCGCGCCGGGACTCGTAGGAGAAGGCCGAGACGCAGGCCGAGAGGGCCGCCGGTTCGAGGCCGTCGAGCAGGCCGGCCCGCAGGGCCTCGGCGATGAGCAGGTCGGCCTCGTGGTAAATGCCCGAGAGGGTCTCGCCGGCGGGCGTCACCCTCCATCCGACCAGGTAGCCCCGCTCTTCCAGGAGGCCGAGGACACTCGTCAGCTGGTCACCGAGGTCCTCCTCCGAGAGCCACTGGGCGAACGAGGAGGTGACCATGCGGTAGGCCTCCTGCCGCTCGAAGCGCCGCACGAGGCTGATGGCGAGGTTGTAGGTCGGGCGGAACGACGAGGTGAGAGCCCGGCCGGGGGCGCCCGCCAGGCGGGCGACGTCCTCGAAGCGGTGGAAGCCAGAGGCGAGCACGATGCCGTACCCGACCTCGTCTATCCCCCGGCGGCCGGCCCGCCCGGTCAGCTGGGTGTACTCGCCCGGCGTGAGCTCCTGGTGGCCCGAGCCGCTGTATTTCGTGAGGTCCTCGATGACGACGCTTCGCGCCGGCATGTTGATGCCGAGAGCGAGAGTCTCGGTGGCGAAGACGACCTTCACGAGGGCCCGGGCGAAGCAGGCCTCGACGGCCTCGCGGAAGGGCGGCACCATGCCGGCGTGGTGCGAGGAGATGCCCGACTCGAGAGCGGTGAGAAAGCGCCCGTAGTCGAGGACGGCGAGGTCGTCGTCGCTCAGCGCCTCGACGTGATCCTCGACGATGGCCCGGATCTCCTCCCGCTCGGCGCTCGTGGTGAGCCGGATTCCTTCGTCTAGGCAGTGGCGGACGGCGTCGTCGCAGCCGGCCCGTGAGAAGACGAAGTAGATGGCCGGGAGCAGCTCGGCGCCGGCCAGGCGCTCGACCACCTCGTAGCGCCGCGGGCGGTAGGTGCGGGCCACCGAACGGGCGCCGCGCGCCAGCCCCGGCCGGGAGCGGCTGTTGCGGGGCCCGGCGCGCCGCAACATCTCATCGAGCTCGATGGCCCGCTGGTTCGGGCGACCGTTCACGAACACCGGGAGAAGGTGGATGCGCTCTGCGGAGCGGTCCCCGATGGCGAACAGGTCGTGCAGGGCGACCGGGCGGCGCTCCTCGCTGACGATGCCGGCGTCGCCCCGCACCTTCGCCAGCCAGGCGGCCAGCTCGTCGGCGTTGGCGACGGTGGCCGAGAGGGCGACGAGGCGAACCTCGGGCGGGGCGCCGAGGATGACCTCCTCCCAGACCCCTCCCCGGTAGGGGTCCTCGAGGAAGTGCACCTCGTCGAGCACCACGTAGCCGAGACGCTCGAGCGAGGCGCGCTCGGCGTGGATCATGTTGCGCAGCACCTCTGTGGTCATCACGACGACGGGGGCTTCCGGGTTGATCGAGTTGTCGCCGGTCAGCAGCCCGACGCGCTCATGGCCGTATCTCCTCGCGAGGTCGCCGTACTTCTGGTTCGAGAGGGCCTTGAGCGGCGTCGTGTAAAAGGCCCGCCTGCCCGAGACCAGCCCGAGATGGACGGCGTACTCGGCCACGACGGTCTTGCCGGCCCCCGTCGGGGCGGTGACGAGGACGGAGCGGCCAGCATCGAGCAGATCGAGCGCTGCGGCCTGGAAGCGATCGAGCGCGTAGGGCTGGGCCGCCTCGAAGGCCGCCCTGGCCCCGCTCGGCCCGGGAAGGCTCACTTTCCGAGCAGCCGTCCGACCAGGATCGCCCCCTCGTAGAAGACGACGAGAGGGATGGCGAGCGCCAGCATCGAGAAGGGATCCGAGCTCGGCGTTATGACCGCCGCGAAGATGACGATGAGCAAGATCGCCCAGCGGCGAAAGCTCCGCAGCCCGCTCGTCTTCACGGCCCCGGCCAGCTCGAGGGCGACGAGCACCACCGGGAACTCGAAGGCGATCCCGAATATCAAGATGAGCGCGCCCAGAAGCGAGAGGTAGCTCGAGGGCGAGAAGATCTCCTGCACGTGGCTGCCGGAGGAGCCGATCAGGAACTGGAGGGCCCGCGAGTAGATGAAGTATGCGACTGCCCCGCCGGCCGCGAACAGCAGCACGCTCGCGAGGGTGAAGGGAAGGGCGTAGCGCTTCTCGTTCGCCTTCAGTCCCGGGGTGACGAACTTCCAGAGCTGATAGAGGATGACCGGGAGCGAGAGGATCAGCCCCCCGTAGGCCGAGACGTTGAGGCGGGTCGTGAAGCCCTGCAGCGGGGTGTTTATGTAGAACTGGCAGCCGCGCGAGGCATGCCCGAGCGAGGAGAGCGCCTCGCAGTATGGCTGGCGCAGCCCGTTGAGGATCGGGCTGTAGAGGAAGTAGGTCGCGATCCCGAGGGCGACGAAGCTCACGATGCAGAAGATGAGGCGCCGACGGAGCTCGGAGAGGTGCTCGAAGAGGGTCATCGAGTCCGGGCTCGGGCGGGAGCCGGCCGGCCTTCTGAGCGCTTTCACCATCGGCTGGCCGCCCCTCTCAGTTCCAGCTCGGGTCGTCGAGCTCTAAGCGGAGATCGGCCACGAGGCGCCCCTCGGGCTGGCCGCCGGGAAAGGTGCTGAGCTGCGAGCCGCTTGCGTAGCCGGACAGGCTGGCCCCGTTCGACTGCCAGCCCGCCGGGATGCCGGCCGGACCGGCGGCGCCTGGGGGCGGTGGGGCGGCGTCGAGCTCGCCCGCCGGCTCGGCCTCGCCGGACGGCTCGCCGGCTGGGGTGGCCCTGGAGCCGGCCTCGCGCATCATGCCGGTGATGTAACCGGTCACCCCGCCCGGCCGGAAGCCAGACGGGAGCTCGGGCAGATCGAGCTCGGGCACGGCGTCGCGCACCTCCTGCTCGAGCCGTTCGCGCAGCCGGCTCAGGTCGCGCCAGAAGGCCCCGATCTGGCGAGCGGCCTTCGGCAGCCGCTCGGGACCGAGCAGGATGAGCGCCAAGACGAGGATCACGAGCAGCTTGGCGGGGTCGAGTCCGCCCACAGGGCCAGTGTAGCGACGCCGAAAGCGGCCCTCCGAGGCGTCAGATGGCGTCGATGAGACGCTCGACCCGCTCGTCGTGGGAGCGGAAGGGGTCCTTCAAGAGCACCGTGCGCTGGGTCTGGTCGTTCAGCTTCAAGTGGACCCAATCCACCGTGAAGTCCCGGCGCCTCTCTTTGGCGCGGCGGATGAACTCGCCTCGCAGCCTCGCCCGCGTGGTCTGCGGGGGGTGCTCCATGGCGTGGTCGATGGCCTCGTCGGTCGTCATCCGGTCGGCTCTCTCGGCCTGCTGGGTGAGGTAGAAGACCCCGCGAGAGCGGTTGACGTCGTGGTACTGGAGATCCAGCAGGGCGATCTTCGGATGGCCAAGCGGCAGGCGGTGCCGCTCCCGGAAGCTCTCGACCAGCCGGTGCTTGATCACCCAGTCGCACTCGGTCTCGAGGCTGAGCGGGTCCTTCTCGATCCCCTCGACGCAGTGCTGCCACATCTCGAGCGCCCTCGACTCCTCTGCCGGGAGCCCCCGCTGCTCGGCGTAGCGCAGGGCCCGGGAGAGGTACTCCTTTTGGATCTCCAAAGCGGTCGCCTCCCGACCGTTGGCGAGGCGGACCGGGCGGCGGCAGGTGATGTCATGGCTGATCTCGCGGATGGCCCTGATGGGGTCCTCGAGCGTCAGGTCTCGCAGCACCACGCCCGGCTCCTCGAGCATGCGCAAGAGGATGCTCGTCGCCCCGACCTTCAGGTAGGTGGCGTACTCGCTCATGTTCGAGTCGCCGACGATCACGTGCAGGCGCCGGAAGCGCTCGGCGTCCGCGTGCGGCTCGTCGCGGGTGTTGATGATGGGGCGGCTGCGCGTCGTGGCCGAGGAGACGCCCTCCCAGATGTGCTCGGCCCGCTGTGAGAGGCAGAACATGGCCCCGCGCGGGGTCTGGAGCACCTTTCCCGCCCCGGAGTAGATCTGGCGGGAGACGAAAAAGGGGATGAGGACCTGGGCATAGTGGGCGAAGTCGTCGCGCCGGCTCGTGAGGTAGTTCTCGTGGCAGCCGTAGGAGTTGCCGGCCGAGTCGGTGTTGTTCTTGAACAGGTAGACGACGCCCCGGATGCCCTCGTCCCGCAGGCGGCTCTCCGCCGAGTGCACGAGGCTCTCGAGGATCCTCTCGCCTGCCTTGTCGTGGGTGACCAGGTCGGTGATCGAGTCGCACTCCGGCGTGGCGTACTCGGGATGGCTCCCGACGTCGAGATAGAGCCGGGCTCCGTTCTCCAAGAAGACGTTGCTCGAGCGTCCCCAGCTCACGACGCGGCGGAAGAGGTAGCGGGCCACCTCGTCGGGGCTGAGCCGGCGCTGACCGCGCAGCGTGCAGGTGACGCCGTACTCGTTCTCGAGCCCGAAGATACGACGCTCCATCGCGATCAACGGTAGCCTCGCGCCAGATGCCACCCACCGGTCGCATGCGTCATCTCACCACGGTTCGGGGTAGCTTCCACGGCCGGGTGCTCGTCGCCCGGCTCGGCGCGGCCGGCATCCTCGCCGAGCTGCGGGGCGCCTCGGACGGCCCCTACCCCTTCCAGGAGCAGGTCGACGTCTTCGTGGCGGAGGCCGACTTCGGACAGGCGGTCGAGCTCTTGCTGGCCGACGCCGTCGACGACGCCATCGA
>JAJZLV010000056.1:16138-26865 GCA_021803215.1 Actinomycetes bacterium | reverse complement strand
CCGGCTCGCACTACCCCTTGAAGGTTCTCCTCTCGCTCGAGAGCGCTGACCTGTCCTTTCGCCGCCACCAGATGCTCCTCACGCTGCGCCCGAAGACCAACACCCGCGAGATCGCTGTGGCGGCGCGCACGGCGGGCGACTTTCCTTTCAAGCTGAGCGTACGGACGAGGACGGGAGGCTTCCTCCTCGCCCAGGGAAGGGTCCTCATCCGCTCGACCGCCATCTCGGGCGTGGCCGTCGGCCTGACGGCCGGAGCGGGGGCCTTCCTCCTCATCTGGTGGGGCCGGTCGGTGCTCAAAAAGAGGCGGGGACGCCACGCGAGAAGGCGGAGGCCGGCTCCGGGCGCCGAGCCGTCGCCGGCAGGCGCCTCGTGAGGAGGCGCTCGGGCGGGCCGGCGGCCCGGGCTCCGCGCAGCTTCACACTGCGGGAGCACTCTGGCATAGACAGCCTGGCGGCCCGGGACTCGCGGGCGGCGGCCGAACAGGACCGCCGCCGAGAGCTCGACCCGAACGAGGCACCCTCGTCGGTCCGCTGGAACCGCCGCCGGCCGGTCCTCGGGAGCCCGGAGATCGCGCCCTTCCTGGCCCCCTCTTCGACAACGGGGGCCGCCGCCAGCTTCGAGGGCGTCGCCTCGCCGGGGCGAAAGGGTCTCGGCCGCGACACCGCCCTCATGGCCGGCGGCACCCTCCTTTCCAGGGTTACCGGCCTCCTGCGGCTCCTGGTCGCTGCCTACGCCCTTGGCTACAACCGGCTCTCGGACGCCTTCAACCTCGCCAACAACACCCCGAACATCGTCCACGACCTGGTGCTCGGCGGGATCCTCTCGGCCACGTTCGTGCCGCTTTTCGTGGACCGATTGACGCGACGCTCGAGACAAGAGGCCTCCGAGTCGATCTCGGCTGTCGTCACCCTCGCCTCAATAGTGCTCGTGGTGGCGACGGTGCTCTTCGTCGTGCTGGCTCCTTTCATCATCGACCTCTACTCGGCCGGCACCACGAGCGGGCACATCGCCCTCGAGCGCTCGGTCGCCACAGAGCTGCTCCGCCTCTTTGCCATCCAGCTCCTCGGCTACGGGGCGATATCGCTCATGACGGCCATCTTGAACACGGCGCGGCGTTTCGCCCTCCCGGCCTACGTGCCTGTGCTCAACAACCTGATCGCCATGGCCGTCTTGGTCGAGTTCCACCTGGCCGACTCCCACCCGAGCGTCACCGGCATCAGCCACAACTCGGGCCTCATACTGCTCCTCGGCATCGGCACGAGCGCCGGCGTGGTGGTGCAGGCTCTCTTCCTGGTCCCGGCGACGGTCCGGGCGGGCATACCGATCCGCTTCAGGTTCGAGCCCCGCAACGAGGCTGTGCGCGAGATCCTCTCTCTTTCCTCTTGGACCTTCGGTTTCGTCCTCACGAACCAGATAGCCCTCTTCGTCACCCTGGCGCTCGCAGTCCACGTCATGTCGGGGGCCGTCACCGCCTACACCTACGCCTTCACCTTCTTCCAGCTGCCGTTCGGCATGGTCGCCGTGTCGGTCATGAGCACCGTCACCCCGGAGCTGGCTCAGCGCTACTCGAGCGGCGATCTCGCTGGCATGGCGCATCACTTCGGCCTCGGGCTGCGCCGAATGATGGCCGGCATCTGGCCGGCGACCGCCGGCTACCTGGTGCTGGCCGGGCCGATCATGGCTCTGCTGCTCCGCCACGGGGCGGCCGGTCACACCGCAGGGCCGAGCCTGACCGGCTCTCTCCTCGCCCTTTTCGCCCTCGGCCTGCCCGGCTACTGCGTCTACCTCCTTTGCATCACGGCTCTACAGGCCTGCCGTGACACCCGGACGGCCTTTTTCCTCTACCTGCTCGAGAACGGCCTCAACGTCGTCCTCGTCTTCGTCCTCACCTCCTTTCTCGGCCCGAAGGGACTCTCCCTCTCGATCACGATCGCCTACAGCCTGGCGGCGGTCGTCGCCCTGGTCGTCGTCCGCCAGAAGATGGGCGCCCTCGGGGACAAGGGAACCGGGCGCTATGTCGCCCGCTCGTTCACGCTCGCCCTCTTGATGGGCCTCGTCGTCTCGGTCGTCTCGGTCGGCGTCGGCTCGCCCAGCGGCGTCGGCCTGGGCTTCCGGGTGGTGATCAGCCTCCTCGTCGGGATCGGCGTCTACGTCGGTGGCGCCGCACTAGCCGGCTCGCTCAAGCGCTGGCAGACTGCGGGCGTGGGGCAGCACGCATCCGGAAAGGGGACCTGATGCCAGCCACAAGGCTCGTCACCGACTCCGCCTCGGACCTCACCCGGGAAGAGGCCGCCGGGCGAGGCGTCGAGATCGTCGACCTCGACGTGCGCCTCGGCGAGATCCCCCCCTCGGAGACCAGGACCTGGCCGGCCGAGCGGTTCTGGGAGGAGTGTGCCAAGACCGACGCCCTGCCCGAGACCTCGGCCCCCTCTCCGGGTGCCTTCAAGGAGGCATTCTCCCGCGCCGGTGAGCAGGGGGCCGACGAGGTCGTCTGCGTCACGCTCTCCTCCAAGCTGTCGGCCACCTACCAGGCGGCGAGGACGGCGGCCGACTCCCTGGCCCGCGAGCTGCCGGTGCGAGTCCTCGACTCGCTCTCGGTCACCATCGGCGAGGGCTACGCCGTCCTCGACGGCGCCGCGGTCGCCGAGGCGGGCGGCAGCGCCGACGAGGTCGAGCAGGCCGTCATGGCCACCCTGGCCGGCATCAGGATGTACGCCACCTTCGACACTCTCGAGAACCTGCGAAAGGGCGGCCGGATCGGGGGCGCCCAGGCCTTCGTCGGCTCGCTCTTGTCGATAAAGCCGGTCATCGAGTTCCGAGATGGCGGAGTCGAGCCCGAGTCCCGCCAGCGCACCAGATCCCGGTCCCTCCGCTACCTGGCGGACAAGGCCCGCAGCCTCGGCGCTCTCTCCCGGCTGGCGGTCATGCACGCCGCCGCCCCGGACCTCGAGGTGATGCTCGACATGCTGGCGGAGTTCTACGACCGGGACTCGATCAAGACGAGCTACATCGGGCCGGTGATCGGGACCCACGCCGGGCCGGGCACGGTCGGCATCTGCTGCCAGCTGGCTTGACGTCAGGACGGGGTCGGCTGGGCCAGTAACCTCGCCGCATGCCTGCCGAGAGCCCGACAGAGACGGCTGGCCTCACCACCGAGGATCGGGGGCTCGCCCGCCCGGCCGGGGCGGTGCCGGCCGGGAACGACATCGCCGCCAGGGCGACCGCCAAGGTCGAACAGGTCGTCTCGCTCGTCAGGGACAAGACTGTCAACCCGGTCTCAAGGGGCGTCCAGTACCTGATCCTCGGGCTGCTCTCTCTCGCCGTGCTCGCTCTCGTCGCGGTGCTCTTTGCCATCTTCGCCCTCCGGGTGCTCGACAACGAGATCCCGCCCTTCACCCACAGGATCTGGGCGAGCTATCTCGTGCTGGCCGGAATCTTCTGGCTGGCCGGAGCGTTCTTATCTCGGAGGCGTCGTCCTCACAAGAAGTGAGAGGCAGAGAAGATGGAAGCTGGCAGCGCCAGGAGAGTGGTCATACTCGGCTCGGGCCCGGCAGGGTTGACGGCCGCCATCTACACCGCCCGGGCCGATCTCGAGCCTCTTGTGATCGAGGGAGAGCCCTCCTCGACGAGCGACCAACCGGGCGGCCAGCTCATGTTGACCACGGAGGTCGAGAACTTTCCGGGCTTCCCCGGGGCGATCATGGGGCCCCAGCTGATGATGTCGATGAGAGAGCAGGCTGAGAAGTTCGGCGCAGAGATAGTCACGCGAAAGGCCACCCGGGTCGACCTTTCCTCCAGGCCGATCGGGATCTGGACCGGAGAGCCCACGGCTCCCGAGCCCGACATCAGGACCGAGGCCCTCATCATCTCGACGGGGGCGCGCTCGCTCATGCTCGGCCTCGAGAACGAAGCTCGGCTCCTCGGCTACGGCGTCTCCACCTGCGCCACCTGCGACGGCTTCTTCTTCCGCGACAAGAAGATCGTCGTAGTCGGCGGCGGCGACTCGGCGCTCGAAGAAGCCCTCTTCCTCACCAAGTTCGGCGAGTCAGTCACGGTCGTCCACCGGCGCAAGCAGTTGCGGGCCTCGAAGATCATGCAGGATCGGGCCTTCAAGAACGACAAGGTCGACTTCGTCTGGGACTCGGTCGTGACCGACGTCCTCGGGAGCGAGAAGGTCTCCGGCGTGGTGCTGCAGAACGTCGTCACCGGCGAGGAGACGACCATGGCGGCCGATGGCCTGTTCGTCGCCATCGGCCACGCCCCCAACACGACCCTTTTCGCCGGCCAGCTCGAGATGGACGAGAACGGCTACCTGAAGACGACCGGCGGTACCGGGACCGGCGTCGCCGGCGTCTTCGCCTGCGGGGACGTGCAGGACCACGTCTACCGCCAGGCCGTCACAGCGGCCGGTTCGGGCTGCATGGCCGCCATCGACACCGAGCGCTACCTGGCGAGCGTCGAGTAAAGAGAGACCGAGGAAGGAAGAAATGGCCGAGAACATCGTCACCGTCAGCGACGCCACCTTCGACGAGGAGGTGGGGGCTTCGCAGACCCCGGTCGTCGTCGACTTCTGGGCCGAGTGGTGCGGGCCCTGCAAGATGATCGCCCCCGTGCTCGAGGAGATCGCCGATGCCAAGAAGGGCGCCTTGAAGGTCGCCAAGCTGAACGTGGACGACAACCCTCGTACCGCCCAGCGCTTCCAGGTCATGTCGATCCCGACCCTGCTGCTGTTCAAGGACGGTGAGCCGGCCAGCCGCATCGTCGGTGCCCGCTCGAAGAGCCAGATCCTCTCCGAGTTCGAGCCTCACCTCGGCTGATATATAGACAGTGCTACTGTTATAATATCTGCCGGCGTCGGCGGAGAATGTCGAGCGCCGGGCCCGGGTAAAGCCGGGCCGTGGCCTTGCCGCCGGAAGCAGTCCCACCAGGCGCCCTGCTGGGCGCACCCGAAGACGACTCGCTCAGCTTTAGCATTGCCGCGATGCCCGACGACACCCTCGGCCTCCGCGATTCGACGCGGAGAGACGAGGGTGAGCTTCCCTTCAGCACCGGTTCGAAGGGTCTCGGCGTAAGCGACCTGCAGACCCGCTTGGCGCGCCTCGGCTACTGGCTGGGCGAGGACCCGCTCGGCGAGTACGGCTCCGGCACCCAGAGAGCCGTCCGGGCCTTCCAGCGCGAGAGGGGTCTCAGGGTCGACGGGATCTGCGGGCGCGAGACCTGGTCCTCCCTGGTCGAGGCCGGCTACCGCCTGGGGGACCGCCTGTTGTACCGGCGCAGCCCGATGCTGCACGGCGACGACGTGGCCGAGCTGCAGCGCCGGTTGTCGACCTTCGGTTTCGACCCGGGAGGAGTCGACGGCATCTTCGGCGACCAGACGGCCGTAGCCCTCTCGGACTTCCAACACAACATCGGCCTGGCGGCCGACGGCATCTGCGGAGCTCAGACCCTCGCCGAGCTCAACCGCCTGGCGGTACGAAAGGGAGGTGAGTCGCTCGTGAGCGCCCTTCGTGAGCGCCTCCGGGTCGCTTCGCGGCGTGGCAGCCTGCAGGGAAGGACCGTCGTGGTCGGAGAGACCGGCGGCTTTCAGGCCGGAGCCGTCGCCCTCGCCCGCTCGCTCGCGGCGCTCGGAGCCCAGCCGGTCACCTTCCACCACCCGGACGCCTCCGAGCAGGCCGACGCTGCCAACACCGCCGGAGCCGACTGCTACGTGGCCCTCCACCTCGATCCCGAGCTGGCCGGCGTGCGCACCATCTTCTACCGGGGTTACCGCTACGAGTCCGAGGCCAGCCGGCATCTCGCCGACCTGGTGGCGGCTCAGGTCTCGGCCGCCCTCGGGATACCGAACGAGCAGAGCCGCGGCATGGCGCTCACGGTCCTTCGCCAGACGAAGATGCCTGCTGTCGTCGTCGAGCTCGGGCCGCCGTCCGCCATCGCCATGCACATGGCGCCGCTGGCTGGGGCCGTCGCGGCCGCCCTCGTCCAGTGGTTCGCCGGCGACTGGAGCTGAAGCGCTCTCCTCTTGATCTGGGATGGAGCTGCCCCGTTAATCCACAAGCTCATGCACAGGTTGTGGATTACCGTTCAGCAAAGATCGATATCGAGAAATTCAACCTCAACCTTCGACCTATAGGCCTGGTTGGACCGGCCTGAGGGCCCCTACAGACCCCCGCCCCCCTCGCCGATAATGGCCCGGTAGATGCGCTCTAGGTCGTCGAGAGTCGCAAAGTCGATCATGACCTTGCCGTGCTTGGCGCTCATGTCGATGCGCACCCGGGTGTTCAGGTAGTCGCCGAGGAGCTCCTCGAGGTCGAGAACCCCGGGGGGCCGGAGGGTGGGCGACGGCCTGGGCACCGTCCCGGAGGCGACCGGCTCTTGCTCCGCCGTTTCCTCGGCTTCTCCCTCGGGGGCGGCGGTCGCCGTTCGGACTCGTTCCTCGATGGCCCGGACCGAGAGGCCGTCACGAACCGCCTCTCGGGCGAGCTGCTCCTGCAGAGCTCTGTCCGGAGTTCCGAGGATGGCGCGGGCGGCTCCTGAGCTGAGTAGACCGTCGCGCACGAGGCGCTGCACGGTCGGCGGGAGCTGGAAGAGCCGGAGGGCATTGGTGATGGCCGCACGACTCTTCCCAACCCTGCGCCCGACATCTTCATGGGTGAGCCCGAAGTCCTCGATCAGCTGCTGATAGGCGCTCGCCTCGTCGATGGCGTTCAGGTCCTCCCTGTGGACGTTCTCGACGAGCGCCTGCTCGAGGCTCGTGACGTCGTCCACGGTGCTGACCAGAGCTGGGATCGAGGAAAGACCGGCCCTGTGCGCGGCCCGGAAGCGCCTCTCTCCGGCGATCAGCTCGTATTCGTCCTCGCCTCGCTGACGAAGGAGGACGGGCTGCAGGATGCCGACCGCCCTGATGGAGTCGACCAGCGAGGAGAGGGCCTCCTCGTCGAACGACTGCCGCGGCTGATAGGGGTTGGGTTGGATCTGGCTGAGGGGGACCTCCCTCAGAGCCGAGGCCCCACCCGAGGCGTTTCCCTGCGGTATGAGAGCCCCGAGGCCCCGCCCGAGCCCGCTACGACGCGACACCGCTCACCTCCTTTGCCAACTCCCTGTAGGCGATAGCGCCCCGCGAAGTCGGGTCATGCACGGTTATCGGCTCGCCGAAGGAAGGGGCTTCGGAGATCCGGACGGTCCTCGGGATGACGTTGTTACAGACGATCTCACCGAAGTGGCTCCGCACCTCTGCGACCACGGCGTCGGCCAGCTTGGTCCTGGCGTCGTACATCGTGAGGACGATCGTGGACACGCGCAGCGTCGGGTTCAGGTTTGAGCGCACGAGCTCGACGTTGCGGGTCAGCTGCGAGACGCCCTCGAGGGCGTAGTACTCGCACTGGATCGGCACGAGCACCTCGGTCGCCGCGCTGAGGGCGTTGAGGGTGATGAGCCCGAGAGATGGAGGGCAATCTATGAAGATGTAGTCGAAGTCCTCCTTGGCGGCCGAGATCGCCCGGCGGAGCCTGTACTCGCGGCTGAGCGCCGGGACCAGCTCTATCTCCGCCCCGGCAAGGTCGAGCGTCGAGGGTGCCAGGAACAGATTCTTGATGCTGGTGGCCTCTATGCAATCCTCGAGGGCGACATCATGCAGCAAGACGTCGTACATCGAGACGTCGAAGTTCCGGGGATCTATCCCGAGCCCGGTGCTGGCATTTCCCTGCGGGTCGAGGTCGACTATGAGCACCCGGTGGCCGAGGTCCGCCAACGCCGCGCCGAGGTTGACTGCCGTCGTTGTCTTGCCGACACCGCCCTTCTGGTTGGCGACGGCCATCACCCGGGCGCCTGGGGAGGAGCCGTCGTAGAAGGGGGCAGAGCTTCCGGACTGCCGTTCGGCCTGTTCGGCCAGCGGAGCCGCGTCTGGTTCGTCGTTCATGAAACTCCAGAGGCGTCGAGATCCAAGGTGGGCGGCCGCGTCCTTGTCGCAAAGCCCGCTCCCGCCCGCACGCAACTGCGCAGTGTAGGCGAAACGACGAGCCGATGCGTAGGGATCACCGCGCGGCTGGGGCCAGATGTTCCACGTGAAACGTGGCAGACAGAGTCTCGCTGCTTCCTACCACGGTCGTCCGCCGCCAGCTCCCGAACGAGCCCCACCGGAAGAGCCGGAGAACTCGCTTCTGCCGCCAGGCGGCGCGCCGTGGAAAGGACAGGCCCTGGTCGTCGCTCGGGGTCCTTCGCGCGCGACCAGGCGATCCGGGCAGGCGGCTGGCGCCTTCCAGTCGAGCCTGTGATCTCGACCTGCTGCTGGTCAGCACCAAAAAGGTGGGCCCGGAGCCTCCCCGGCCAGCACGGCGGCAGAAGCTCGAAGCAGCCCCGACGCCCGACGGTCTGGTCGAAAGCCTGACCAGCCTGGGGTGACCGATCGCCCGGCCACCCTCTCCTCCGAAGCGCTGACCGGCGGCGGCGAGCCACTGCCCAGGAACTCGCGCACCAATCGGCCCTCGGAGCCGGAGGAGCCATCTCCCCGGAGGGGCTGTCACGGCTTGCTGCCGCGACAGGTCGCGGGACGGTCGAGCCCTCGGAAGAGGGCAGCTGTCCGGCTGGCAGTGGCTGACCCGATGGCTCCCGGCGGCTTCGAGCGAGAGGGCCGGCGGACCCCTGTGGCCTTCGTCCAGCGCCGGTGCGCCCTGAAGCAGCTCGAGCCCCCTGGTTGGGCCAGTCTTCGCGCCTCGCTCCCCGGGGCCTCCTCTCAGCCATCAACGGCTCCACAGCGCGAGCGACCCGCTGGCCAGGGCTCGGGGTCACGGGCACCAGCCCGGCTCTCGCACCCTAGTGGCTTCCAGAGACCTGACCAAAAGAGAGCCATTCGGGAATCTGTCTCATCTGTCACTTCCGACGAGGACGGGTTTCGGAGCCACCTGTCGCCGGGTGGCGGTGACGGTCTTGTCCAGCTCGGCGCTGGTGCCGTCTTCACCCTTCGTCGAGGAGCACCTGGGCGAGCCCATGAACCTCTCCTCTCCCTGCGCGTTCACCGGGAGCTCTCCCCGGCCGGTTCCCGTCCCACTGGTGGTGCCGATGGTTCTTACGGACTCCACGAGGGAGGCCGGGTTGGCCGCGGCGTTCAAGTCCCGGTCTGCGGCCAGACCCAGTGCTCGCAGCGGCAGGTGCGCTCGGACAACGACAGCTTGGCTTTCACTGGCTTGCACCGAGAGAGCTCTTGGAAGAGATACCAACGGTCGGCCACGACGAGAGCCGAGCCGTACCAGGCGGTCTTGTAGGCGAGCTGGCGGCGCAGCTCACCAGGGGCGGCCTCGAGGACCGCCCGCTTGAGCCCCGCCTTGCCCCGCCGCTGTCGAGAGCCCCTGGCGCTGGCGGTCATGGCGGCGACGCCGAGGTCCTCTATCACAACGGTGGCGTGGGTCTTAGCCAGGCGGGCAGTGAGCTTGTGCAGCCGGTCAGAGCGGGCCGCGGCCAGCTTCGAATGAGTGCGGCCGAGGCGGGTCGTCGAGCAAGCCCAGCGCCCTGAGGATGCCCGCTCCTTGACCGGGGCGGCCCGGCGGGCACATTGGCCTTGGAGCCGGGCCATGCGCCGGGCGTACTTGGAGAGGTGCTCGGGGTTTTCGATCACCTCGCCGCTCGAGAGCACCGCCAGGGACTTCACGCCCACGTCCACCCCTACGCCAGGTCCGGGCAGTGGCCGATGCCCGGGTCGAGTGACCTCACAGGTGAAGCTCACGTACCAGCGCCCCGCCTGTTGCGACACCGTTGCCGAGAGCACCCGGCCGGCACCGGCGTCGAGGAGTCCGGCCAGCTTGGTCGTCGGCTCTTTGGTACGGATGACCCCGATGCCGGGCAGGCGCACATGACGGTCATCTGCCACCCCGAAGCTCCCGGTGGTCACCTTGAAGCTGCGCCGGGCCCCGTTTTTCGTCTTGAGCCGGGGGAAGGCGATCCTGGGTCACTTGCGTGCTCCTCGGCGGGACTTGGCCCAGGCGTCGAGGCCCCGGGCCAGAGCGTCAAGCCCGGAGTTGCACGCCTCTTTGGAGTTCTCTGCCCACCGCGGGGCCACTTTGTCGGCTCCGGCTCAGAGCGGGCGCATCGAGAAGCCCGATCCGACCGGGGCGGCGGGTCACACACAGCACGCTGCAGCGCCTCAACTGTGTGAGAAGCGCACCGGTCGACCTGGGCATGGGCGCTACGGCGCCGGCCGGCACTTCACTCGCCGAGCCGCCGAAGTCGTCTCCCGGCGGCCAGGCGGGCCTCTCGGTCTCGCTGTTTCACGTGAAACCTCTGGGCTCCCACACCGCCGCGGCCTTCCCCCGGTCTGCTCGCCGAAAGCGGTGTGAAGACAGGGCCGGGTCGCCGAGCCGCACGCGGCCGGAGAGCTCCCCGGCGGGCTCAGAACAGGGGCCTCTTCGCCGGTATGCCCGTCCGGCGCGGAAATCTGGCCGGCGTTGGCTCCTTGCAGACGAGCACCGCAAATGATCTTCCGGCCATCGCCCGGCGGGCTGGTTCGCCGAGTCCCAGCTCTTCGAGCGGACCGGCTGGCCACCGCTCCGGCGCGGCGGCGGGCGGTTCCGACACGACGAGCCGCCCGCCGACCCGTAGGAATCCGGCTGCGCACTCGGCAGTGACCGCCGGAGAGCCGAAAGCCCGAGCCGTGACTATGTCGAAGCGTCCCCGCATCTCCTCCCGGTGGGCCGCCTCCTCGGCTCGCAGCCCCACCACGACCACTTCGTTGGGGAGT
>JAJZLV010000056.1:0-16128 GCA_021803215.1 Actinomycetes bacterium | reverse complement strand
ATCGGCGATCGCCAGACGTAGCCAGGCGGCCCGGCGACTCGATCCTTCGAGGAGGGTCACTGAAGCCGACGGCATGGCCGCTGCGAGCACCAGCCCAGGAAGGCCCCCACCCGAACCGATGTCTACGAGAGTCGGTGCGTCGCCTCCCGTCTCCTTCACGAGCGCCGCGAACGCGCTCGAGTGCTCCAGCTGCTCGCGCAAAGCCGCCGGGCCGATGTGGCCCTGGCGGCGGGCTTCCGCGAAGATCTCCTCCAGTTGCTGGCCGAGGCCCCTGTCCGACGAGGAACCGCTCAGGTCAGGAGCCGTCGCGAGCACCGTCGTGCTCGGCCGGTCCGGGGTGGATCACCACGTATCGCCTCGGGTCCTGCCCCTCGGAGGTGGTATGCACGGTGCCGATCTCGTTGACGGCGTCGTGGACGATCTTGCGGTCGGCGGCCGACATCGGATCGAGCGCCTGCGGCTGGCCGGTCTCGGCCACCTCGCGTGCGACCCGGCGAGCAAACTGCTGTAGAGCAGCAGCCCGACGCACCCTGTAGCCGCCGACGTCGACGACCAGCCGCACACTGGCATCCTCGCCGCGCCGCTGGACGGCGGTACGCGCCAGCTCTTGCAGGGCATCGACGGTGGCGCCGCGCGGACCGATGAGAAGCCCAAGGCTCTCGCCGTTGACGTCGATCCTGACGGTTTCATCCTCGATCGTCCGGCTCAGCTCTGCGTCGAAGCCAAAGCGCTCGACCACGCCCTTGACGAACTGCTCCGCGAGCTCTGCCTGGGACTCGATGCTCATCTGATCCTCCTCGGTCGTAGTCTCGCGCGGCCGCCGGTTGCTGTCGCCCGCCGGCCGGGTCACCCGAGAGCCGTTCCCTGCGGTCCCGCGACTCCTAGAGCGAGGTCGTGCCTTCTGCGCCGGGTTGCCGCCCTGCTCAGCTGCTCTCTCGCCCTCGGGCTCGCTGCGCCGGCCGGCCGGCTCCGCCTCGCCACCCGATCGGCCCCGAGTCTCCCGGCGGTTCTCCTGCGCCTTCTCATTGCCGGCTTGGTCTCTTGACGGGGCGGTCTCAGAGGGGCCCATCTCCGAGTCTGCCTGTGATCTCCTCTTGCTCTCAGACCTCTCGCCGGCGCGCCGGCGTGAGCGTTGCTCGCCGTTCTGGTTGCGACGGGCGGGCCTCTTGGCCTTGGCCTGCACCGGTCGAACCCGAGCTCTCACCCGCGCCTCGCTCTTTCTGAGGCCGAGCATCGAGCGTCTGGGCTCTTCGAGAATGACTACCTCGGCGTCCGCCTCGCTGACGCCGAGCCGGTCGAGCGCCCGTTCGGTCGCTTCGGCGACCGTGATGCCTGTTGTCTCCACCCACTCCATCTCAGCGACGGGGACGCTTGGAACGGGAACGGTTCTGGGCGCCCTGGGGACGTGGCGGCGGTGCCTTTCTCGTGCCACCGCTCTTGACCGGCTGCTTGGCTGCACCGTTCATCTTCGGTGCCGGCCGTCCGGCGGGCGGAGCTCCGCCCTGCGAGGTGGCTGCCGCTTCTCGCAGCCGATCCATGAACCCCCTACGCTGCCCGCCGGGTGCGCCGTTCTGGCCCGGCTGGGGCGGGGGCGTCTTCTTCTGCAGCTCACGGACCGAGTGGGCGAGCTCGACGATCTTCGGGTCGTGCTTGTACATGTACTCCTGCTGGACGACCCGGAAGGCACTCGAGAAGATGAAGTACACGCCAACCCCGGCCGGGAAGAGGATGTACATGAAGGCGAAGATGAGTGGCATCACCTTCTGGATGGTCTGCATCTGAGGGTTGGCGTTGGCCGCCGAGGGATTCCGGTTTGTGATCTGCCAGATCGAGACGTACTGCAGGACGATGGCGATCAGGATGATGATGATGTAGGGGATCTTGTGGACGAGCGACCCAGGGCTGCGCACTGAGTCGGCCAGGTTCACCCCGAAGGAGTTGAGCTGGGCGTGGCTCGAGATGACAGCGTGGTAGAGCTGGGTGCGCTTGGGGATGTATTGAGGAGCGATGACCGTGTGGGCAGCCTTGCCCGTGCCCCTCGTGACCGTCCTCGTCATCCCACGGATGACGTCGTAGAGGACGATGAAGATCGGGAACTGGATGAACATCGGGAGGCAGCCGCCGGTCGGGTTGACCCCGTTCTCCCGGTAGAGCGCCATCATCTCTTCGTTGAGCTTGAGCCGGTTAGCCTGGCGCTCCTCCGTCGGCGTCCCGGGGGGCGACTTGTACTTGTTCTGGATCTTCTTCATCTCCGGCTGAAGAAGCTGCATCCTCATCATCGACCGCGTGCCGGCGCGGGTGAGCGGGAAGACGATCACCATGGTGGCGAGGGTCAAAAGGACGATCGACCAGCCGTAGCTGTGGGTAAAGCTGTAACACCCGGCTAGCACCCAGGCGAAGACGTTTGCGAAGGGAGCGATGATCGAGCCGATCACCGAGGCGAGGATCATGGCGTCTCCACGGGAACTGGGTCGAAGCCCCGGCCGCCCCCAGGGCGGCAACGGAAGAGCCGCTTCACGGCGAGCCAGGCGCCGCGGCGAGGCCCGAGCGCCTCGATAGCCTCGGCCGCATAGCTAGAGCAGGTCGGCTGGAAACGACAAGGCGAGAGACGGCCGGCCGAAGCTGCCTGATAGGCGCGGATGAGAAAGAGCATGACCTTCGAGAGGGGGCTCATCTCTTCTCGCCCCCGGCCGCGCGGTTCATCGCTTCGATCACCCGTCTCCTCAGTTCCTGAAATGGGAGGTTCCGGACTCCCGGTCCGGCTCCGATCAGGTAGCTGCCAGCTGGCACAACCCCGACCGCCTCACGCGCCACGGCCCTTAAGCGCCGACGACAGGCGTTCCGCTCGACGGCCGTGCCAACCCGGCGAGGAACGGCATAGGCCACGTAGAGCGACCCGTCCATTGGAGCAGGCCCGTATTGTACCGCGACCGCCCCTGACCTGGCGCGGCAGGGGGAATCTCTCAATGCATCAAACATACGTTTGCCTGATACCCTGCGAAGACCAGGGCCGTTGCTCAGATGAGCGCGCTTGCTCAGGCTGAGAGGCGGGCGCGCCCGCGGCGGCGGCGGGCCTTCAGGATCGCCTGGCCGGCTCGGCTCGACATGCGGTGACGAAAACCGTGCTTGCGGGCCCGCTTGCGATTGTTCGGCTGGAAGGTGCGCTTCATCTCGCTTCTTCTCGTTCATCGACGGCCTCGCCGCCCGATCCGGACAAGCCATTCTAGGTGGTCTCCGCGGTTCCTCGTCACGAGAGTTTCCGCCCGGGGCCAATTGCCTGCTCACCGAGCCATATACCCTCTCTAGCAGGCAATACGCGCCCGAGCGGTTGTGGACGAGCGGTTGTAGGATGCCCGCTCCGGGGTGGCGCGAGCCGCCTTTGCACAGCCGTGGAACCATCCGAACGAGACGAGCAAGCGAGGGGCGCCCAGGGGTGACAGAGGCCCAACAACTTTGGGAGGACTGCTCGGTCTCGCTGCAGTCGCAGGTGTCGGAAGCCGCCTGGAAGGCATGGTTCGCCGGTATAAGACCCGTCGCGGTGGTGAACGGTACCCTCGTGCTCTCGGTTCCGAGCACAGTGGTGCGTGACAGGCTCGAAGGCCGCTTCCAGGCTCTGCTGCACGACGCGCTCACTGACACGACCGGCAACGACTACCCGATCCGCTTCGACGTCGACATCACCGAGACCATCGAGGCACAGAGTCACGACGACAGCCTCTTCGCCGAGGAGAGGCTCGAGGTGCTGCGGCCGGCCCAGGCACAGAGCCGGCCGGCCCGCGGCCACGAGGTGCCGGGAGACGCCCCGTTCAACCCCCGTTACACCTTTGACGCTTTCATCATCGGACCCTCGAATCGCTTCGCCCACGCCGCGGCTCTCTCTGTGGCGGAGGCGCCGGCTCGCAGCTACAACCCGCTTTTCGTCTACGGAGGCGCCGGACTCGGCAAGACCCACCTCCTGCAGGCGATAGGGAACTATGTGCGGGAGAACTTCTGGCGCCTTCGCGTCCGCTACGTCTCGACCGAGACCTTCATGAACGAGTTCGTCGAGACGCTCCGGGCCAAGACAGACATGGGTGAGTTCAGGCGTCGCTACCGCGAGTGCGACGTCCTGCTGCTCGACGACGTCCAGTTCATGGACAAAAAAGAGTCGCTGCAAGAAGAGCTCTTCCACACCTTCAACTCCCTCTACGGCGCCTCCAAGCAGATCGTCCTCACCTCAGACAGGCCTCCCAAGGCCATAGCCACTCTCGAGGACCGCTTGCGAAGCAGGCTTCTCTCTGGTCTCACGACAGACATCCAACCACCTGAACTCGAGACCAGGATCGCCATCCTGCGCACCAAGGCCGAGCACGAAGGAGCCGTGGTCGGCGACGAGGTGCTCGACTTCATCGCCTCCAACGTGAAGGAGAACATAAGAGAGCTCGAGGGAGCCCTCATAAGGGTGACGGCGTTCGCCAGCCTCAACCGGCAGCCCCTCACCCGAGAGCTGGCAGAGACCGTCTTGGCCGACATAGTGGCAGCCAGTCAGCCGCGCCGGATCACCGCCAAACAGATAATCTCCCTGTCAGCCGCCCACTTCGGCTTCACGGTCGACGAGCTCTGCGGACCCAGCAGGCGCCGGCCGCTCGTGATCGCTCGCCAGATAGCCATGTACCTGTTCAGAGAGCTGACAGACTACTCCTACCCGGCCATCGGACGAGAGTTCGGGGACAGGGACCACACGACTGTCATCCACGCCGTCGACAAGATCTCGTCCCTCATGCGGGAACGCCGCCAGATATACGAGACCGTCACAGAGCTCATAGTGCAGATAAAGCAGGGCGAGTGAGCTTGTGGACTCCGCGGTGGGAAACGGCTGCGCCTCGTGTGGAAGGCTGGGTCAGATGCCGTGGATCACGGAACGTGATATCCACAACCGGTAGTCCTACCCTGGACCGCGAACTGGAAACCGTGGATATCAAAGGAATAACTTTGCGGCTCCTAGCAGGCAAAACACGCCGTTGTCCACAGTCCACAGCTCTTATTACTCCTGATACAGAATTCTTTTCGGAAGAAAGGTGGCTGCCGTGAGATGTCGAGCCGACCGCGACGTGCTCCTCGAGGCTCTCATGACCGCGAGCCGGGCGACCGCCGGCCGCACCTCGCTCACGGGCAGCGTGCCCGGGCTGCAGCTCACGCTTCGCGGCCGGCAGCTCGAGATCGTCGGCTCCGACCCTGACCTCGTTATAGAGGCCCGCTGTGAGGTGGCGGGAGAGTCTGACGGCACCGTCCTCGTGCCAACCCGGCTCGTGACAGACATCGTCCGCTCCTTCGAGTCGGGGGCGGTGAACGTGGTAGGCGGGGAGGACGAGGTCCGTTTCTCAGCCGGGCGGGCGGAATTCGTGGTCCGTGCCGCAGCCGGGGCCGAGATCACGAGGTTGAGCGCGCCGGAGTCGGGGGGGATCGATCTGCCCTCAGAGGTCTTCGCCGAGGGGCTCCGCCAGGTTGTGAGGGCCGCCCTGGCCGACGACTCGCGCGCTCCGCAGCTGACCGCCGTGCAGATGAAGGCGACCGAGAAAGGACTTCGGCTCGTCGCGACGGACTCTTACCGGCTTGCTTTCAGGGAATTCGAAGGACTGTCGGCCATTGACGAGGGCTCCCAGGTGCTGGTGCCCGCCAAGGCGCTTGCGGAGGTGCAGCGCCTGGTCAGCTCCGGTCGCGAGGACGGGGGCGACAAGATCACGTTCCGCCACAGCGATCTTGACGCGGTCTTCGAGATCGGGGAGGTGCGTATCACGACAAGGCTGGTAAGAGGGCAATTTCCCGATGTGGATCGGCTGGTCCCACCTTCTTACAGCTACCGGCTCAAGGTGAGGCGAGAGGAGTTCGGGGCGGCCCTTCGCCGGGTGCGCCTGCTGGTGCGCGACAGCAAGGACATGACGACGCCTGTCAGGTTGTCGTTCAAGGATTCCGGGGTCGAGCTGCAGGTGCTGACGCCCGAGAGCGGCCGGGCCGTTGAGGCGATCGAGGGCGAATTCGCCGGCGAGGAGCTGATGATCGCCTTCAACCCGGCGTACCTGCTCGACGGCGTCGAGGCCCTCAGGTCCGAGGTGCTCGTGATCGAGGTGAACGATCCAGGCAAGCCGGCCCTCGTACGGGGCGAGGAGGAGGACGAGTACCGTTATCTCCTCATGCCGGTGAAGGTCTCCTGATCCTCGGTCAGAGCTTTTCGGCGAGCCATGTGACGCGCCTTCAGCTGCGCGACTTCAGGAACTTCTCCTCGGCTGTCCTGGAGCCGGCGCCGGGCGGTCTCACGGTCCTGCAAGGAGACAACGGCGCCGGCAAGACGAGCCTGCTCGAGGCGCTCTGTTACTGCTCGCTGCTCCGGTCCTTCCGCGGGGTGGCGCGGGAGGCTCTCATCCGCCAAGGTGAGGAGAAAGCCCATCTCTCCTGTGACATTGTGCAGCACAACCGCCGAGTCGACATCGCGGTCCAGCTCCTGGCTGGTCGGCGCGACCTGGCCTTTTTGAACGGCCAGCGGGTCGCCTCGGCCCGGCAGCTCGTCGAGGTTCTCCGCACGACCCTGTTCACGCCTGATGACCTCGAGATCGTGAAGGCAGGTCCGGCAGGACGCCGCGACCTCATCGACGACGCGGTCTTTCTCACATCTCCGAGGCTCGGAGCGGAGCGGGCGGCTTTCGAGCGGGCGCTCCGGCAGCGAAACGCCCTCTTGCGCCAGCTGGGCGGCCGTCTCTCCCCCGACGCCGTCGCGACACTCGACACCTGGGACGAGCGCCTGGCGAGCGCCGGTGAGGCTGTGGTGCAGGCACGAGCCAGGCTGGTGAGCGAGATCTCCTCCTATGTCGCCGAGGCTTTCGCAGCTCTCGCCCCGAGCGCCGGGCCGCTCGAGCTCGGCTATCTCTGTTCATTCGAACCCGACCTGCTGACCGCTCTGCAGAAGGCCCGTCCAGAAGACGTTCGACGCCAGATGACGACTGTCGGGCCGCAGCGAGACGACCTGCAGCTCTCAGCCGGGGGTCTCGACGCCCGAAGCCGGCTCTCCCAGGGCCGCCAGCGCTGTGCCGCTCTGGCGCTCCGTCTCGGAATACACCGCTACGTGAGCGGCGTGACGGGTTCGGCGCCGGTGCTGCTGCTGGACGACGCCTTCTCTGAGCTCGACCCGGCCACTGCAACGGCCCTTCTCGCCGAGCTGCCGGCGGGACAAGCCCTGCTGACCACGGCCAGTTCATTGCCGCCCGGGGCGCGGCCCGAGCTTGTCGTCCACATTGCAGGTGGGAGGCTCACGAGATGAGCGGCCATGACGACGGGCCTGCCGACCTCGAGCTGACCGCCATCGGAGAGGCTCTCTCCTCTCTCCTGCGTTCTCGCGGCCTCTCCCAGGCCGCCGTCCTCGCCGCCGTCCTCGCGGCCTGGCCGGAGGCTGTCGGAGCCGAGCTGGCCAGGTGGGTCAGGCCGGTGGCGCTTCGCGGCGATGAGCTGGTGGTGGAGGTCGAGAGCTCCCCTTGGGCGACCCAGGTGGCCCTGCTTTCCGACAGGCTCTTGGAGGGGCTGGCCGTGGCCGTTGGCCATCCGGTGGCATCTCGGCTCTCGGCACGGGTAAATCCCAGGTCAGAACGGTGAAATGCGCCTCCGAAAGCAGGCTGAAATGCCCGGGGCCGTCGCAGCTTCACGGTAGGATGTACTTCATCGTCGGCTGCCCGCAGGGTCCAACCAGATCTTGGAGCGCTGTGCTCGGCCGGCCAGTGACAGATCCCCTCTCGGAAGGCCCGCGCCCGTGGCAGCAAACGTCGAGACGAAAGACCGTGCCCGCGTAGAGGCTGGCTATACAGCCAAGGACATCACAGTCCTCGAGGGGCTGGAGCCAGTCCGCAAGAGGCCGGGGATGTACATCGGATCGACCGGTCCGAGCGGCCTCCACCACCTCGTCTGGGAGGTTGTGGACAACGCCGTCGACGAGGCGATGGCGGGATACTGCACGAGGATCGACGTCACCTTGCTGGCCGATGGCGGCTGCCGGGTCGTCGACAACGGCCGCGGCTTTCCAGTCGACGAGCACCCGCAGTACAAGGGAAAGTCCGCCGCCGAGATCGTGCTGACGGTGCTGCATGCCGGCGGGAAGTTCGGCGGGAGAGGCTACAAGGTCTCTGGAGGCTTGCACGGCGTCGGCGTCTCGGTGGTGAACGCCCTTTCGACTCGCCTTCGCCTCGAGGTCGACCGGGACGGGAAGCGCCACCGGCTCGAATTCCGCGGCGGCGGAAAGCCGACCGGCCCCCTCGAGGTGGTCGGAGAGGCAGCTTCTGGGAGGACCGGCTCGTCCGTCAGCTTCTGGCCCGACCCCGCCGTCTTCGATGAGGTGGAGTTCCGAGCCCAGACCATCACCGAGCGCCTCCAGGTGATGGCCTTTTTGAACAGGGGTCTCGAGATCCGTTTCAAAGACGAGCGAGCCGGGCACGACCCGGCACCGCAGGTCTTCCGCTATGCAGGCGGAATCGTCGACTATGTGAAGCACCTGAACGCCTCTAAGGAGCCCCTCTTCAAGAGGGTGGCCGCCTACTCGGTTTCCGAAGAGGGGCAGGAGGTGGACGTCGCCCTCCAGTGGAACACCGGCTACTACGAGTCGATCCACTCCTTCGCCAACGGCATCGCCACCATAGAGGGCGGTATGCACGAGGACGGCTTCCGCCAGGCGCTCACGAACGTCGTCAACAAGTTCGCCCGTCAGCGCAACCTCGTCAAGGAGGGAGCCGAGAACCTCTCGGGTGAAGACGTGCGCGAGGGCTTGACGGCCATCGTGTCGGTTCGCCTCACCGAGCCCCAGTTCGAGGGTCAGACCAAGGCGAAGCTCGGCAACACGGCCATGCGCTCCCTGGTGGCAAGGGCTACCAACGAGAAGCTCGCCGAGTGGTTGGAGGAGAACCCGAAAGAGGGCGCCCAGGTGGTGCAAAAGGCCCTTCTCGCCCAGCGGGCTCGCGTGGCTGCCAAGCAGGCCAAGGAGCTGACGAGGCGGAAGAGCGCCCTTGACGGGGCAGGGCTTCCGGGCAAGCTCTACGACTGCTCCTCTCGCAACCCGGACGAGTGCGAGCTGTTCATCGTCGAGGGGAACTCGGCGGCGGGCTCAGCCGTGAAGGCCCGTGATCCCCGGACCCAGGCAGTGCTTCCGATCCGGGGGAAGATCCTCAACGTCGAGAAGGCCCGCGTCGACAAGATGTTGAAGAACGCCGAGATCCAGGCTCTCATCATGGCGATCGGCGCCGGGCTGGCAGATGACTTCGACGTGACGAAGATCCGCTACGACAAGGTGATCATCCTGGCGGACGCCGACGTCGACGGCTCGCACATCCGTACCCTCCTTCTCACCTTCTTCCTCCGCCAGATGAAGCCCTTTGTCGAAGCAGGCCATGTCTACGTAGCCCAGCCACCGCTTTACTCGGCCGAGGTCGGTACAACGAAGGTCTACTTGAAAGACGACGTCGCCCGCGCCCGGTTCGTCGCCGAGCATCCCAACTACAACAAGGACTTCAGCCGCCTGAAGGGCCTCGGCGAGATGAACTGGGAGGAGCTGAAGGAGACGACGATCGACCGCGACAAGCGCTCGTTGCTCCAGGTGACGATGGAGCAGGCGAGCATCGCAGACGAGATCTGCTCGATCCTCATGGGCGACGACGTGGAGCTCCGTCGCCACTTCATCCAGACAAACGCAAAGGACATCCGCTTCCTCGACATCTGAGGCGAAGGCGAACCGGCAAATGGCTGACACCAACGGCAGTGGAGGAAGTGGGATCGGACCCGGCGAGGAGGGCGGTGGCATTGCCGTCCTCCCCATCGAGATTCAGGAGGAGATGGAGCGCTCCTTCCTCGAGTACTCGATGTCGGTCATCGTGCAAAGAGCCCTCCCGGACGTCCGGGACGGGCTGAAGCCCGTCCATCGGAGGATCCTCTACGCCATGGGGACCGAAGGGCTGCGGCCGGATCGCTCCTTCGTGAAGTCGGCCCGGGTGGTGGGCGACGTCATGGGACGCTTCCACCCTCACGGGGACGCCGCCATCTACGACGCCCTCGCCCGGATGGTCCAGGCCTTCTCCCTGCGCCACCCCTTGATACAAGGGCACGGAGACTTTGGCGCGCCCGGCCCGAACATGGGGCCGGCGGCCGCTCGCTACACCGAGTGCCGCCTGGGGCATCTGGCGATGGTGCTGTTGGACGGCATCGACGAAGAGACCGTCGACATGGCGCCCAACTACGACGGCAGTGACGAGCAACCGGTCGTCCTTCCTGCCCGTTTCCCGAACTTGCTTGTCAACGGCTCTCAGGGCATCGCGGTCGGCATGGCGACCAACATCCCCCCCCACAACCTGGGTGAGGTCATAGACGCCACGATCCACTTCCTAGAGAACCCGGACTCGACCTCCGACGACCTCATGCAGTTCGTGAAAGCGCCCGACTTCCCGACCGGCGGCCAGATCCTTGGGCGCCAGGGCGTCATCGATGCTTACCGGACAGGCCGCGGTTCGGTGAAGATGCGGGCCGTCGCCGAGATCGTCGAGGGACGGGGCGGCAAGAACCAGGTGGTGGTGACCGAGATCCCCTATCAGACCTCGGTCGAGGGCATCTCGACGCGTATCGCCGAGGCCGTCGACTCAGGGGACATCGCCGGCATCGACAGTCTCGAGAACCTCTCGGCCGGTGACGACACCCGGCTCGTCGTCACCTTGAAGCGGGACGCCAACGCGAATGTGGTTCTGAACAACCTGTACAAGTACACGCCGATGCAAACAAGCTTCGGCGTGCACATGCTGGCGCTGGTAGACGGCGTTCCCCGTCTGCTCAACCTGGCTCAGGCGATCGGGGCCTATGTCGATCACCAGATCGAGGTAATCACGAGACGATCTGAGTATCGCCTTCGGCGGGCTCGGGCTCGGGCTCACATCGTCGAAGGGCTCCTTCGGGCGATCGACATGCTCGACGAGGTCATCGCCACTATCAGGGCCTCCGAAGACCGCCCAAGCGCTCGGATGGCGTTAATGGCTGCACCGTTCTCGTTCTCAGAAGAACAAGCTACGCACATCCTCGACATGACTCTCGGGCGGCTTACCCGTCTTGGCCGGTCCGAGCTCGAAGCCGAGATGGAGGAGCTGAGGACAACGATCGCTGAGCTCGAGGCGATCCTTGGTGACCCGGCACGGCTTCGCGGGGTGATAGCCACCGAGCTGATCGACGTGCGGGACAAGTACGCCGATGGGCGTCGGACCCAGATCGTGCACGACCCGGGTGACTTGAACATCGAGGACCTCATCGAGGACGAGGAGATGGTCATCACGATCACCCGAGCCGGATACCTGAAGGCGGTCTCGGCCGATGCCTTCCGGACTCAGGCTCGCGGAGGGCGAGGTGTCCAGGGAGCGAAGTTGAAAGAGGAGGACCTGGTACACCAGGTCGTCCACACCACCGCTCACGCCCACCTCCTCTTTTTTTCGAACCAGGGCAAGGTGTACCGCCTCCGGGCGCACGAGATCCCGATCAAGGACCGCACGAGCCGGGGGACACCGGCTATCAATCTCCTCCCGCTCGAGCCTTCTGAGACAGTGCAGGCCATCATCGAGGCCGGCCGCTTCTCCGAGGACGAGTACCTGCTTTTCGCCACTCGAGCAGGACAGGTGAAAAAGACAGCGCTGAGCGAGTACGACAAGTCCCGTCGCGAGGGCTTCATCGCCATCAATCTGAGCGATGGAGACGAGCTAGTCCGGGTTATCCGTACGACTGGGGACGACGAGCTCATCCTCGTCAGTCGCCAGGGGATGGCCATCCGCTTCGCGGAGGCAGAAGTGCGACCGATGGGGCGAAGTGCAGCTGGCGTGCGGGGGATGCGGTTGAAGCCGGGAGATGAGCTCGTATCCTGCGACACCGCCAGGGAGGGAGTAGATCTACTGGTCGTCACGGACGCCGGCTTCGGCAAGCGGACGAAGCTCGACCACTTCCACAGTCAGGCTCGAGGAGGACAGGGAGTTCGGGCGATCAAGCTCACCCAGAAGCGAGGCCGGGTCGTGGCGGCGATCATGGCTGCTCTCGACGACGAGATCATCGTGGTCTCGTCGGCTGGAGTCGTGATCCGCACGGCGGTTCGGGAGATCGCTGCTCAGGGAAGGGACGCCACAGGCGTGAGAGTGATGAATCTGGACGGTGGACAGAGCGTCGCCGCCGTCGCTCCACTCGCGTCCGGAAACGAGTGACGCAGGCGGGCATCGTCCCGTCCTGCCCGGTGTAGCCTGGCTGGACGTTTCGGGGCTATAGCTCAGTCGGTTAGAGCGCAGCACTGATAATGCTGAGGTCGCTGGTTCGATTCCAGCTAGCCCCACCGTAAGTGAGCCTTCCCGAGTCCTCCTCGCACGACGAGCGAGCCGAGACTGTGAAGTTGGGTCGCCCGGCACGGGACAGGGTGCGGAGGCTCGGCAAGAGTTGTAATTTGGTCGGCGGTGCGCAGGCTCAAAAGGGCGATAGCTACCAGGAACGGCGTGACCCACAGGTTGATCTGGTTCGATCGGGGCGCCCCGCGGTACCGGTTCCGCTGCACTTGTGGCTGGGTCGACCCGAAGAGCCACTGGACGGAGAATACAGCGATTATGGCTGGTAACGACCACGTACAAGGCCTGCCGCCCTGGCACCTCTGAGGCTAAGCAGCCGAGTGGGGATGCCGGATTCACCACCGCCAGTGTCGCAGTTTCCCGCCTTGTGGAGGGTACTGCTTTAGGTGGGCTCACGGCCGTTCGCCTCTCCAAAAGACTTCCGACGTCCGGCACTTCGCTGGAACGACAAGGCCCGCAACGCCGATGAGCACCTCTCGGTCGCCGCGAACGGCAAGGGCCGGCTCCTAGTTTTTGCCGCGATGGCAAAGGGCCTCGCGAGTCGAGCAGGCCATCCTCTCCGCCTCCAGCGACCCGGCGGAGTACCTGTCCATGGCCGATAATAGGGGTTATCGGCGCCCATTACATCAGCCTCGCGAGAAGCTATACCTGCGGCCGCTGCTACATCTCCAGAGCCGCCTCGCTAGCGGCCGCCCGAGCCTCCAGTTCGGCGACCCGGCGTTCCAGCGCCGGGAGGCCATGGGGGGGCAGGATCCACTGGTTCTCCAACAGTGTGAGGCGCTGGCGCAGCTTCTCCACCTGTCGCTCCAATTTCTCAATTCGTTGCTCCGTAGTACCACCAGCCATGGCAGTCTCCTTCCTATGGGGTTGATGTTGATGCAGCCGTCTACGAGCCAGTCTGATGAGAGTTTCCAGGCCGCTCACAAGCTTATCGGCGGCGACAATGACGGTAGATATGTCCAGGATATCGTTCGGTAAGTACAAGTACCTCCTGTGGTTGGGGTCGGAGCTCCGACAAGCCATTATGAAGCCGCGGCCTGGAGTAGCGGGAAGATAGCGGCTGTCAGCATTGCTTGAGAGCGACAGCTGCAGCTGGGCTTCCTATAAGTATCTGGTCTGAGGGCACCTTGCGTTAAGCCCATCACAAGGCAAACTGTCCATGACCGATAATAAGGGGTATCGGCTGGCTGGTTTGGTGCCGACATGTCGGTTGATGACACGAAACTTTGAAAGGGCCGCGATCCCGGAGGAGACTCTCCCTCCTTCTCTGCGCCGCTACTGGTCCGACTACCTCCTGGCCGCTTTTTGTGCCCTCGCCTGGCTCAGAGTCGGGCCGTGGGCAGTTCTTGCCGGCGTCCTCTTCCTGACAGCCTGGGGCCTTCGGGGGCCCGCTCGTTGGAACCTGCCCCGCCGGGCCTTCTGGGCCCTTCTGCGGCCAGACGGAGTACCGCGGGGCCACGCCCGGGGGGTTCGCCTGGTGCTCGAGGCCGAGGGGCGAGGCCGGCTTCCAGAGCGGATCGTCTTTACGTCCTGGGCTCGGGAGGGCTCGTGGCGCTGCCCGGACACTGAGACCCTCGAGGTCAAGCTCTGGGCGGGCGAACATGTCGAGCGCTGGCAGCGGCGAGCGGCGGCCCTCGGCGCTCAGTTCGGCGCCATCCGCACCAAGGTTGAACAAGCCCGGCCCGGGGTCGTTCGGGTGCGGTTGGTCTATGTGGACCCGCTCTCAGCCTTGGCGCTGGTCGACCCACCGCACCTGAGCCACGAGGGCCCGACGGACTTTCTCCGCGAGCCGGTCCCCCTGGGCCGCTCCGAAGAGGGCGAAGAGGTGGGGGTCTTGCTGAAAGACGCCCACCTCCTCATCGGCGGCCAGCCGGGGACTGGGAAGTCCCTCATCCACCTCGTCATCGCCTGGGCGGCCCTCGACCCAAGCGTCCAACTCGTGCTTCTCGACGGCAAGGGGCTGTCGGAGCTCGAGACCTGGGTTCCTCTGGCCTGGCGGGTCGGCGAGACCATCACAGACGCTGTGGCTGTCCTTCAGGCGGTCGAGGCCGAACGGCTCCGGCGGGCGGCAGCTCGAAGGGCAGAAGGCCTCAGGTCTTGGCCTCTTGGGGCTGTCCGCCCCATCCTCATCGCCATCGACGAGCTCTCGGTGTTCGTCGACACAGAAGGCCTCGACCGGGCCGAGAGGGCCGAAGTCCAGCTCGTGCGCCGTCTGCTCGGCGACCTCGTCCGGCTCGGACGGGCTGACCGCATCATGGTGGTGGCCGCCACCCAGAAGCCCGACTCCTCGGTCGTGCCGACCGCCATGCGGGACCAGATGCAGTTGCGAATCGCCCTTCGTTGCGGCTCCCGGGAGCACTCTGACACGGTCCTCGGCTCGGGCATGGCCGCCCAGGGCGCCGACGCTAGCGAGCTCCCCTGGGGCCAGCCCGGGTCTTTCATCCTCGCCGGCACGGCGGCACAGCCCGTCTGGGGGCGGGTTTGGTGGATGCATGACGGGCGCCTTGAAAGGGTCTTGGACCAGGCGAGGGACCTCCGCTATCGACCGACGCCCGTGGCGAGCCCTGCCCTCCCCTTCGCTCCGGTTGCCGCCCTTCCCCCGGGCGGAGCGCCGGAGGCCGCCTCGGGTTAGCTGGCGTTCTCTGCGGCCGCCTGGCGGGCCATCTCATCTAGGCGGTCCGTCGTCGCCTTGCGGCCCTCGTCAAACAGGTGGCCGTAGCGATCCAGTACGAAGCTCGATGATGAGTGCCCGGCCCGGCGGGTGAGCTCGAGCGGCGAGGCGCCAGCGGCTACCCACAGGGCCACTGCGGTGTGGCGCAGGTCGTGAATGCGAAGCGGGGCCAGAGCCGCCTTCTCAGTTGCAGGGCGCCAGAAGCGCTTCGCCCAGTTGGTGCGGCGTAGGAGCCCGCCGTCTGGAGCTGGGAAGACAAGGTCGTCAGGGGCTTTGTCCGCCAAGTGTGGCGCGAGTTCCCTCATCACGAGCTCTGGAAGGGGAACGGTTCGCATTCCCGCTCGGGTTTTGGGAGGCCCCTCTATCTCTCGACTTTCCCACTTTTGATGCCGGCACCGGGCCCCACGTCCCTGACTGAGACGAGGAGCTGCCGGTCACGGCACGTCAGAGTGGGAGCGGGCTCGGGCTGGTGGACTCGATCGTCGCTGCCGTCCTTCGACGACGTGCAAAGTGAGCTTGTGGAGCTCGTCGACGAGCTCGCGTAGGCGTCGCGAGTTGTCGAGCCAGGCGCGATAGCCGTCCAGCTCGTCTTCGCTCAACACCTGGGTGACCGTGCGGGCGTTCACCTTGCGGGTCCACACGATGTAGGGGCCATGGCGCGCTGCGTCGTCGCTGTGACAACTGCACTGCGGCTTGCCGCAGCGAGTGCGCCGGATCTCGACTGACCCTGGGAGGGCGAGGTCGATGCTCGCCAGCGCGGTGACGATCTTGCGCTGGCGTCGTCGCTGCTCTGCAGTCAGCTGCAGCATCCCTTCTTCTCGTGCCCCTCGCTGTCGCCGCCCGGCCACGCCATTCACCTTATCCGCTCGATCCGTCGGTCAGGATACCGACGGACACTTGAGCAGGGGGTTGCATATGGCACGGTCCGTCAACTCGAAGCAGTGCGCGCCCGGCAAGCAGCCAGCGGCGCCGAGTTCGCTCGAGGGCCTGCTGGCCTTCCTCGACGCGCTCTGACCCAGAGCTTGGGTTATGCCGACCTGACCGGAGCAGATCCCTTACCCCGCAGGCGGCCTGCATCCGAGGTCGGCATAACCAACA